>JBDHAF010000133.1:0-15898 GCA_039588255.1 Gemmatimonadota bacterium | reverse complement strand
CGACATGGGGATGGCCGGTTTCGCGCTGCTTGCGATTGACCGTCGCGAATAAAAGGATCATCGGCGCCGCGCTGGGCAGCATCATCGCCACCATCATGACCCACCACATGAAGAGCATCAGGACTGCATAGCCGGGAGTCCAGACCGCGGGCGTCATCATCGTCATGCCGGCCATGATGCCCCCTTCGGACATGCCCCCTGCCATCCCGAGCTGCGACATGCGGGTCATCTCTAACGCCGACATGCCCATGCCGGCGCCGGCCAGCAGATACGCCCACGACAGAGCGATAACCGCAGTAAGCGCGGTAATGACGACCAGACGATCGCGCCTGACCGCTGCCTCAAGTGTGGCGCCGACGGGCACCGTCATCCCTTTTCACCCGATCATGTTCCCCGAATTCGGGGTATGGCCTGTCTGCGCCACGTCGAAACCGACCCCTTTCGGAGGTCACGCGCCAAGCCATGCTGTGAGCCTTGATCTTTCGCGGATCAGCCCATCCTGATTGAAGTGGTGAACGCAAAAATGGGCCCATGAATCTTCGAACTCCATCTCCATATCGCCCGTCACCGAGGTCGTACCTAGTCCGATTTCTGCGTAGGTAAACTCGAAACTGCCAACAGGACGTGCCAGTGCAACGTGGAACGGTTGGCCATTGAACCCGTTGATTATCGGTTTGCCGCTGCTTCTCATGATGCCCGGTATATCAACTCTTGCGGTTCTGAGTTCGAAGTTCGCTTCGAGACCAATCGGCAGGAACAAAGTTTCACAAAATTCCGAGCATGTAGACGCGAATACGGAGAACAAATTGCTCAGTGGTTCGCATGCCTCGCCTGAGATAATTGTCTCAAGGGCGACCCGTTGAGCTTCATCTGCACGTTCGTCGATGACAATCTGGCGTTTGCCATTTCCCTCCGCGATTTCGCCAGGCCACTTGTACAGCCCCGCCCAATTCAGCCCCGCGAGTGGCGTATCGTTGAAATGACCTTCAACGATGTTACCGACGAAGGCCGACTGACAATAGCCGTAGGTGCTCGGCAAGTTGAATTGGCAACCACAATTCACAGCGCAATTGCAGTTGTCGTAAGTTTCGCTCTTGAATAGCCATTGATTAGCCATGTCGCCGATCCTTTCCTAATCCGTCATATAGCGTACGTCATTGCGAGTCTGCCCACGCGTCATGGTGGCGTTGTGATTGAGTTCCAACGACCAAAAAGGCGTGTTGTTTCATCGTCCGGTCCTCTCTCACAGGATGCGGCGACATTGTCCTACGGGGGCGTCAGTGCGGCGGCGGTCCAGCATAGGCCACCGTCCAGGACGGGATTATGAAGAAAGGTTCACTGGGCCGCAAGGGTGGCCCGGGTGCGCCAGGTCCGTGGGCACATTCTTGGGCACATGCACCCGCAGACAGACGCAAACAGACGGGGTCACACGCAAAAGGTCCCGGTGTTTTTCTCAAGAAAAGTGGTCAGATAGAGCCACACGCAACCAGACGCAAAACGTTCTGGAGAACTTGAAAACCGCCGCGCGCGAGCGCATCGAGGTTGATTTTCGGAGCGCTAACGCGCTCCTCAATCCGCTCACTTCGGGTCGCTCACTCACGCGAGCTCGCTCAGTTCGCGTCGAGTCCGCGGTCCTCCGCGGCCCCTACTCGCCAAACCCCCATAAACAGTCCATCTTAGCTCGATGCCAGAGAATACCGCCCGCCTCACGACTGCCCTCGCCGACCGCTACCGGATCGAGCGCCACCTCGGCGAAGGCGGTATGGCCAACGTCTACCTCGCCGAGGATCTGAGGCACAAACGCAAGGTGGCGGTCAAGGTCCTGCGACCCGAACTCGCTGCGGTACTCGGAGCCGAACGCTTCGTGCAGGAGATCACCACCACCGCCAATCTCCAACACCCGCATATCCTACCGCTGTTTGATTCGGGCGAGGCGGACTCTTTCCTTTATTATGTCATGCCGTTCATCGACGGCGAGACGCTGCGGGACAAGCTCAACCGCGAGACCCAACTCGGCATCGACGAGGCGGTGAAGATCACGACCGAGATCGCGGACGCCCTCAACCACGCCCACGGCGAGAACGTCATCCATCGCGACATCAAACCGGAAAACATCCTGCTGTACAACGGCAGACCGATGGTGGCGGACTTCGGTATCGCGCTGGCGGTGAGTGCGGCAGCCGGCGGGCGCATGACGGAGACGGGACTGAGCCTCGGCACACCGCATTACATGAGTCCCGAACAGGCGACGGCGGAGAAGGATCTCACCAATCGCGCCGACATCTACTCCCTTGGCAGCGTGCTCTACGAGATGTTGACGGGGAGCCCACCGCATGTCGGTTCCTCGGCGCAGCAGATCATCATGAAGATCGTCACCGACGAGGCGCGTCCGGTCACTGAGTTGCGGAAGTCTGTGCCGCCGCACGTTGCGGCTGCGGTCGCGAAGTCGTTGGAGAAGTTGGCGGCGGATCGGTTCGACAGTGCCAGGGCGTTCGCGGAAGCATTGACGAACCCGGGATTCACGTTGCCTACCGCGCAGGTGGATACGGCGAGTGCGCCGGCAAGTGCTCAGTGGAAGCCCGTGGCGATCACGACGTCCGCGCTAGCGGCGGTTGCACTGGTGATGGCGGCGATCGGCTGGATGCGTTCACCGTCGGCGCCCCCGATTACACGGCTCGATCTGAGCCTCGGATCGATCGTGCTCGCCGCCAGCGAAGACATCGCCGTGTCGGCGGACGGATCCATGTTCGCGGTGTCGGGCACCCTCGACGGTGAAGCGGCGATCTACCTGCGCCGCCGAGGAGAGGCGGACTTCAACAAAGTGCCGGGCACCGAGAACGGCCGGAAACCCGCCTTTTCTCCTGACAACGAATGGATCGTGTTCCGCGACGCCGCGGAGGCCACCCTGGTGCGGGTCGCCGTGGCGGGGGGCGGACTGCTGACGCTGGTGGACGACGATGCCATCAACCCGCAAAACCCGCACTGGGGAACACACGTGATCCCGGCGGAGGGTGGCGCACCCGTGCCGGTGCCCTCCGTGGGGAGCCGCCGCCCGTACGTGCTGCCGGACGGCTCCGGTTTGCTCAGCTCGAGGGCGGGTGGCATCCAGTTCCACGATTTTGCATCCGACTCGACGTGGGTGATCATCGCCGACGGCGCGCATCCCACGTATGTCGAATCCGGGCACATTCTCTACGTACCGGCGAGTGGAGGGCTCTTTGTCGTCCCGTTCGATCTGGACGGTAGACAGGTGACCGGGCCCCCCCAGCGCGTACTGAATCGAGTCGCGTCCGGCATCGGCTGGCGAGGCTATGCCGTGGCCCGTAACGGGACCCTCGTGCACCACGAAGGCGACGCCGGCCTAGGGTCCGGGGGCGGAGCACGGCGCCGCCTGCTGATCGTCGATGGCCAGGAGGTGGCAGATACGGTGCGCCACCCGGCCGGCGCTGTGGACGAACCGAGATTTTCGCCGGATGGTCGCACGATCGCGTACGATTTTGGCCCCCTGGGCGTCAACGAAAGCAACATCTACACCTACGATCTCCTTACCGGCACGAACCCCCAGATCACCTTCGAGGGCGACAACGACAGTCCGGTGTGGTCGCCGGACGGAAAGCGGATCCTGTTCCGTTCGGAGCGCGACGGCGCGGATGCCGATGACCTCTACGTCAAACCCGCCGACAACAGCTCGGGCGCCGAGCCCGTTCTTTCGCGGCCGCGTGACCAGCGACCGAGCCACTGGCTGGAAGATGATGTCATCGTCTTCGGGTCCACGGAGGCAGGCACCCAGGATATCTGGACGTACTCGGTGTCGGGCGGAGGGGACCCGGAGGCGTATCTCGAGGCTCCGTGGCAGGAATCCGGCGCGACTGTCTCGCCGGACGGAGCATTGGCCGCCTATGAGTCGAACGAAACCGGGACAGTTGAAGTATGGCTCAACGACTTTCCGGTTCCGGCCGGCAAGCGGCGAGTGACGTTCGGAGGCGCTCGGGCGCCGCGCTGGTCGCCCGATGGGAACACGTTGTACTACTGGAAGGACGGGGCGGTAGACGATTCCCTGTTTTCCGTGGCGATCGAGCGCGACCCGGCCGTCGCGGTGCGCCAACCCGAGTTAGTCCTGGCGATGAATTTCGGGTCCAACTTCGGCAACTGGGACGTTCACCCGGACGGCGAGCGGTTCCTCGTTACGGTGGAGGACGAAAGCGGCGCGGCGACGGCTGGCGGGGAGCCATCGCAAACGCGGTTCCTGGTGGTGTTGAACTGGTTCGAGGAGTTGAAGGCGAGGGTGGGGAACTGAACTAGGAGCCACGAGCTGCGAGCCCTGACCTGTACGACATTGGGCACATTCTTGGGCACATAGACCCGCAGCCAGACGCAACCAGACGGGGTCAGACGCAAAAGGTCAGGTTGTTTTTCTCAAGAAAAGTGGTCAGATAGAGCCAGACGCAACTAGACGCAAAACGTTAGAGCCAGACGCAACTAGACGCAAAACGTTCTGGAGAACTTGAAAACCGCCGTGCGCGAGCAGAGTCCCCGGCCCTCCGTAGCCGCAGATCTTCGCAGATTGATCAGCGCGTTTCTGCGTTGATCTGCGGCGGTCGAGTCCCCGGCGCATCATGGGAAGTGGGAGGGGAGATCCGGTGCCAAAAACCGGGTCGCACGGTACGGATTGTCGCAGAACGCTGTGGGACACAGCACGACTGCCTGAACTCGTGGGAGAAAGCCGCTGCATGCCGATGAGCTCTCTACCGTTATCGCTAGTCACGAAAGATCTCAGATTGTTCCAGTTCCTCGCCAAATGCGTATCCAGCGGCCAGTCCCGCAAAAAAATGTACTCCCCCCAAAGCAAATCATAGAAGCCCCACTGACCAGCCTTTCCCATGCTCCCTTTTGTGCCTCTATTGCTTTCTGCCACTTCCCCTCGGATGAGATCCCATACCTCGTTGCGTCAGCGATTCGGACGGCCCCGCGCTTGGCTCGCCTCTTTCATGAGGGCGAGCAGCTCATCGACCTCTTTGGGTGAGGCCTCGGTCAGGACGACGGGCTCTCCTTCGGTCACCAGAATCGTATCCTCGATTCTCACGTGGAGGTTCTCTTCCTTGATCTCAATGATCGGCTCGACGGCGATGACCATCCCCGCTTCCAGCGGAAGTGAAGCGTCCCCTACATCGTGCACGGACATGCCCACGAAATGGCCTGCACTGGGAGCTCTCTGATCCTCGAACCCGTGCCGTCTGTAAATCTCCCGGGTGATCTCACGGATCCCTTCTCGCGTTGCACCGGGACGCATCTCCGCAGTGATGGCCTTGAGAGCTTCCAACGCGCACCGGTAGGCACGCAACTGCAGCTCGTCGAACTCGCCGGACACCGGCCATGTGCGGGTGATGTCGATGATCATGTAGTCGAGGGAGCCGCCGTAGTCCATCACGACCATCTCGCCCGCTTCCACTCGCTTCCCGTTGTCACGGTAGTGCCAGATGTTGCTGTTTGACCCTGAACCGACGATGGCACCGTAGCCGGCGCGTTGCACACCGTTCCTGACATGATGGTAAGTCGCCTCTGCTTCGATCTCGTACTCGAATCGACCCGGCTCGGTGACGGCCATCGCCCGGTTGACGGCCTCTGCTGCAATCCGACCGTTCAGCTTCAGGATCTCGATTTCCCATGCGGTCTTGATCACGCGCATTCGATCAATGTGCGGCGAGATGTCTTTCAGCTCGTAGAACGGATAATGGCGCCGCAGCATCTCGACTCGGAACGCGCCTTCAGAAGGCCGCGCGGACCACAAGTTCATCGACTGCCGGGCGAGGTTCACCGCCTTGTTGCTCCGACTCTGACTGATCTCGTCTCGCTCTGAAAGCCGTACCCAGATGGTTGGCGTTTTGGTGTAGTCTCTTCTTCGTGCCAGGAACTCGTTGAGCGTGTAGAGCGGCTCGATCGACTCGAAGCCCCACTTGTCGGCAGCTTCGGGATCTTCCAGCCAGTTCTCTCCGTCGGAGCGAATCTCACCCGGGCCTTGTTTGGGAAGGAAGAGATAGGCTTGCCTGGTCTCCACGTTCATGACCAGGACGCTGTTGAGGTCTTCGTTTCCGGTCAAGTAGTAGAAGTCGTGGTCCTGGTGGTTTCGTGCTGCGAGGGCAGGCATGGTGTTGCCGAACATCAAGACGGTGCCGTGTGCTAGCCGCTCGCACAGCACCTCACGTCGGGCGATGAACTCCTCCGGTGGATAGCCGAGTCGTTGGGCTTGGATCGGTGAGACGATTCCGGCAAACAGAACCGAGATTAGGACGCACAGCCGCCGGTCTTTCACCATAGTAGAGCCTCCATGCTTGGCAGGAATGAGTCGTTCCACGACCCGCTGATCCCACTGTGTCACCTGTCCGTTACCCCTTCGGCCTCAGCCATGGTCAGAAGCACTTTGCCGAGGGCGCTAGCACTCATTCTTCTAATTCCTTTCTCCGCAACTATCTGCCCGTTTCCTCTTGTCGATCCTTCATTTGTCCACTCTCTATTGCGACAAGTTAGCAGTGCTCGGATCAGGGAGCCACTTTGCCAAATATAGTTGCGTTCATCACCGACCCCAAAGTGATCGACGGCATCCTCGACCACCTGCAACGCACCCAAGCCTCACGCCGAGGCCCGCGCGCTCCGCCGAGACGCTGGACGTCCGCCGCGAGCACGGCAACCGGTTAAGACCCCGCTGTCATCCCCGGACAATCGTCGCCTGGGGGTCGTTGGGTTGCCAAGGTGTGTTCGGTCAGGTTTGAGACGGTGGGGCTGGTCGGTTTCTGGCGTACTTCCCCTTTGTCAGAGGGACGCGCAAAGAGGCAGCTTCACGGGCCTGATCTGCATACCAGCCGTCGTCCCGTATGAGCCTCTGTTCGACCTCTTCTCGAACCTCGGAGGCCAACGGTTGGTTCTTCTCGATGCTCGTCGGCCTCTAAGCGGACTAGCGCCGTCACCGCAGCCGCGAACGCCTTTTCAACCTGGGCTGCAAGTTGTTTCCCGCAGTACTCTTCCACTTCTTGGGCTCGCTGAGCTGCGTCTACTCGCAGGCATTGGGTTTTGTGGCCACACCCGTTCGGACATGTCCGGTCGGCTGGACAGGCGGGCCGCGACAGGCGGATGGGCACATTCTTGGGCACAAACGCCCGCAGACAGACGCAACCACACGCAAAACGCTCTGGAGAACTTGAAAACCGCCGCGCGCTCTCAGTCCGTGTTAATCCGGCGGCCTCACTTCGGCTTCAACTCGACCGCCGGCTCGATCCGCGTGGCCCTAACGGCAGGAATGAACGAAGCACCGAGGGCAATGAGCGAAAGAAACGACGCCACGATGACGAAGGTGACCGGGTCCGACGCCGTCACGCCGAATAGCTGGCTCGAAAGCACGCGCCCTCCCGCCCACGCGCCGGCGAGGCCGCTGCCCACTCCGAAGGCTGCGAGTAACCCACCGTGCCGCATCACGAGGCCGACAACCTTCTGCGGATCCGCGCCGAGCGCCATCCGCACCGCCAGCTCGGTGCTGCGTTGCTCGACGCCGTACGACACGACGCCGTACACCCCGATGGAGGCGAGCACCAGGGCCATGCCGGCAAAAGCGGCCAGCAGGATCATCGCAAACCGTTGACCGGCGAATGATCCCGCGACAATGCGTGACATGGTTTCGGTGCGCCCCAGTGGAATCAATTCATCCATCGAGGCGACCTGCTCGCGCATTGATCGGGTGAAGCTCAGTGGTTCACCGGATGTACGCACCGCCACCGTCATGCGTCGGAACGGCGATTGGTCGTGAACGAAAAAGATCGCTGGGTCGGGCGTTTCGGACAGGTTCGCGAATTTCACGTTGGACACGACACCAATGATTTCGGCCGTGGGTTCGGGCTCCAGCACGGGATCGGTCCACTGTCCGAGAGGCCCTGCACTATCCGGCAACCCAATGAAGCGCTCGCCAATTGGGTCCTCGTCGGGGAAGAGCATCCTCGCGGCGGCCTCATTGATGACCGCCACCCGTTTGCCACCGCGACGATCCGTCCAATCGAACTCTCGCCCGGCGACCATCAGGATTCCCATGGTCCGGAAAAATCCAGGCGTCACTTGTCGAAAGAACACCTGAGGTTCATCGCCAGGCTCTGGCGGGGGCCGGCCGTCGACGAACGCCGGTATGCGAAAATCGAGCTGGGCGCCAAACGGCAACGACGAGATGGCGGCGGCCGATCGTACCCCCGGGACGGCCTCGATCTTCTCGAGCAAACGGGTCCAGAACTCGGCAATGGCGGGAAACTCCGGATAGGTCACGAACGGAAGGCCCAGCTCGAATGTGATCATCTGGTCCGGGTTGAGGCCCGGGTCGGCCTTCGTCAAGTTCGAGAAGCTTCGAACCAACAAGCCAGCGCCGACGACCAGCACCACGGCAAGACCCAGCTCCGTGGCAACGAGAGCATTCCGCAGGCGGCCGCTGCTCATCCCAGCCGTTGTGCTCTTGCCTCCGTCGGTGAGCGCGCCCCGAAGGTCCGGGTTGCCAAGCTGGAGGGAGGGAAGGAGCCCGAAGAGGACTCCGGTGATCACCGTCGTTCCGATGGCAAACAGCAGGACCGGGCCGTTGATGGCTGATTGTTGTACGAGGTCCAACTCCACGGGGGTCAGCGTGCGAACGATTCTCACCGCGCCGGCGGCGAGGCCGACCCCCCCGATCGCGCCGAGCCCCGCCATCACAATGCTTTCGGTGAGCAGCTGTCGCGTGATGCGCCACCTCCCCGCCCCGAGTGCCGCGCGGAGTGCGATCTCGAGGTTGCGGGCGGCACCGCGGGCCAGCAGCAGATTGGCGACGTTCACACACGCGATGAGGAGGAGGACGACGGCCGCCGCCAGCAGAATCCACAATTGGGACCCGAGGTCGCCGAGCACGACATCGCGATACCGCATTACCGTCACGCCGATGCCGCGATTGTCATTGGGGTACTGTGCCTCCAACCGCGACGCAATGAGTTGCAGGTCCGACTCGGCGGCTTCGAACGACACGCCCTCCTTGAGCCGTCCGATGACGCCCATGAATCTGCCCAGGCGCGGCATCATCGTGACGTCCTCGGGCAACTGCACCCAGATGAGGTTGCCGCGAGGGAATTCGAATCCCGGAGGCATGACCCCAATCACGGTTATCGAACCACCCTCCGCCGTGATCGATCGACCGATGATGCCTGGGTCGCTGTCGAAGTAGGTCGTCCACAAGCTGTGAGCCATGATGACGAACCCATCGCTCCCCGGCTTGGCATCGTCGGCCGTGAACGTTCGTCCAAGGAATGGCGGGGTCCTCAACATGTCGAAGACGTCCCACGAAACCAGGTGCGCTGGAACCTTGAACGCATTGCCCTCATGATCGAGGAACGTCACATCGTAAGGAAACGAGACGCTCATGGCTTCGAGGGATTGAGTTTGTTCGCGGAAATCGATGAAGTCGGGAAGACTGAAATCACCTCGCTCGATCCCGGCCTCCCGATTCGTCGTCCAGATCTGGACGAAGCGGTCCGCGCCCTGCCACGGGAGGGTGTTCAGCACGACACCGTTGACCACACTGAAAATGGCGGTGGTCGTTCCGACCCCAAGTACGATGGTCACCACCGCGATGATGGTAAACGCGGGGTTCTTACGGAGCGACCGAAGACCGAATCTGACGTCCTGCCAGAAGGATTCCATGAATGCGGTTCCTCATTGACGGTCTAGCTGGATTTGTAGGCGAGCACACGCAGCCGAGCCTCCTACGGGGCGTCTACGGCGGCGGCGGGGCCAGGGAAGGGCCAATGACAATTTGCAAAGAAACCTTCATACAACGCCGCCCGTGAAGCACTGGTTAAGGATCAATGAACCCTTCGTGGATGAACCGAGGTGCACAGTATCCTCGACCCCCCACCAACTTGGGCACATAGACCCGCAGACATACGCAACCATACGGGGTCAGACGCAAAAGGTTCCGATGTTTTTATTTAAGAAACGCGGGCAGATCGGGAAAGACGCAACCACACACAAATGCCGTGCTCGGCGTCTCTTGGTACGTCGTCGTCGGGGTAGCGGGTGAGGTAATCCTGCATCGCCGGCCAAGCGTCAGCCATGGCAATGAGGGTTAGGGTGCTCACTGTTGCCTTCCGGTTGAGACAGTCCGAAGCTAGGCCCGAATTCTCAACGGAATGTCATGCAGCTTTGCGCCTTCTCGACATCCATGAAAGCTCCGCGCGCCCTAACAGACGAAACCACGCCCCCGCCGATCGTTGTTCGGCGAGGGCGCGGTTGCGAATGCAGCGAACACTGGCGGACTACTTGCCGCCCACGCGCGAGGCCAGGGTGTAGCTGCCGAACGCGCCGCCGCTGGGGAAGACGCGCACCCAGAACCAGTAGTGCTCGCTCACCGAGACCCGCACGGCCTCGTTGGCGTCCGACCCGACGCCCGCGCCCAGGAAGTCGCTGGGGCCGTCTTCGTCGCCGCCGAAGACGAGCACATCCAGGTCGCCGGTGCCGGCATCGCCGCGCAGGGTGAGGGTCATCATACCCATGCCCTCGACGCGACCGATCCGGTACCAGTCCTCGTCGCCCTCACCCGAGATGTACAGCGAAGCGCTGCCGTTCGGCGGGATGGTCTGGCGCATGCTCCCGCTGGCCCTCTCGGCCAGGTTGTGGGCGGTGATCAGGCTGTAGTTGCCCGAGGCATCGCCAACTCCGTAGACGCGAACCCAGAACCAGTAGTGCTCCGACGTATCCACGAGGCTGAACTCCCGGGCCTCCGAAGAGACGCCGCCCCCGAGCTGGGTGCTGGGCGAGTTCTCGTCGCCGCCCCACACCTCGATGTCCAGGTCGCCGGTGCCCTCACCGCCGGCCAGAATGACCGCCAGCGAGCCCACGTCGTTGATCGGGCCAACCTTGTACCAGTCCATGTCACCAGCGCCGGCAATGGTCAGCGAGTAGTAACCGTTGGGACTGAGCGTGTCCCTCAGCTTCTCCTTGTATCCGTCTTGCGCCTGAGCCATCCCCACGCTGGCGACGAGCGCCAGAGCAGCGAACGAAATCGTCCTGACGAGCTTCATAGCAAACTCCTATCGAGTATTGAGATCACTCGATCCCGAACATGAGGGCATTCCTGAAGGAAGTGCTGTGAGCACGGTCACCGCCTATACAACCTGGACAACGCCTTCAAGGCTGCGGCAGAACGAGCTAAGCTCCGTCCCGAGTGCGTGCAGCACGAGCACACGCGACGCCGTGTTAGAGGAGCAGCTGTTCTTTCTGCCAACTCCGCTATCAAGCCAGACGCAACCAGATGCAAAACACTTAGGCAAAGATGTGTGCGAACCGAGCGTGCAGAAGGCCCCGACCCGTTCGCGGGTCGGGGCCTTCTGTTACTGACTGCGGAAGCTCGCTTCTAGTCGGACGCGATCAGGCGGGCAAAGGCCACACCCAGGTTGAACGCGGTGTGCTGATTGTGGTTCATGACGGCCTGCTCCCAACGGCTCGCTTCGTCCTCGTTCCCCAGCTCCTTCTCGGCCAACGCCATGAAGGCCTTGGACCACGGTCCCTGGAGGCCGGACTTCACCAGGGTTCGCCTGGCGCCCTCCGCATCTCCCCCCACGAGCATGGCGTAGCCGTCGAGCGTGGCCGCGAACGGGTTCGACGGCCCGGTGGCTTCCTCGAAAGCGCGGGCGGAGCTCGCCGCGGGCCTCGCGTGACCGAGCAGACCGTGAGCGATGCTGGCCCAGGCATGCTGCGCGGCGTTCGCGTCCTGGAACTCCAGGGCTCTTTCGAGATGCCCGTGTACCAGAGAGGCGTCCCCAAATAGAGCTTCGGCTACCGCGAGCTCACGGTGGGCCTGGGCGGCGAGGCCTCGATTGTCGTCCTCCTCGAACTTCTGTGCCGCGGCCTTCAGCGTCTCCAGGCCCCTGCGGGTGTCACCCTCCATCAGGTAGGTGTTGGCCTTAGCGCGCAGCAGGTTGTTGGCGGTGGCGCCCGGCGTCACGTAGGGTGCCGCCTGCTCGAGATACTCGCGGGCCTTGTCGCCATCGCCCGCCAACATGTAGACCTCGGCGAGTCCGGTGTATCCCGCCGTGTACGTCTCGTCCAGCTCCAAGGCCATGGAATAGTGCGTGATGGCCTCCTGCTGCATTCCGCTGAACTGGAACAGCTCCGCGTACGAGTCGTGTGAGTTCGGATGGGAGGGAGCCAGCTCCACGTACAGCGCCACGTTCTCACGCGCCCCAGCTTCGTCTCCCATGTTCCACTGCAGGTACGCCAGCGTGTTGGCCGAGGCGGCGAAGGTGGGATGCTCTTCCCGGGCGTTCATCAGCGCCACCAGCCGCTCCGGTGAGCCGCCGGCCCCCGTGAAGCCCGCGCGGTAGAAGGCGACGTGCGGATCGTCGGGCATCATGTTGGCGGCGGCGTCGTACAGTACCCGTGCCTCACTGGCATTCCCGGCGAACTGCTCGCGCATGGCCGTAGCGACGATCAGCTCACCTGCGGAGGCGTTCGCGAGGACCCCGAGCGCGTCGGCCATCTTCTCCAGGCGCTCGGCTCGGACCAGACCCGGCGCGAACCGGGCGTGCATGAACTGGGCCATGCCGAAGTCCGGATCGAGCTCCAAGGCTTGCTCGAAATGCATCGCCGAGCGACTGAGGAAGACGTTCTCGACGTCGTCGAGGCCCATCCAGAAGTGGGCCTCGGCCTGCTCCGAGTCGGTGGTCACCTTCAAGACGGCCTCACCGGGGTAGTCCTGGGCGAGAGCTCTCTGGGCCGTGGGCCCCACCAGAGCTCCAAGGGCGACGCATGCTGCGAGAGCAAGATGAGTGGATCGGATGTGGGTCATGGGTTCCCTCCGTGAACTGTGTCTGGCTACTGAGGCATAGAAGGAATTTGCTTTCCCTTATTCCAAGTATCGCCCTTGGTACTGGAGGCGTCCAGCCAGTGGGATGAGGGTACCCGGGTCTAGCTCTTGCACGCATCGTGGGGTCATTACTGGTGGGAAGCGAGCAATACAGGTAGATCTCGATTACCTGATGTCCTTACGAGACGAGGTCCGGCAACAGCACGGCCGGCGGCGCTCCATTGTTGGGATCCCAAAGTGGTTCTCGTTCGGGGAGGCGCGACCTTGAGCGCCCGCCGTTGGCCGAGATTCGTCGCGCTCAGTCTCGCGGCGGCCAGTGCTCTCGCGGTCGGCTGTGGCGACGGTACCGGTCCTCCCACACCTGTTCGGGTTACTGTTTCACCCGAGATCGTCATCGTCGACCAGATCGGACGCGCCACGCAGTTCACGGCTCGCGCCGAGGACGCGGATGGTGCGACGGTCTCAGGTGTGTCGGTTGCCTGGAGCAGCAGTGATCCAGCGATTGCCACCATTGACCGCGCTAGTGGTCTCGCCAGCGCCCGATCGATCGGAACTACGACAATCCTCGCCGCTGTGGCCGGAGTCACCGGCGAAGCGACGCTCGAAGTCTTCGTCCCGAGTGGTCCCGACTTCGTCGCAGGAGAGACCTACTTCGGTCTCCAGCGGCACACGGAGTATCAGGCTGGAGATCTTCCCGTCATCGTGAGTGCCCCACACGGGGGAAACTTGGAACCGGACCAGATCCCGTTGCGCACCTACGGCGTGACCACCCAGGACCGTCAGACCCAGGAACTTATCCGGGCGTTAGCCGCCGCCCTCTTTGGTCGTAGCAGTGGCCGCCCCCACGTGATCATCAACCGCTTGCATCGCAATAGGCTGGACGCCAACCGCGAGATCGAAGAAGCAGCGCAGGAAAGCGTGTACGCAGAATGGGCCTGGGCTGAATACCACGGGTTCATCGACGCCGCGAAGCAGTTGGTTGTGGAGCAATACGGTCGGGGTCTCTACCTCGACATCCACGGTCACGGCCACGACATCCAGCGCTCGGAGTTGGGTTATCTACTGCGGACTAGCGATCTCGAGTTGCCGGACAACCTCCTCGACGATCCCGAGTTGATCAATCGAAGCAGCATTCGCAGACTCGCGCTCGACGCGGCTGCGGGCTTTGTGGAGTTGGTGCGGGGTCCGACGAGCCTGGGCGGCTTGCTGGCCCAGCAGGGTTTTCCATCCGTACCAAGTCCCGATCAACCGGATCCGGGCGGTGCGCCATACTTCACGGGCGGGTACAACACCGTGCGCCACGGGTCGCGGGACGGCGGTATGATAAGCGGAATCCAGATTGAGGTGCATCGGATTGGTGCGCGGGACAATGCCTCCAGCCGGGCGGCGTTCGCCGATGCCCTCACCCTCGCCTTGGAGACGTACATGGCGATGCATTTCCAGATCGACTTGAGTGCTGCATCCACGGCTGATGGCGGTGAGAGCATCACCGACGTGCCGTGAACTCTTCCCTGAGCTTCCCGATAATCTCCCGCGTCTCCGCGATTCGTTCCTCGAGTCCCTCCCGAAATCTCCAAGCATGTTGGTTGAGCGACTGATTGGGCTGCGCAATCTCCTGCTCTAGGTCTGCCAGATATCCCTCACTCAAATCGAGGTTGCGAAGCGCCGTGTCCGGATTGTAAAAACCGCCCTCGTCCACCGTGATGTACACCGGCGTCGTGTGCGCGGCTTGCTGTGGTCCGGCCCAGGCCCGGGCCGCAATCCAGATCCCACGCTCGACGGGCAGGTCGAGTTCGACCGTCAGCAGTTCTGTGGTTTGGCCTGACTCGTCTGGCGTGACCGTCCCAACAACCTTTCCATGGGCGACTATCTCCAGTTGTCGTAATGGCACTTGGTCCGCATGCCCGAGTGCGGTGACGGTAACCGTCACACTGCCGCCTGCAGCGACATCCAGTTCCTCCCCTGGGATCCTGCCGTTCACCTTGAGATCGATCACGGGACCGCTGCTCACAAACGTGTGTCCTGCGTGCAGCGCCGAACGCCACTTTTCGAAGCTGAAGTCATCGCCGAGGTATGTGTAGAACCGGGAGTCGCCGATGCGGGGGTTCCAGTCGGGGCCGGTGCCGCACCAGGGAAAGTCCGACCCCGCCGTAGCCGTCAGTTTGAAACCGAGATCGAGGAAGTGGTAGTAGTGCTCCAAATGCAACGGTTCTTTCGTTGTGCAGAACTGGAGAAGCTCCACGAAGTCCACTTTGTTTCGCAGCACGTCGAGCGTCATGCCTCGATAGCCGTGGAACAGAACCGCTTGATGCGCGTACCCGCTCACACCGCACGGTCGAATACATCATCGTAGTGGTAGTAATCGGGCCGGGCCCGGACAAAACCGTCCGCAGCAAGTGAAATAGTGTGGCCGATTTCGTGGGTACGCGGTTCTTCCTGGCCGGACGTCAGAAAATAGTCCTCGACCTGGTACCCCCCATCCTTTCCCCACGCGTATTGCGCAAAGTAGGTGGTCCAGAAGTCACCCATCTGCAGCAGAGCGCCGACATGAATGTCCTCGGCAGCAACCCATTTCAGGATCAGCGGGTTCTCTCGCGGGGAGCGGCGCAAATGGATGTGGTCGTCTGCTGAATACCAGCCTCGTTCGGGCATGTTGATCCAACGCTGTAATCGGAATGTTTCTGACAGGTCGCCAAGGCCGACGTTGATCTCGTGTTGCTGACTCAGGTACTCCTGGCCCTTGGCCAACGACATGTGGTACGTGCCTGGCTGGAGTTCGACGCCGAAGGCGCCGTCGACATAAAAGGAGCTGTCGGGCTGGAATCCATATCCGAACGCCTGATCGTCTTGTCCCCACATGATCGCGATCGCGGCCTCCGGAAGCGGGCCGATGGTTCCGCTCACATCGGTGAGTCGCACACGAACTGGGGTCGGCTCTCCTGTCGCATCGTCGATGATAGTGACGGATAACCGGCTGACGGTGTTTTGCGAGGGAGCTCTTGAAACTGGGGACGCCGCCAAGAAGACCAGGACGGTAAGCCC
>JBDHAF010000132.1:0-10961 GCA_039588255.1 Gemmatimonadota bacterium | reverse complement strand
CAGCGGGTGGACGAGATCGGGGTCCGGCGCGCCTTGGGAGCCGAGGACCGGGAGGTGGTGTGGATGGTGGTGCGCCAGAGTCTCTCCCTGGCCGGCATCGGCGTGGTCGTAGGTCTCGGGGCGGCCCTCATGACCACCCGGGTGCTCACGGGCTTTCTCCACGAGGTAAGTGCCACCGATCCGTGGACGTTTGGGGCCGTGGCCCTGGCTGTGGCTGGGGTCGGGTTGCTCGCCAGCTGGATCCCGGCTCGGAGGGCAGGCCGCGTCGATCCGATGGTGGCGTTGCGGCAAGACTAGAACAGCCCTAGCTTTGCCGCTTGCCTTAGCCACGTCATCCGGGGCGGCCCATGGCCGCCCCGAGACTTGGTTCCGGCGGCGCCAAACCAGGTCGACAGATGAAGGCTCAGGGCGGTGCGCAGCAGCGCGCCTTCCATTGGTATCTCCCGCAAATCTAGAGGATCAGGCATGAAGACACTCACTGGGGCGATGGGCGCCATTGCGCTCGTCTGGGCCCTTTCTGGGTCCGCAAGCACGGACACCGTTGGGCATGCGGCAGCGCAGGGACGGGTTGACCAAGACGACTCGCAAAAGGCGGTGCTGGTGACAGGGGCCAGCTCCGGAATCGGCAGGAAGATCACCGAGGTGCTGGCCGCAAGAGGGTATTTCGTCTACGCCGGCGCGAGAAAAGAACAAGACCTGCGAGAATTGGATGCGATGGAGAATGTCCAATCGATTCGATTGGACGTGACCATACCCGAAGAAATCGATGCAGCGGTCGAGACCATCACAGAAGCTGGCAGAGGGTTGTATGGCCTGGTAAACAACGCTGGCGTGGCCATCCTAGCGCCGCTAATCGAAGTGGAAGAGGCGGACCTCGATTTCCAGCTCGACGTCAATGTCTATGGGCCGTACAGAATCACCAAGGCGTTCAGCCCTTTGATCATCGAAGCGAAGGGCAGGATTACCACGATCGGCTCCATCTCCGGAATACTATCCGGTGCTTTTCTCGGCCCCTATAGCATGAGCAAACATGCGGTGGAGGCCTACACGGATGCTCTGGCTGCAGAAATGGCGCGGTTCGATGTGCAAGTCAGCGTTGTCGAGCCGGGCAATTATCAATCACGGATCATTGCCAGTCTGAAAGGCCGGATGGCGGATAACAACCAGACTTATGAGGGATCGTTATATGAGGAAGACTTGCGGGGGTTCAGCGATGGGCCATCCGACAGGGCACAGTACAAGGAGCCGGATGAAGTGGCAGAAGCCGTCTTACATGCGCTGTTCGATGAGAGCCCCAAGATCCGCTACATGGTCGTGCCCAACCAGCGAGAGGCAGAGATAACGATCAGGAAAGCGATAGAAGAATTAGTGCAGTTGAACGAGAGGCATACCTACACCTACGATCGAGAAAGCTTGATCGAGATGTTGGACCAGGCCCTGGCGGATTCCGGTATGTAAGATCCCGGCTTTCCGGATCTCTCGACTGGGCGAGAGATCCGGCATCTCTGGGTGACCCGGTGTCCGTCAGTTCCTTCTCGGCCGCCGGCAAACGAACTGGTGCCGGCGGTTCGGGCTTGAGGACACACGCTCGGATTCGAGCAGACGCTTGATGACCATGACCTTGGGACCGAAGAGGCCACAAGTGGAGATGGACGAGAAACTGTGGGACAGGTGATGGTAGGACCAATCGCCTGCGCAATACGGATTCTCTCCTACCTGCGATACGTCGAGTAGACGTAGTCTGAGGCCTTCTGAGACTCGTGACAGGAGAGACATTGTTCCCGCATGTCGGTCACCGATCGCCGGCTCGGGTCGCCCTGCCTGAAGTCTTCGAAGCCCCATCCTTCGGTCTCGCTGAAGCGGTCGAGGTCCTTTACCATCACCCCTATCACCTTGCGTGCTCCTTCGCTGACGGCATTGTTCTCCAATCGTTCCTCAAGCAGGTCGAAGACGAGAACTGCACCGTTTGGAAAAGTTGTTCCTTCCTTCAGGGCCGTGAGCGCCCTGCTGTTGGCGTACACGTGATGGACTCCCCCGAAGGCGTTGTAGTTGACGTGGCCCTGGAGAATCACCGCCGACTTCACGTGGGTCCAGTCTCGGTAACCCTCCGGGAAAGCGACCTGGGGTTGGGTCTGCCCGACGAGCAAGCCCGAGGCAAGGATACCGCTGACTAGTACGCCTGTCACCGCCGCTAAAGCAGTATGGTTCTTCATTGTTCCGTCTCCTCTCTTGCGGACTGCATGGGGTCGCCCCTCAGCGGCTGTATGCCTGAGTCCGTTACGGCTTCCGCGCTTCGATCAGCGCCGACAACACATAGTCCTCGAGTTTGGCTTCCGGTGACCACTCGCGAACCAACTCGCGTCGCTCGTCCTGCGGTGTGATCCTGATGTCGACGAATCCCGCTCTGGCCAACATGGCCTCGATCTGATCCGCCAAGACGGCTCCCGAGACACAGCCCGCGTAGGCCTTGAGATCTTGCAGCGCCGATTCCGGCAACGGTGCGGTTGCGATCACGTCGGCGACCGCCAGCCGCCCCCCGCTGCGCAGGACTCGGAATGCGTCGCTGAACACATCCGGTTTCTCCGGTGAGAGGTTGATCACGCAGTTGGAGATGATCACATCTACGGTCCCATCGGCGACCGGAAGATGCTCGATCTCGCCGAGACGGAAGCTCACATTGGAGACCCCGGCCTCTGCGGCGTTCGCTCGGGCCTTGCTGACCATTTCGGGAGTCATGTCCACGCCGATGACTTGGCCAGACTCCCCTACCTGCCTTGCTGCGAGAAAGCAGTCGAAGCCGGCACCGGAGCCGAGGTCCACCACCGTCTCTCCCGGTCGCAGAGAGGCGATAGCCTGTGGATTGCCGCAACCCAACCCCAGATTGGCACCGCCGGGTGCCGTGGCGATCTCGTCCTCGGAGTATCCCATCTGTGTGGCCAGTTGTTCTGGAGATGCTGCTGGACTGCCTCCACAGCTGCAGCCACATCCCGTTTGCTCCTGGGCAGCTATGTCACCGTAGGTACTCCGTACGGCGGTCCGGATTTCATCCGCTGATGCATTCTTCATCACAACTCCTCCTTGTGTTCGTGCTGCCTGGTTGGGCGATGAAGTCCGTGAAGAACTCGCCCAGGTCACGCAGCACGTCTGGTTCAACCCAGCAGCGGATCTCCCTCCCGCAGCGTTCTGTGGCGATGAGTCCAGCGTGGGTCAACTCTTTCAGGTGGTGTGACACGGTCGATGGGACGATGTCCAACTCCGCCGCCAGCTCCCCCACACAGCGGTGCAAAGTCTCGTCGCCGGCACAGGCGGTTCCGGGAACGCAGCAGGTAGCCAATCGCTGAAAGATCTGGAGCCGGTGGGGGTGGCCCAGTGCCTTGAATCGCGATGCGACCATGTCCGAGTCTACTATTCGATGATTCGACATGTATCGAAATACAATGCCCATCGGCAGTCTGTCAAGAAGTACTGCCGTGGGACACTGAATTGTTCTATTGCAACGGCTTACAGTGATTGTCTTAGCGACAGCGGCCTGAGGATCGGGCACTCAGTCGTGCACGATGACGCCCCCCTTCATGACCCAGCGCACCCTGCGCGCGTTGGCGATGTCCTGCGTGGGGTCGCCGTCGAGCAGTAGGAGGTCGGCGAACTTTCCCTCCTCGACCGTGCCCAGTTCCTCCTCACGGCCCATGGCCCGAGCGCCGATCCTGGTGGCCGCCACCAGCACATCCATCGGGGCGAGTCCCGCTTCCTGCAGCAGTTCCATCTCGCGATAGATGGACGGCCCGTGCAGTGTGCCAGGGTTGCCGGCGTCGGTGCCCACGGTGATCGCGACGCCGGCGTCGTGTAACCGCTTGGCGTTCTGCTGGCCAATCTCTATCCGTTGCTGCGTGGCCCGGGCACGCTCGGGACTCAAACGGCTCCGTGGAACGCGATCGGCTGATGGCGGCGAGGCCACGAGAGCGCGGGACCTCTCGTCGGCGCACTCGAGGGGATAGAGGGAGCCGTCCACCGTGCCGCGGGCGGCGTGCTCATATCCTTCCAAGACCGTGTTGCTGGGCGTGTACACCACGCCACTCTCCCGCGCCAGGGCGATGAACTCGTCGTCCACCACTTCCGACCAAACGCTGTGGACCAGCAGGGTGGCGCCGGCGCGGATGGCGTCCTTCGCCTCCCACAGCCCCGTCGCATGCACGATCAGTGGCAGCTCGTATGCCGCGGCTTCCTCGGCGGCCGCCCGCACCAAGCGTTGCACGCGAGCCGTGTCGGGAGGTTGGGGCGGCATGATGTACCAGATCTTCACCGCATCGGTATTGAACGCGGCGTGGCTTTGCACCGCACGGCGCACCGTCTCATCATCCGCCATATAGATGAACTGCTGTTGGCCGGGCAGGTTGAGCCAGAAGTCGACGGTGGAGAGCAATGGCCCGGCCGCGGCGATCCGCGGTGCATCGTGGTCGTCTTGGAAACGGCGACGCAGCGACCAGGTCCACGGGTATCCGCCGACATCGAATACCGACGTGACTCCCGAGCAAAGATAGGCGTCAAAGAACCGCTGCGGGTGGGCCTCGAGATCGGCGATCACGTCGGGGTAGGGATACTGGTCGCGAAAATCCGCAGCGTCGGGACGGCCGTCGTACCAACCCGTCTGACTGAAGTGCACGTGAGCGTCGATCAGTCCAGGTGTGAGCCAAGCACCGCCGGCGTCGATGGCCTCGGCATCTCCGGGGATGGTGCAGTTGGCGCGAGGACCGGCACAGAGTATCCGACCGTCTCCCACGACCACAACGGCGTCTTCCACCGGTGCGGCACCCGTGCCGTCAACCAAGGTTGCACCCACGATGGCGTAGCGTGACGCCGAAGGAGCCTGGCAAGCGGCGAGAACACACAAACCCAGTTGGATCGGGAGGAGGGCCCGAATCGGACGTCGATACAGAGGGAGGCGAGTCGGCAAGAGATCGCGAAAGAACATCGGCTTGAACTCCTAAACTGGGCTACCTGACCGGAAGCAAGAATCCGACCGATGCCATGAGGGTTCGATTCCGGGCGGTGTTACCGGACTCTGGGGTGTTGTCGATGTTAGTGAGGCCGAAGTCGACCCCGACATCGATGAGAAACGCCATATTCCCCTTGCCTATGGTGAATCCCACACCAGCGAGCAAACCGAAATCGAATCCTTTGGTGGCGGTCCCGCATCCCACCGAAGCACCACTTCCATCGGCGACCTTGCAGCTGACCTCGAACCCGAAGTTTGGTCCTGCAAAGAAGTGGGGAGTGATCGGGGATGACGGAGGCGTCGGCACGATCACGATGCCGAGAACCGGAACTTGGATGTAGGCAAGCTTGAGGGCTCCGGCAACACCCGCCTCGTCGAGGGCGACTCCTTTTTGGGAGTACACTCCCTCGAGTTGGAAGCCGAATGTCTCCGTGGCGCCAACGCCGAAAATCCCCCCCACGTGAAAGGTGTTTCGAGAGCTGGTCCCAGTGCCGGCGGTGCCGCTCGTGCGCTGCGTGGCGTTGTTGAATCCGCCCCTGAGCCCCAATGCGACACCCTGTCCCAAGGCCGGCGCCGTCGCCAAGCAGAGGAATAGTCCGGCGAGCACCGTTCTCTCCAGTAAGTACCGGTAGGGTCTGGCCATCGAGCTCTCCTCGTTCAGCAGTCAGTGGGAGATTGAGGTCATATTACACGAACCACCGTCGCCGTCAATCGCGTAGCCCTGGTTCGTGGCTTGGCCAGGCCTGACACCGGAGGCTCCCTATCGGTGCGTGGGGTGGCCTCCCGCCCATCCGCACGGACCCGTATCTTCTGCCATGCTCCGATTTTCCTTGCCGACACTCGTGACGGCGGCGCTGCTGTCGGTGACTGCATGCCAACCGGATGGTGGGGAAGACACGACTCTGGATTCAACGGATCCAGGGGCGCGCCCGAACATCATCGTCATCGTGGTGGATGATCTCCGGTGGGACGAGCTGGCCATGGCCGGCCACCCATATCTCGAGACGCCGAACGTCGATCGGCTGGCACGCGAGGGCGCGTGGTTCTCCAATGCATTTCACGCGGTCCCACTCTGCTCGCCGAATCGCGCCAGTATCCTGACGGGTCAATACCCGTCGCGCCACGGCATCATCGACAACGTGGCGCGGAATCGGGTGAGCCACCGTCTGCAGACCTTCCCGCAGGCCCTACAGCGTGAGGGGTATGAGACCGCTTTCTTGGGAAAGTGGCACATGGGCAACGACCCCACGCCCAGACCGGGCTTTGACGTCTGGGCGGCCATTCCGGGGCAGGGACGCACCATGGATCCGGAGTTGTACGAGGACGGGCGGATCCACACGGTCGAGGGATACATCACCGATGTCTTGACCGACCGGGCGGTGTCCTTCATTGGCCGCGATAGGGATGGACCCTTTTTCCTTTATATAGGGCACAAGGCGATCCACCCGGATGCCAGGCAGCTCGACGACGGCTCGGTGGACCCCTCGTTTCCCAGCGGCTATGTGCCGGCGCCGCGGCACCTGGGACGGTATGAGGAACAGGTCTTCCCCCGGCGTGCGAACGTCATCTCCTCCCTCGACGAATTGACCGGAAAGCCCGCGCTCCGCAGGGCGTTGACGAACAAGGTCGCGGACAGCACGGCGGAATCGCTTGGCGAGAGCCGCGATTTGACAGCGAACGAAACGACGATCCGTCGTCGTGCGGAGATGTTGCTGGCCGTGGACGAGGGGTTGGGGCGTATCCTCGATGCGCTCGAGAGCCACGGTATTCTGGACGACACCTTCATTCTCTTCACCAGTGACAATGGCTTCTTCTACGGCGAGCACGGCCTCTCGATCGAGCGGCGGCTCCCCTACGAAGAGTCGATCCGAACGCCGTTGGTGGTGCGGTATCCAGCCGTGGTGCAAGCCGGATCCCGGCTCGATGAGTTGGCGCTCTCCATCGACATTGCGCCAACCGCCCTCGACATTGCCGGCGTGCCCGCCGGCGATCACATTCAGGGCCGCTCACTCGTCCCCTTGCTTCGGGGCAACGCTACCGATTGGCGACAGTCGGTGTTGATCGAGTTCTACACGTATGAGAATCCATTCCCCTGGCTGCTGGATATGGATTACCGCGCCATCCGCACGCTGCGGTACAAGTACATCCACTGGATGCAACACCCGGATGAAAGCGAGTTGTACGACCTCGTGGAGGATCCCTACGAAACTCAAAACCTGATCGACGATCCGGCGTTGGTGGGTGTCGTCAGGGATCTGCGTGAGGAATTGGCAGCGGCGGCCCTCGATGCCATGGGGCTCACGAGGTAGCCGTCGTGTCGCTCACCGCCCGCGTTCTCACCTCCCTGGTGGCCGGTCTGGTGATCGGCGTCATCGTCTCCTGGGCCCAGCACCCAGGGTTGTTTGCGGTTGTCTCCGCCGTGGAGCCGATCGGCGCGCTCTGGGTCAACGCCATCCGCATGACGGTGATTCCCTTAGTCGTGTCGCTGCTGATCACCGGCATCGCATCCGGCTCCGCCCGAAGCACGGGACGGATGGGCGGCCGCGCGCTGGGCATGTTTGTCGTGCTCATCGCCGGCGGAGCCGTCTTTGCGGCCATCGTCGCCCCGCCGCTCTTGTCGGTTGCACCATTCGACGAGTCTGCGTTTGCCTCCCTCCGTGAGGCGGCCCCTGCCGCAGAAACCGAGCTGCCGCCGGTGCGGGACTGGATCGTCGGCCTGATCCCGGCCAACCCCGTGCGTGCGGCGGCGGACGGTGCGATGCTGCCGCTGGTGGTGTTCGCGTCGATTCTGGCGCTGGCCATCACACGGACCGAGACCGCGCACCGAGAGACGCTCGTGAAGTTCTTCACGGCGGTGGCCCGGGCCATGTTCGTGATCGTCGAGTGGATTCTGTTCGTGGCGCCGGTCGGCGTGTTCTTCCTCGTGCTTCCCCTGGCAGCCCGCACCGGAGCCGATCTCGTGGGCGCCTTTGGGTTCTTCTTGCTCATCGCCTGCGGACTGATCACGGTGGCGCTGGTGGCCCTGTATCCCGTGGCCCTATTGGTGGGCGGCGTGCCCGTACGCCGCTTCGCGCGAGCGTGTGCGGCGGCTCAGGCGGTGGGTTTCAGCACCCGGTCGTCGTTGGCCTCACTACCGGCGATGCTCGATGCGGCCGAGCGGGACCTGAAGCTCCCGTCCCAGGTGAGCGGGGTCGTCCTGCCGCTGGCGGTATCGCTGTTCAAGTTCGCCTCGCCCATCGCGCGCATGACGGGCACGTTCTTCGTGGCATACCTATACGGGATCGATCTCAGCGCGATTGATATCGCCGCCATCACCGGTGCCGTGGCTGCGCTGAGCTTCTATTCGCCGGGAATCCCGAGCGGCGGGCTCTTCATCATGGCGCCGATCTACATCGCCCTCAACCTGCCCGTCGAGGGTATCGGCCTCCTCATCGCGCTGGACCTGATTCCGGACATGTTCATCACGACGGCGAACGTGACAGCGAACATGACGGTGGCGGTCGTGGTGTCACGCTGGGTGGATCCCACGTTGTAGCAGCTACGGCTCTTGGTTCACCCGCTCGAAGAATCTCACGGTGTCCTCGAACCGCGCGGGATCGTTCGCCGCGAAATACCAGAAGCGCTCCATGTCGGCGGCGTTCATGAGGAGTTGCATCGTCCCCTGGGACTTGTGCTCCGCGATTAGCCAGTTCACGACGATGTGGTAGTTGAGGCGTCCGGTCTCGTCGAGTGGTTGCGTCTTGTCGAAGAGAAAGTGCGGTCCGCCGGGCCGCACACTGGTAATGGGATAGCCGGGGTGTTCGGTGAACCCCGTGAGGCTGGTGTCGTTCTTCGCCCCGATGAAGCTGCCGAGCACCACCGGGCGGTTTTCGGCCGAAACGGCGCCCGCGGCTTCCAGCGCGAGGATCGTCGCGGACTTGTGGTGCGCGTGGAAGTTGGGTCTCGGTAGGTGCACGAACACGTAGTCGTACGCATCCTCCTCCATGATCTCTTGTAGGCGCCCTCGAATGCGATCGGGACGCCAGACGTGGGTCAGAATGGTGTCGATGTTCTCCGTGTATGCGTTGTCGAGCTCGTCGAGAAAGAAGTAATTGCGGATCCCCACGATGGCACCGCCGGCCATCAACTCCCGCTTGCGGATGGCCGGGAGGTACTGCCGGGCTACACGCTCGTCCGTGAGGTCCAGTCCATAAATCGGCTCCGACAACTGGGAATACCGGAATCCGCCGCTCCCATCCGTGATGAGCGCCAGGTCCACGGCGCCGGCCAAGACGTGGGTGATGCGGTACACGGTGGCTGCAAACATCGCGTCGTCATCCGGGTGGGCGGTGACGATGAGGACGTGGGGGGCGTCGGCCTGTGCCTGGACCGCGGCGGGCGTCGCGAGACCCACGGCGAGAAGGACCGTCCAGCAGGTGCGGGTCGAGAGGGACATCGGTGGCTACTCCGAGAAGTTGTTCGTGAAGATAAGTTAAGCGGGGGGTGAGCCGATTCGAAGCGGTTCGGCGCCTGTTAATGAAACCGGATCCGTAGAGAAGGGAGCTTTCCAGACCAGCGCATGGCAAAACTGATCGTCCTCTTCGTCACGGCGTTTGTGGACATGGTGGGGCTCGCCATGGTGATTCCCTTGTTGCCCTACTACGCCACGAACTTCGGGGCCAACGCCACCGTGGTGGGCGTGCTGATCTCGGCGTTTGCCATCGCCCAACTGGCGTCCGCCCCGCTGTGGGGTCGGTTCTCCGACCGGTACGGCCGGCGCCCCGCGATCCTAGTGGGGCTCGTGATCACGGCGGTCGCCTACCTGATCTTTGCCTATGCCAACTCGGTGCTGCTGCTCCTCGTCTCCCGTCTGGTGCAGGGGCTGGGTGGAGGCACCATCGGCGTGGTCCAGGCGTACGTGGCCGATGCCAGCTCAGACGAGGACCGCACCAAGAGCCTGGGATGGCTTTCGGCGACGACGAGCCTCGGAGCGGTGGTTGGTCCCGCGTTCGGGTCTGCGATGGTGGCGGTGGGAGGTCAGGCGGCTCCCGGGCTCGGGGCGGCGGCCCTGTCGGCTCTCGTGGCCCTCTTCGCCTGGCGGTTCTTGCGGGAAACACGGGCGGAGCGGAAGTCCGGCGTCCACCAACAGCCGCGGACGTCGGAGCTTGCGGCCATCAAACTGGTGTTGACCCGCTGGAACGAGAGGGCCTCCCGGCTGATCTGGATCTACGCGATCGGGATCGGCGCATTCTACGGCACCATTCCCACGATCCCGCTCCTCCTGAGCGTTCGGTTTGGCATCACGGAGCAGACGATTGGGTACGTGATCATGTACCTGGGGGGAATGGGGGTGATCGTGCGGGCGTTGATCCTCGGCCGCGTGGTGGACTGGCTCGGGGAGGCCCGTCTGTCGCGATTGGGCATCGGGCTCCTCGCCGCCGGGTTGGTCCTTGCGGGTGGCGCGTCGTCGTACCCCGTCCTCATCATCTCCCTTACGTTGATGCCGCTGGGCACGGCGTTCCTGTTCCCCTGCGTCACGGGCGTGCTGTCCCGGGTGGTGCCAGCCGGCGAGCGCGGCCTTTACATGGGTGTGCAGCACGCGTTCGGAGGGGCGTCACGGGTGGCCTTCCCGGTGGGTGCCGGATTGGTGATGGATCAGATGGGGTTTGGTGTCCCGTTCATCCTGGCAGGAGTGGTGGTTCTGTTGACGCTACCCCTCACCAAGTCGATGGGAGCCTACCTGGTGGTGTCGGGGACGGGCGTACCGTCTGCAGAGCCCATCGCCACCGCCGATCTCACGGCCGAAGTTCTGGTCGAGTGGGTGGGAGACGAGGGCGGTGACTGAGGCGTAGTAAGGAGGGGAGAGACGATCCCGTTCTCACGCCGACCGCAACCAGCGCACCATCTCCGACCAACTGGGCTCCTTGCCATACATGAGGATCCCCATCCCAAAGATCTTGCCGGCGGCGCGGCGCATGAAGGCCACCGC
>JBDHAF010000131.1:0-11237 GCA_039588255.1 Gemmatimonadota bacterium | reverse complement strand
AGACGCGGTCTACGGCTACCGCGCCTCGGCCCCGTCGCTCCTATGCAACTCGAGTCTCTTCAACAACCAGATCCACGAGTGGGATCCGGAGACGATGCAACTCAGGACGTGAACTTTGTGAGTCGGAGAGTCGAACAAGAGACTCTCCGACTCACTCACGGCACCGCAGTCACGCATACTCCGCCGCGAGTTCGTCGCGGACGCGTTCGAGCAGGGCCTCCCGCATCGAGCACGATCCTCATCATGCGCAGGTAATCGGTTTCGACGCAATTGCCGGCTTCGTCGAAGGCCTGCGCCTTGGCGCTGACGGCCTTGGCGTAGGGCATCAACTCGGCCACGCCTTGGTAGCGGTCGTACACCGTGTCCTCGGTGACGCGGAAGTTGCCGAAGTCGGGCAACGTGCCCACGCGCGGGTGATCGATCCGCTCCATCAAGCCGGCGAGCCAACGTCCGTTGCTGGAAATGCCGCCGTGGTTCTCGACGATGACGTTGATGCCGTGCTGGTCACCGAATTCGCCGAGGCGGAGGAGGCCATCGGCGGCCACACGTTGCTGCTCGTCCTCGCTCAGGCTGGCGTCGCTGCGCGCATTCACGCGGATCGAATGGCACCCGAGGAAGGCGGCGGCCTCGACCCACTTGTGGTGGTTTTCGACGGCCTGCGTACGCCGCGCCTCGTCCGGCTCGCCGAGGTCGCCTTCGGCGTCACACATGATGAGGAGGATGGAGACGCCCTCGCCGTCGGCGCGGCTCTTCAGCTCGCCGAGATACTCCATGTCCTGCGCCCGATCGAAGTAGAACGTGTTGACGAGTTCCACGCCGTCGATGCCATACTCTTGCCGGGCGAGAACGGGGAAGTCGAGCGGGTCGATGTCGCCGGCGAGTACCGAGCGGTAGTTGTCGCTCTGAAGGGCGGCCCAGTTTGGACTGCCTCCGAAATAGGCCTTGTTGAGCGACCACTGGGCCAGCGAAATCTTGAACAGGAGCTCAGCGGATGCTGCCTCCTGCGCGTCCTCCCTGCCCCCGGAACGGCACGCCAGCGGAAAGAGACTGACGCCGGCGGTCAGCCCGGCGGCGGTCTTGAGAAAGTCGCGACGGTGGAGTTTGTGTTTCATGGGTGAACCCGTGGCATGGTGGTGAATCAGAATGGCGAAGAACCGATCGAAGAGGTTGGGATTGAGGACATTTCTTTTCCCCAACTTCGTAGATCCCTTCAATGAGCTTCAGATCACGCGAGCAAAGATAGCGTTTGTGCCCTGCGTCGGCGAGGGGCGACGGCAAAGCAAGCCGGTCGGCCCAACGCAAAAGAGCGCGAGGCTCACCGAGATTCGTAGGACCTTCGGACTGGATTGAATCACTTCCTCACCGCTGACATGCCGAGCACGCCCCGTGGAAGACGGGAAACCTGCGCTCAGTTCCGAACCATGCAACAACGCCAATAAATGCTAATGTTATGCCAATGTGCATTATAGAACGGGCCCGGTGTTTTGACGGGTAAGTCGCGCCGTTTTTTGGTGAGAATGTAGGCTTGTTTCGTCTTAGAGATGCAAGGAAGCCCGGCGATGAAAAAAGGTAAAATCATCCTCTCGATCGTGTCGATGTTGATGCCGGCGCATGTCATGGCGCAAACCACTCACATGCTCACCTACGACCACGGCGGGGACATCCTGTGGACCACCGACCACTTTGCCGACAAGCTGCACGAGGCCATTTCATGGCTGGACCGCTATCCCAGCTTCAAGTTCGGACTGGATAACGAGGCCTATGCCTATGACCATTGCGCCGCTTCGGCCCGGGTCACAGACGCCAGTATGGGAGATCTTTCCAGGCGCATGGCTTCGGAGGGTCTGGGACAGATTACTGTGTTCAACCCTCTCTCATGGACGCGGACCTCATGGATCGAAGCGGATGTCACCTTGTCCCAGGGCCAGGCCAATGCCATAAACATCCGGAGAAACGGCGAGACAATCCCCGCCTCGCTGGTCTCCGTTTCGCGGCACCCGGACGCAAGCATAAACAAAGCGACCGTGGGATTTTACGGCACGCTGCCGGGCTTGAGCGTTCACGCTTATTCCATGGTGGCCGGCGACGACCAGGACGAGACGGGCATGCCCCGGGTCGTTGCCGATAGTGCCAATCTTCGCATTACTACTCCCCTCTACGAAGTGCAGCTCACTTCCTCGGGCCGGATAGGCTCCATTACCGAGCTGAGCACCGGCAGAGTAGTGGCGACGGACGGGTTTTTTGCGGGCAGAATTGACGGCCAGCATCAATCAGGCAGCCATACATGGGCCCTGGAAAGCGCGGCCGGAGTCGCCGTTGCCCGGGGAACGGGCGCTGTCGGTTCCATTCCCTATGAAGTGGAGATGAAGTTTTATGCGGACAGGCCCGATATCGACAGCCGCGTGAGGTTCCAGGTCAACGGCGAGAAGATCGGCAGTACGGACGCTCCCAAGCCCGGCTGGGATGACCCGAACGCCTGGATCCACGAGCAGAAACTGCGCTTCAAAATGCATCCAAGCACTGGAGGCGGCGCGGTCGGAGTGCGCGATCTACCCTTCGTAATCTCGGAGACGCAGGACCGGTATGTTGAAGGGGTCTACTGGACGGCATTGACGGATAATCACAACGGCCTGGCGTTTTTCAACACGGGTCAGATGGGATCTTCAAGAGAAGGAGACGGGAGCTTTTCCATTGCGCTCGCTTACTACGGGGTATATCAGTGGCGAGACCGGCCGTTGAATGGGGATTTCGAGTATCGCTTTGCCATTCACCCTTTTACTGGTGCCTGGCAGGACGCCGACATCCACAAGCGGGCTCTGGAATACGAGTTCCCCATGGTGACCAGGGTCGGGCCCGCCGGAGACGGCTCTCTGGGGAGCGAGCATAAAGTTCTGCAGGTCAACTCGGACAAGGTGATTTTATCGGCATTCTACCCGGAAAACGGCAATGTCTTTGCGCGCATGTATGAATACAAGGGGCTTTCCGGGGAAGCGCAAATCATCCTTTCCGGCGTGGCGGCGGATTTGACAGAGGTTGATTTGATGGGAGAGCCCGGGAATGCGGTATCAAACCCCGTGAGTTTTTCTCCCTGGCAGATAAGGACCGTTCAATTGGGCAACATCGCCGGAGTCCGCTCTCCTATAAAACCCTGAATTGCGTTCTGCGTCCGGTGAGTGTGCCTTCGTTGCGGGTCCCCCTGGAGGTGGTGAGTCGCGATGGCGGGATTCGACCGGAATGCCCCGAGGGTCAGCGAGGGGCGAGTTGTAGCCCTTGGCCCTTGTTTCAATTCTCTTCATCGGAAAGCCGACCAGCCTTCCCCGGAAATCCCGGAGGAGCCTATTTTCATGAACCTGGCCGGGGATCTCTCGCTCGGAGTTAGCAACCCAAGTTCGTATGAGGCCGACAAACGTCAAATGGTGAAGACTCCTCCGCGCGATTTCACACCGGTGACCGGTGAAGAGTGGCGTAATCTGGGGTTCTACCACGAGCTGGACCCTGACCGGCGCGTCTGGCGTCTGCGCGGGTCCCGATCAGGGCTGGTCGGGTTCGCGCGACTCGTCGCGCGTTACGTCGAGACATCGGTGACGTCTCCTGACGCCCAGCCTCTGCCGCTCGGTCCGTATGGCGATCTTCAGATCAGGCTCTGGGAGCGCCCCGGCATCGATGATGAGAGCGTTTACGGAAGCTCCGACGATCTGCTTCGATTGGCGCAGTTGGTCGAGAGTCGTCTGGCCGACACGCGGCCCGGCGGGGAGGTGGTGATCGGGCCCGAATACGCCGGGGATGCGGAATGCTCGCTCGTGTTCGAGATCATGGATGACGACTTCGACCCGGCAGTTGCCGTCACGCCAATGTCAGTCGAGGACCTGGCGCCCGCGCCGGCGGCGGTCTTCCCGCCGGTCGCCTTCAAGTTTCACAGTCCGGAGGGGACGGAATGTGAGGGTGTGGTGCGCCTCGAAGGTGCCGACCTCGTGATCCAATACGAGAAGAAGGACTGGGCAGCCACTGTTGCCAAGATCAGAGATGCGTTCGTCGGCGCGTGGCGCTCCGGTGTCAAGGACATGATCATCCCTCTCTCGGAAGTCGCCTTGGCACGGTTCAAACGGGGTGTCTTCGGGGCCAATCTGACGTTGCAGGTGAAAGACATCAAGCTCATCGAAGGCGTTCCGCCCACCAAGCTCGGCACGATCCGTCTCAACTTTCGGCGTGCCGACCGAGACGACGCCGCCAACTTGGCCACGGCAATCGACGAGTTGCTCGAAGAGGCGCGGTGGTAGCGAAGACAGCCCATTTCCTCATCCCGCTCGCGTGGACAGGTTTACAAATAGTACGCATAGTACTATAGTATTACGTACTATGACGAGGCGTACCCCAACCACGCTCGACTACGCGCTGCTCGGACTGCTCTATCAGTTGCCCCGGTCGGGCTACGACCTGAGGAAAGTCTTCGAGACGACGGCCATGGGGAACTACAGCGGCAGCCCCGGCGCCATTTACCCAGCGTTACGGCGACTCGAGCAGCAAGGCCTCGTCGAGGGCGAGGTCGACACCACGACGGCCCTCCGGCCGAAACAGGTATTCCGTCCCACCAAGGCAGGCAGGGAGACTCTCAGCGACTGGCTGGTGCGCGAGATCGAACGCGAGGACGTGGAGCGTCGCATCGACGAGCTGATGCTGCGGTTCGCATTCCATTGGGTGCTCGACAGCAGGACAGCGACTCGCCGTTTCCTCGAGAGCTTCCTGGGTGAAGTCGAGGACTATCTGGGCGAGCTGAACCGTCAGCACAAGGTGTTTCCGGCAGGAGCACCACTCCAGTCCCGATTGGCCCTGGCGGCCGGCATCGAACAGTACCGGGCCTGCACGCGCTGGGCGCGCAAGGCCATCAAAGAGTTCACGGAGGAAGGCTCATGATCGCTCGACAGACCTTGGTTCGCTGGTCGTGGAGAATCCCCGTCTGCATGGCGGTGCTGATCGCCGGCCAGATGCTCGGAGTTGCGCTCGTTTCGGCCCTGGGTCTGGAGCTGGCGCCGTCGCCGGTGGCCGTCGACGAGGGGACCCAGTTCCTGATGCTCTTCCCGGCGGCGATCGCGGTCGCGGTGGCTTTGGCCGGAATGGCGGTAGGACTCGCCGGCCGCTGGTGGGAGCGGGGGGCCATCCTGGCAGCCTTCATCTGGGTGATCTACGGCGTCGGCACCGCGATCGAGTCGAGCCTCTTCAGCACCCTCGGCGGAGGGGTGGCCATGGCGGTGATGCAACTGCCGCCCGCGGTTCTCGTTGCGCTGGCGGTGACTCTCCTGTTCGCGGCCCCCTCGGATGAGGGCTTCAGGGAGAGAGCAGCGGCGTTCTTCTCCGGGTGGAAGCCGGGGAAGCTGGCTGCTCGGCTGGGGCTGGCGGTACTCGCCTTCCCCTTGTTCTACTTCCTGTTCGGCATGATGGTCGCGCCGATCGTGACGCCGCACTACGAACGGCTCGACTTCCTCGTCATTCCGGCGCTGCCGGCGCTCCTGAAGGTCCTCTTCACGCGCAGTGTCCTGTTGCTGCTCGTGTCCCTGCCGGTGATCGTCGGTTGGCGTGAGTCACGCGGCAGGCTGATGCTCGCGTTGGGTCTCGGGCACTTCGTCGCGGTCGGCTTCGCCGGACTGATCCAGGCGCCGTTCTTCCCGGCGATTCTCCGTTGGGTTCACGGCATCGAGATTCTGGCCGATTCGATCTGCTACGCGGCGGCTCTGGTCTGGCTGTTCTTCCCGCGCCGGAGTCGCGCCGGTGAGGAGCAGCCCGCGCTACAGGAGCGCCTCGCCTAAACCAAACCTCGGAGATCTCCGCCTCCGAAAACGCGACGCGAGATCCGTCGGGGGAGATCGAAACTTCCGCAACTCTGTCACTGGCAGGATCATCGCGGACCCGCGATGATCGTGTCGCTCGGCAGGTAACCGATCCGGTGGGCAACGGCGTGCAGCGCCACGCCGGCCGGAACGGTGACGGGATGCAGGTAGACAGCCCATCGATCGGTCAGTGTGTCTGCTGACGAGATGAGTTGATACCCGATCGATGCGCCCGCAGTGGCCGAGCTGAGGGTGACGGTCTGGTCCAACCACTCGGCGACGGGTGCGGCGGTCACCGGCTGGACGCCGTTCGGCCAGATGGATTCCAGGAAGTCCGATTCCGGCATCAGGCCCAGGTCGCCGGTCTCCATCATCCACCTGTCCGCCTCCGACCGCAGTTCCCGGAGCTTGTCCGCGAAATCCGGATTGCCGGCGAGGTTGTTCAACTCGTGGGGATCGACGGCGGTGTCGAACAGTTCTTCCGCCGGGCGCCGGGGCCGAAACCACTGCGCCTGCGCCTCGGTGAGCTGTCCAGCCTCGCGCAAACGCAACAGCTCCTGCATGATCGGCATCTGTTCCCGGTACGTGACCCGGGTGTAGTAGGGCAGGTCCGGGTCCAGGTGCCGGAGGTATTTGTAGCGTTGGTCCCGCACGGCCCGGACGCCGTTGGGCTGCGCGTCGAGCCGATCGACGGCGGCGTGGATGTAGCGGCGATCCTGGGGACTCCGGTCCCGACCCTCGAACGGTCGGCCGTCGAGGCCGTCGGGCTGGGGCAGCCCCGCCAGCGAAACCAGCGTCGGCAGGAAGTCGACGAAACTGATCAGGCGATCGTCCGTGCTGCCGGCCCGCCAACCGTTCGGGTATCGAATGATCAGCGGGAGGCGGATTCCGGAGTCGTACAACAACCGTTTCTGACGCGGGAGCGGTCCGCCGTGATCGCCGAACCAGAACACGATCGTGCTGTCGAGCAAACCGGCGGCGTCGAGTTCGTCGAGGAGCGCGCCCAGCTGCCGGTCCATGATGAGGATGTTCGAATACATCCGCCGGATGTCCCGGCGTGCCACCTCGGTGGTGGGGAGATAGGGCGGAACGGGAACGTCGAGATCGTCGGCCACGAGCAGCGAGTCGTTGGCGCGGGCCCAGATCTGCGATTCGTGCGTGATGCCGAGGTTAAAGATCGAGAAAAACGGTTGACCGGCGGGCCGATTGCGCCAGTGCGCGCCCCGTGACGACGCATCCCAGGCGGTCACGGGCGCGCGGAACTGATAGTCGTGTTTGGCCCGATTTGTCGTGTAGTATCCGCCCCGCCGGAGATGCTCGCTGTGCATGCGAACGGTCGCGGGAGGGACTGCCTCGTAGGGGGTGAACCGCTCCCGATGTGCCTCGAGGGCCGCGGGGCTGACCTCCGCACCCGCCCAGGGTCCGGTGCGCATGTGCATGGCGCCGATCGCGGTCGGATACATCCCGGTGGCAACGGCCGCTCGGCTCGGCGCGCACACGCCGGACGGAGAGAACACGTTGCCGTAGCGCACCCCTTCGGCGGCCAGCAGGTCCAGATTGGGCGTTGTAATCGTGGAATCGCCAAACGGCGGGATGACCGGACTCAGGTCTTCGGCCACAATCCAGACGATGTTGGGCGTGAAATCCCACGGAGGATCGCCGGGGCGCTCGTTCGAGCTGCATGCGATGGCGACGAGGGATGCGACGGCAAGTCGGCGCATCATGAGGTGGGTCATGCTGTCAGTCATTACGGCCAATATGCAGGTCGTGACCGACGACGGCTACGATGGGGCAGTCATCGATGGGAGTGTCCACCCTGCGGCGGTGCTCCTCGGCCAGGGAGACGGTGGCCATGCCCCGGCAACGAGCCGACGAACGGGATACATTCCATACGTCTCATATCCACAATCCCATACGTCTCATAACCACCATCGGAAACCGCCATGAATACCACCCGGCTCCTCCCGTTCCTGGCTTGCGTCGCCGGGCTGGCCATGGGCTTGAACGTGCCCGCGCTGGCCCAGGACGAAGTCGTCGAGCCGCTTCCCACCCTCGCCGAGAGGCTCGGCTATGACGCCGACGCCAGACTCCTCATCATTCACGCCGACGACATCGGCATGGCGCACTCGGTCAACGTGGCGTCGCTCGAAGCCATCAACGAGGGTCTCGTCAATTCGGGCAGCATCATGGTGCCGTGCCCCTGGTTCCCCGAGATCGCCGCCCACGTCCGCGACCATCCGGGCCTCGACCTGGGCCTCCACCTCACGCTGACGAGCGAGTGGAATCATTACCGGTGGGGCTCCGTGCTCCCGGCCGGCCAGGTGCCGACGCTGCTCGACTCGCTGGGCTTCCTGTACGCCACGGCCGAGGCCGCTGCCGAGCACATGGACCCGCGCGAAGCCGAGGCGGAGATCCGCGCACAGGTGGAACGGGCCATCGCCTTCGGCATCCAACCCACCCACCTCGACTCGCACATGGGCACGCTTTTCACGACGCCCGACCTCTTCGAGGCCTATCTGAGCGTGGGCCGGGACTACCAGACCCCCGTCCTAGTCCCCGCCGACGCGTTGCGTGAACAAGCCCCGCAGTTGAGGGCGCTGCTGAAACCGGAAGACATCCTCATCGATCGGATCGTCTCGATCTTGCCTGGGGTGCCTGCCGACGAATGGGAGGCCTACTACGCCGGGCTCATCGAAGGCCTGCAGCCCGGGGTTACCGAGATCATCGTCCACGTCGCTTACGACGATGCCGAGATGCGCGCCGTCACCGTCGACCAACCGGACTGGGGCGCGGCCTGGCGGCAACACGACTTCGACACGTTCACGAACCCGTTGCTCAAACGCCTGCTCGAAGAACACGACGTGCACCTGATCACCTGGCGAGAGATCGGGGCCTTGCTGAAGAAATGACGGACGCGCGACGTGTGCGTCGCGAACCTCGAATATTCAAAGAACGGGTGACGCAAACGTCCCGAGCCAACGGCGAGGGGCGAGCGGAACGAGCCCGCGAACGCGGTAGCGTAAGCGGGTGAGTTCAACCCCATTCGGATCGGGGGGACACCGAATCACGACAACCCAGGCGAAGGGAATGGTTCCATGCATTCACGAACCCTGTTGGTCTCGGTTCTCGTATGTCTTTGCACGGTGGTTGGCTGTCGGCAGCAGGAGGGCGCCGGCGAGGAGTTCGCCGTGGCGCTGGACAGCTACATCGAAGATGTTTTGGAGCGGTTCGAGATACCGGGACTCACGCTCGCCGTGACGCGGGGAGAAGAGGTCGTGTACACTGGCGCCTTCGGTGTGCGAAGCCTCGATAGCAGCGAGCCGATGAGATCCGACTATCTGTTCCACATGGCATCGGTCTCCAAGCCATTCGTGGCCACCGCCGTCATGCAGTTGGTGGAACAGGGGAGGATAGACCTCGACGAGCCCGTCGTGACGTACCTGCCGTACTTCGAGTTGGCCGATGAACGCTACAGAGAGATCACGGTGCGGCAGATGCTCAACCACACGTCGGGCATGCCCGATGTGGAGGATTACGAGTGGGACAAACCTCAGTACGACGAGGGCGCCGCCGAACGCTACGTGCGCAGTCTGAAAAACGAACAGATGATCGCCGCGCCCGGTGAACTCTGGCGCTACAGCAACATGGCGTTCGACGCGATGGGGGACGTAATCGCCAAGGTCTCGGGCCGTCCCTTCGAGATCTACGTCAAGGAGAACATCCTCGATCCGCTGGGCATGAGTGAGAGCAACTTCTTGCAGGCGGAAACATCGGAGCAGCTGCGAACGACGCCGCACGTGTGGCGGCTGAGGCCGGCGGTAAGCGAGGTCTATCCCTACAACCGGCGTCACGCACCCAGCTCGACGCTCAACTCCAGCGTGTTGGAGATGACGAAATGGGCGTTCGCCAACCTGAATCGGGGCGAGCTGAACGGGAGCCGGATTCTGACCGAGGAGAGCTACGAGGTTCTATGGAATCCCTCAGCTGAAGTTGCCGAGGATTACCACGTCGGACTGAGCTGGTTCCTGGGCAGCCACCGAGGCACTAGGACCATCGGGCACAGCGGTGGCGACACCGGTTACAGTAGCCAGTTCATCCTGCTGCCTGAGGAAGCTATCGGTGTCATAATGGCGAGCAACTACGACAGGACACCGACGGGCTCGATCCTTGACGGCGTGCTCGACATTCTGCTGGGCTACGAGCCGACGATGCCGCCGCAGCAGGTCGGCATGGCATTCGCCAAGGTGTACGCCGACGAAGGGCTCGACGCTGCGAAGGTGCTCTACCGACGGCTCGAGGCCGAGGCAGCGGACGAGTATGTCTTCGGCGCCCGTCAACTCAACGCGGTCGGCTACTACTTCCTCGGCGAGAATCAGGTCGCCGAAGCCATCGAGATATTCGAGTACAACGTTGAACTCTACCGCGACGTCGCCGATACCTACGACAGCCTAGGTGAAGCCTACATGGTGAACGGCGACCGCGAGCTGGCCATAGAGAACTACCGCAAGGCCCTGGAGCTGGATCCGGATAGCGACAACGCCAAGGAGAAGTTAACAGAGCTCGGCGCTCTCTGAGATGCGGCGTCGTGTGTTTACCCTGGCCATCACTCCGCAGGGTGTCCATAGGCATGTGAGGCGAGCGATATTGCTCTCCTTCCGCCTTCAGAGGACAGGTCGGCCGCGCACCCGACAGTCAGGCCGCTAGAACACCGACCCTGCGCCAAAACCAGGCGGGCTGTGCCCCGTGAACCTCATTCCCGCCTAAGGGCATGGGATTAACGACAACTTGCCGGTTCTTCGATGGTTTTCGGGCGTCGGTGCCTGACTCTCACGGCATCCATGTCGTGCTTTGCCGGGAGAAACGCACCCCAAAACGGCCCCGCCCACCCTACTCTCCTCCAGGCGGCTCGACACCACCAAGACCACGGGACATACTCTGGATAGGGCAAAGCAAATTCCTATATAGACACGGACTCGATGGTCCGCAGAGGAGCTCCCGGAATGAACACGACTCGCTCAGCCGTACGGTTCCCCCGCCTCTTAATCGCTCTCGCCTTCTTAGCCCCCGCGGCCACCACGCCCCTCGGGGCACAGAACCTAGCGGAGATGCCCTCGTTCCAGGACGTGCTCTCCCTCAAGTCGGTTGGTTCGGTGGCGATCTCCCCGGACGGCTCCCGGGTGGCCTACACCACGCGCACCACCGACTGGGGTGAGAACCGCTATGACACGGAGATCTGGCTGGCGGGGGACGGGGAGCCGTACCAGCTCACGCATACGGCCGACGGAAGCTCGACGTCGCCGCAGTGGACGCCCGACGGTCGCTGGCTCGGCTTTCTCGCGGACCGGGGCAATAGCACTCAGGTGCATGTAATCAGCCCCCGCGGAGGCGAGGCCCGGGCCATCACTTCCGTAGAGG
>JBDHAF010000130.1:0-11121 GCA_039588255.1 Gemmatimonadota bacterium | reverse complement strand
GGCCGGGAGCCTGCTCGCGTTGTTGGGCCCGAGCGGGAGCGGAAAGACGACGACGCTGCGACTGATTGCCGGTTTCGAGCCCCCCGATAAGGGACGAGTTGTGGTGGATGGGGAAGATGTCACCTCTCTCGGTCCCGCCGACCGTCATTTCGGGATGGTCTTTCAGCACTACGCGCTGTTCCCCCACCTCAATGTGGGAGAGAACGTGGCCTTTGGGCTCGATCGGTCTCTCAGCGTCGACGAGCGACGCCAGCGCGTGGCGGAATCGTTGTTGCTGGTCGACCTCCGCGGATTCGAGGGTCGCAAGGTCAACGAGCTCTCGGGTGGCCAACAGCAACGTGTGGCGGTCGCCCGTGCCGTGGCCCCCCGCCCGCGCGTGCTCCTGTTCGACGAACCCCTCTCCAACCTCGATCCGGCGCTGCGCGAGCGAACGCGTCGAGAGTTGCGCGCCGCCATCGACCAGATCGGCGTCACGACCGTGTTCGTCACGCACGAGCAAGAGGAGGCGTTCGCCCTGGGCGACGTGGTTGCGGTGCTGCGGAATGGCGGCCTCGAGCAAGTGGCCACGCCGATCGAACTGTACGAAAGACCCGAATCCCATTTCGTCGCGACGTTCGTGGGGAGGACGACCACCCTCAAGGGGGTAATGGTGGCCTCCGACCGGGCACGCGTCGCCACGGGCATCGAGTGGCCCGTCACGTCGCCGGTCGATCTGCAGGAGGGGCAACAGGTGTCAATTGCGATTCGCCCGGAGATGTTCGCTCTTTCCGAGGAAGTCGGCCTCATGGGGACGGTCCGCGAGGTTCGCTACACCGGTGCGCGCGCCTTATTCGAGGTCGATACCCAGCTCGGCAACGTGGAATTCGAGGCGGATGTCCACACCGGCGACGTTGGCGACACGGTTTGGCTCACTGCGCGCACCGGGATTGCGTTTCCCAGAAGAGGGAAATGACGCGAAAACCGCTGGGGCTCGTCCTCGCCATTTTCCTCGTATGGCTGGTGGCGTATCCCATCGGGCTCGTCCTGATCGAGAGCGTGGGTGGACCGGGGGAGTGGACACTCGATCACCTCAAGGCCTTCGCCACCGACAGCTTCGAGTGGTCCGCCCTGTGGGGAAGTGTGTGGATCTCCTTTGCCAGTGTGGCGCTGGCCGGCGCCATCGGGGTTCCGGTGGGGTATTTCTTCGAGACCTTCTCCTTTCCCGGCCGAAGAGTGTTGGGGGCGCTCATCGCCTTGCCGGCGGTCCTGCCGCCGCTGGTCGGTGTGATCGCGTTTCTCTTCCTGTTTGGGGAGAGCGGGTTCATCGCGCGATTCATCAGCATCATCTTCGGCCTCGACGATTCCCCGTGGCGACTTCGAGGTGCCGGAGCGATCCTGTTGGTCCACGCGTACTCGATGTACGTGTATTTCTATCTCTTCACGCGTGCCGGTCTGGCCAAGGTCGACGCGTCGATGATCGAGACCGCACAGTCACTGGGATGTAGCCATTGGCAGACGGTTCGGCGCGTCACATTGCCGTTGCTCCGCCCTCAGATTCTCGCCGCCGCCCTCCTCACGTTCATGACGTCTCTGGGATCGTTCAGCGCACCGTACATCTTCGGCGGTGGGTTTCGCGTGATGACGACACAAATCGTGAACTCGAAGCTGAATGGCGACCTCAACGCCGCGATGGTGCAGACGGTGGCTCTGGCGAGTGTGGCGTTCCTGGCCCTGATCGTCTTTGGACGCGGTCAGGGACGGCGTTCGGTCGCAGCGACGGGGAAGGGGGTCGCCCCGGCGGCGCGCAATCTCCGGCAGCCGCTGGCGCGTTGGTCGGCCACGGTGCTGGGGTGGATGTTCGGGGTCTTGCTGCTGCTCCCGCACATCACGCTGGTCGTCGTATCGTTCGTTCCGTTCGGGACGTGGACGACGCAGCTCCTGCCGCCGGAGTATTCGCTCGGCAACTATGCGCAACTGGTGCAAGAGCCCGAGCGATTGCGGCCCCTGGTCAACTCGCTCTGGATGGCTGCTGTGGCCACGGTTGGGGCGCTCGGCCTGGCGCTGTGGGCCGGCCGGAACATCGTGCAGCGCAAGGTCGTGCTTCGTGGAGCGATCGACAGGCTGCTCAACGTGCCGTGGGCGGTGCCCGGAACGGTACTAGCCATCGCCATCGCCACGACGTTCAGCGTTTCGGCGCCCTGGGTGGGACGCTGGGTCCTGGTGGGAACCATCGTGATCCTTCCTCTCGCCTATCTCGTGCGAAACATCCCGATCGCTGCGGGATCGGTCATTGCGGGTTTCCGCCAATTGGATCCCGCCCTCGAGGAAGCGGCGGCCTCTTTGGGCGTGCGACGCCTGAGAACGCTGTGGCGGATCACTATCCCGCTGCTCAAGCCGGCGCTGTTGGCGGGAGGGGCGCTGGCGTTTGCCACGGCGGTTGGCGATTTCGTCGTGTCTATTGTCCTGTATACGTTCAACACGCGACCGATGTCCATTGAGATCCTTGGCGCGTTGCGCGATTTCGACGTCGGCGTTGCCGCCGTCTACGGTGTGATATTGATGCTGGTATCGGCCGGAGCCATGGCCTTGGGGACGCGCCGATGAAGCGCATCTCCGTTCTGATGGCCACCGCTTTCGTGGACATGATCGGCTATGCGATCGTGTTTCCCCTCTTGCCGTTTTATGCGCTGCGGTTCGACGCCGAAGCGTGGCTCATCGGATGGTTGATTGCGGCGTTCTCCGTCGTTCAGCTCGCCGCGGCCCCCTTCTGGGGACGGTTCTCCGATCGCTATGGTCGTCGCCCCGCAATCCTGTTGGGGCTGTGCACGTCGGCCGTGGCTTTCGCCATCTTCGGGTTGGCCAACAGCATTCCACTGCTGTTCGTCACGCGCATGGTGCAGGGTATCGGCGGGGGCACCACAGGAGTGTTGCAGGCGTACGTCGGCGATGCCATCGCGCCAAAGGACCGGGCCAAGGCCCTGGGATGGTTGTCGGCCGCCACCAGCGCCGGCGTCATGATCGGTCCCGCCATCGGATCCCTGGCGTTCAGTCTGGGTCCCGCGTATCCGGGTTTCGTTGCGGCAGGACTCTGTCTCACGAACGTGGTGTTCGCGTGGCGCTGGCTCGCCGAGCCCGAGCTGCATGCGGGCCACGCCAAGGAGAAGGGTGCTGTGCCATCCTCCGTGGGCCGGCAGTCCGTCCGCGAAGTCATCGTGGAGGTGGTCAGCAAGCCGGGCGGTGAAGTGCCCCGTTTGATCTGGATCTACGCGGTGGGGATGTTGGGCTTCATGTCGATGACAGCGGTCATGCCGCTGTACCTCGAGTCGGCGTTCGGCGTTACTGGGCAGACGATTGGACCGTTCTTCGTCTACATCGGGTTCCTGTCCATTCTGATGCGAGCAGTGGTACTGGGGAAGGCGGTCGATCGTTTCGGCGAGACCAGAGTGATGAGGGCGGGAGCGGTGTCACTGGCCATTGGGCTGTTCGCCATTCCGTTGCCGTCGTTTCTCATCGGCACGGCCCTCGTGATCAGTTTCGTGCCGGTGGGCACCGCGATGCTGTTTCCCAGCGTGTCCGCGTTGGTGTCACATCGGGCCCCCAGGGCGCAGCTGGGACAGACTCTCGGCGTGCAACAGTCGTTCGGAGGGGTGGCGCGAGTCATCGCGCCGGTGTGGGCCACCGCCGTGTTTCAGCTGGGCGTGTCGCTTCCGTTCTTCATTGCCGCCGGGGTGGTCATGCTGGTGACGTTGTTGGCATTCAGTGTGAAACCCGCCGTGCCGGTTGCGGAGGCGGCGTAGGAAGAAGGGTCGGAGAGCGGCAGGGCGAAGCAGCCGGCAGGTCCCTCCATCGCGCTGCGGTTCGCATTCACATCAAGTCAGCCCAACAGGGCCCCACCGCTCACCAACGCGCGATTACGGGATCTACCGGGCTGCTTCGCCCGACCACCACGAATCAGGTCATCCCAACAATGCCCCACTGCTCACCAACGCGCGCTTACGGGACCCACCGGCGTGCGTCGCCTTGCCGCTCCGATGATGTAGCACTGACATCGGCGCCGTCCCACCTGCAGGGCCAGCCATGTTTCGCGCTCTCACCGCTGCCAATCACCGTCCTTGTAGAAACGCGAGCAACTCCTCCCGATACCGCGACCCGGCCACGTCGTACATGTCGTTGTGACCTGCACCCTCGAAGGTCACCAGTTTGCCGTTCGCTGCGGCTTCGGCGACGGCCTTGCCCATCCACGGCGGCACGATGTCGTCGTCCGTCCCGTGAAACACCAGGAGGGGGACTCGGAGCGCACGGGCGCGCGTGAGGTTGTCGAGGCGGAGCCGCAACATGAAGCGCGGCAGGTACCAATAGTGCTTCGCCGTCATGTCCCGGGCGTTGGTGTACGGCGAGTCCAGAATCACCGAGTGCACCGGATGTTCTTCGGTGAGGAATAGGGCAGGGGCGCTTCCCAGTGAACGGCCGTACACGCTCACCCGCTCGGGATCCACCTCCTCGCGACCGGTTATGTACTCCCACGCGGCTTCCGCGTCGAGATAGAGTCCCGGCTCCGTGGGCCGGCCCTCGCTGGTGCCGTATCCTCGGTAGTCGAGCATCACCATGGCGGTGCCGGGTGGCCGAAGCTCCCGCACCAGCGGTGCCAGCGCTCCTACCACTTCCATGTTGCCGTAGAACCAGAGCAGTCCCGGCGCCTTCTGCGAATCGGGCGGTGGAGGGCTCGGATGGAGGTACCACCCGCGCAGGGTCACACCGTCTGTCGTCGTGACGGTGATGGATTCGGCGTCGAGGATCCCGACGGACTGGGGGGACGGAAGGGGGTGCTTGGGCGCCGGAAAGGCGAGGCGCTCCTGAAACGACAGCATCAAGCCCAACAGGATGAGGTATGCGCCGAAGAGTACCGCTAGGATTTCCACTGCAGTCCGCATTACGAATTGCCTTCGGTCAGGTCCGCCACTGCTCTTGCGACGTCGGCTCCGTGGGTCAAGGGGAGTCCGTGGGCCGCTCCCGCGACGAGACGAAACTCCGCATCGGGCATCGCATCTGCCAAGCGCTCGCCGACCTCCGGCGGAAAGATCGTGTCCTCCGAGCCGTGGAGCACAATGGTAGGGACGTCGATGCCGCCGAGCCGCTGCCGCTCGTCGAATCCCACCATCGCGAGGCGATAGGTACGCATGGCCCGCCAGTCCGTGTTGCGCCACCCGGCCAGGTCGAGCGCGCCGTCGGTCTTGCGCCTCAGGGTCGTGAAATCCACGCGGGTTGCCGTCAGGCGACCCTTGCTCAGCAAACGCTTCATGCTGCGGGTCACGAGGCGCGTATTCCACCCGCGGATCAACCAGGTCATGCCGATGCCGACGTCCAGCTTTCCCAGGTGCGCCAGGCGCAGCCGCACCACGTCATACATCGGACCTCCCGTCGCCGCGATCAGTACCAACCCGTCAATCCGCGCCGGTCCCCTGCAACCATGCCGCAGGAGCCAACGCAGTGCCAGCATGCCTCCGAAGCTGTGGCCCACCACGATGCGTCGACGGCTTCCCCAGGCCGCGCTCTCGGCCAGGTGCTGATCGAGCAGGTCCTCATAGAGCTTCATCGCATCGGATCCGATCCCTGGTGTTCCGTCCTCGCTCACGATCAGGTCGTTGAAGTCGATCTCGATCGTTGGTAGGGCAAGGTGGGGGAAGATCGTGCAGTTCAGCGTCATGCCCGGCAGGAGCAACACGGTGGACTGCTGTGGGGATGAGTCTTTTAAGCTATTGGTTTGCAATGGTTTATAGCTGTATGAGCTGAAAATATAACGTTTGTTTAACCGGGTTGACTTGGATGTTAACGATGTTAACTTAACGCCGTTAACTTCCGGCCGGGCGGCTCGGCACCCAACAAAGAGGAACCCATGCCGCCACCACGACCTCTACGGGAAGTAAACGAGCAGCATGAGTCCAACCAGTGCAACCCCAACGAACGGCAGGTCGGCGGACAAGGCTCCCCGCTCGGCGGAGACCGAGGCGTCCATCGTCGAAGCGGCGCTGCGTATCATCGCCGAGGGCGGCTTGGCGGCACTCTCCATGCGGACCGTTGCGGAACGCGTGGACTTGAGCGCCACGGCCATCTATCGCTACTTCGACGGGAAGGACGACCTCGTGAGCCGCGTGGTGCGAACCGGCTATCAGCGGTTCGGGCAATACGTCACGGAAGCGGCCGAGCAGCATCCGGAGGGTTCCCTCGAGCGACTTTTTGCATTGGGTGACGCCTACGTGCGGTTTGCGTTCGAGAACCAGGAGCACTTCCGCGTCCTTTACAGCCTGCAAACCAGTCCCCGGAACATCGAGGACCTCCCGGGAAGCGGTGGGTATGAACTTCTTCGCCGGTGCGTAGTAGATGCGATGGAGGCGGGAAACCTCCGCCGAGGTGAGCCCGATGTCATCGCCCACTATATGTGGACGTCAGTGCACGGTCTGGTGACGCTGGCCCTGGCGTGCAACATCGAGTGTCGGGATTGCTCGGTGATCAAAGACCTACCCCATTCGGCGGTCCAGCTCTACCGGGATTTCATTCCGTTCCTGACAGACGGGCTGCGGCCTGTGAACGCGACCGTCGCCGAGCCGGGCGACGAACCGGCCTCCAAGCCGGAATCGAAAGCGAGCTAATCGATGCTTGTGTCACATAGACGGAATGTCTTCGCCGTCGCAATGCTGTGTCTCTCGGTGGGATCGGCCGAAGCGGTGGGGCAGGACATTGGCGAAGGCGAGACCATTTCGTTACAGCGGGCAATCCAGGTGGCGCTTGCCAACAGCCATCTCATTCGGGCGGCAGAGGAAGGCCTCACGGTGGCGGACCACCAGGTCCGTGAGGCGTGGGCCGACGCACTCCCGGACATCTCCGCCAATGCGTCATATGCCCGAAACCTCCGGGTGCAGGAGGGATTCCTGCCGGCGCGCTTGCTGGATCCCTCGGCTCCGGAGGGGGCCGTGACGGCGGTGCGGTTTGGATCGGACAACACGTGGAACGCCGGGGTGGATCTCTCACAGCCGGTGTTCGACTACAAAATGTTCATCGGTATCGGTGCGGCGGGCCGGTTCCGCGGCTTGGAGTCCGAGCGCGTGCGGGGAACGACCCAACAGGTCGTGACCGCGGTCCGGCAGGCATACCTGCGAACCCTCCTTGCGACGGAGGACCTCCGCCTGACGGAAAACAGCCTGGCGCGGACGAGGGCGACGCTGGAGGAAACGCAAGCGCTCAATCGGGCGGGGCTCGCGAGTAGCTATGACGTTCTGCGATTGGAAGTGCAGGTGGCCAACCTGGAGCCGAACGTCCGGCGCGTGCAGAACGTTGTGGCCGCCGCCAAGCGCCAACTGCTGGTGGAGATGGGCCTCGGGCCCACACTGGAGTTCGAGCTGGAGGGGCGGCTGAATCAAGTTGACGTGTCGGGCGCGGAGCAGAACGATCCCGCCATCGGCCTCCTCCTGGCGGTGTCGGGTCTCTATTTAGAGGAAGATCTCCAGATCGATGAGCTGTACCGCGTTGCCATGCGCGAGCGCAGCGATGTCATCCAAGGCCAGATCACGATCATTCTGGAAGAGACCCGCATGCGCGCCCAGAAGGCGGAGTACTTCCCGACGGTCTCGATCTTCACTAACTACACCATCATGGCGCAGGAAGACCGGGGTCTGGATTTCTTCGGCAGTCCCAACAACCGCACCACGGCCGCCGCCGCTGGGCTACGAATCTCCCTGCCGGTGTTTCAGGGACTCCGCCGGGACGCCCAAGTGCAACGAACTGCTGCTACGGTGCGCCAGAACGAGGCGCAGCTCGAGCGCCTCAACCGGGAGATCGAGAGCCAGTTGCGGACCGTGTTGGACAATCTCGAGGAGTCACAGTTGCGGATGGAAAGCCAACGGCGGGCGGTCGCCCAGGCCCAGCGCGGCTTCGAGATTGCGTCCACCGAGTACCGAGAAGGGGTCGGGTCGCAGTTACAGATCACTGACGCGGAGAACGCGTTGCGGCAATCCGAGTTCAACTACGCGCAGGCCGTGTTCGACTACCTGATGGCGTGGGTCGAGCTCGACGCGGCGATGGGAACAGTGCCAGCGGCTGCTGGAGAGCTGTTGGGCGTGAACGATAGAGGGGGATCATGATTTCCACGCAGGGACGTATGCGGTCGGTGGTGTTGGGAGCGGCGCTCCTGGGGCTAGCCGGTTGTTCCACCGCCCAGGGAAATTCAGACGATCAAGCGGCGGTCGACTCGGTGGTGGCCGTCAGGGTGGTCAACGTCGAGGTAACGACGGCGGCCCCGACGACGTTTACCGACTTCATCAATATCACCGGAGAGGTGGAGGCGTATCATGACGTCACGATCTCTGCGGAGGAGTCAGGCGTCATCACGGAATTCTTAGTCTCCAAGGGACGATCCGTACGCCAAGGTCAGGTCATCGCTCGCATCGACAACGAGGTGCTGATCGCGTTGGTCAATGAAGCTCGCGCGTCCGCCGATCTCGCCCAGGAACAGTTCGAGCGGCAGCGACGGTTATGGGAAGACGAGGGAATCGGAAGTGAGATCGCCTACCTCCAAGCGAGATCGCAGGCCGCGGTCCAACAGGCCCGCCTCGAGACGCTGGAAGCCCGCCTCGCCAGGACGGAGATCCGCGCACGGGTCGCCGGAGTGTTTGACGAGCGGTTCCTGGAGGAAGGGGAGATGGCGGTCGTCGGCGCGCCGGTGGTTCGAGTCGTATCGACGGATCGCCTGAAGGTCGTCGGTGGGGTGCCGGAGCGGTTTGCGCCCTGGGTTCAGCGCAACGATGAAGCGATTATCTCGTTCGACATTCTCCCGAACCAATCGGTCGCCGGAGGGATCGACTACGTGGGAAGCACTGTCGATGATCGCAGTCGAACGTTTCGGGTCGAAATCGTGATCGACAACCCGGGCGGCATCGTGAAGCCCCAGATGGTGGCCAACGTGCAGCTCGAGCGAATACGGCTGACGGATGTATTGGTGGTGCCACAGGAGGTTGTCACGCGGACGGAGTTCGGGTACCAGGTGTACGTCGTGGAAGAGCGCGACGGTGTGATGTACGCATCGGCACGGCCCGTGGTGCTGGGTCCGGGGTACGGTGACCGAGTCGTCGTCGAAGAGGGCTTGGAGATAGGCGATCGGGTAGTCAATGCCGGCGCTCAGCTCGTGGACGACGGGAATCGGGTTCGAATCGTCGAGAGCCCATTGGGCGACGGCACGGGGGAGTGAGCGGCCATGGCTAGATACGAAAAGGGCGTATTCAAGGAGTTTCCCCTCACCTCGTTCGCCGTGGATCATCCGACCAGCGTGCTGGTGTTGACGTTGATCGTCATACTCATGGGCGTGTGGTCATACATCATGGTCCCGAAGGAGTCGTTCCCGGAGATCGTGTTCCCCAACATCATCGTGAACACCATCTACGCCGGGGTTGCACCCAAGGACGTCGAGACGCTGGTGACGCGGCCTCTCGAGGACGAATTGACCACGATCGGTGACGTCGAGACGATCCGGTCCACCTCGGTGGAGGGATTCTCGAGTATTACCGTCGAGTTCGACCCCGGCCTGGATGTGACGGAGGCGTTGCAGCAGGTGCGGGAGAAGGTCGACATCGCCAAGGTCGACCTGCCGGAGGCGGCCGAGGAACCCGCGATCTACGAGATCAACGCAGCTGATTTTCCGATTATGCAGGTCAACGTCGCCGGCACCTATGGATTGGTGCGTCTCCGCGAGGTGGCCGAAGATCTCCAGGACGAACTGGAGCAGATAACGAGCGTGCTGGAAGTGCGACTGTCCGGGGGGCTGGAGCGGGAGGTGCAGGTGGATGTCGACCTGCCCAAGCTCAAGTTCTACGGGGTCGCGTTCGGCGACGTGATCGACGCCATTCGCAACGAGAACGTCACCATTCCGGGGGGGACCATCGACGTCGGTGGCGTGAAGTATTTGGTCCGCGTTCCCGGCGAGTTCACGTCGACGGGTCTCATCGGCGACATCGTCATCGAATCTCGCAACGGCCGGCCGATTTACGTCCGTGACGTGGCCACCGTGGATTTCGGCTTCAAGGAGCGCGAGAGTTTTGCCCGCCTCAACAGTAATCCGGTGGTGTCGCTTTCCATTGTGAAGCGTAGCGGCGAGAACATCATCGAAACGGCCCAGGCGGTGGACCGCGTCATCGAGGAGCAGCGCCCGGCGTTTCCACCGGGTACCGAGGTGAACATCACGTCCGACCAGGCGGAGCAGATCGGTGAGATGGTGAGCAGCTTGGAGAACAACATCATTTCCGGGTTGCTCCTCGTGGTAGGGGTGTTGCTGTTCTTCCTCGGTGTGCGCACCGCGTCGTTCGTGGGCACGGCAATCCCGCTCTCCATGCTGCTGACATTCAGCGTGATCCGGCTCGTCGGGTTCTCGATGAACATGGTGGTGCTGTTCAGTCTCATCCTCGCGCTGGGCATGCTGGTGGACAACGCCATCGTGGTGGTTGAGAACATCTACCGGTTCCGCGAGCACGAGTACGATCGCAAGACCGCGGCGAAGATCGGTACGGGAGAGGTGGCCATGCCGATCATTGCCTCCACGGCCACGACGTTAGCGGCCTTTTTCCCAATGGCGTTCTGGCCCGGCCTCGTGGGCGAGTTCATGAAATACCTGCCGCTCACGCTGATCATGACGCTCACCTCGTCGCTATTCGTGGCGCTGGTCATCGTGCCGACCCTGTGCTCCCTCTTCCTGGAGACGGAGGATGCACCGCCCGTCGCGCTGCCGAGGGCGACCAAGATGGCGCTGGGGGGCGCGGCATTGTTCGTCTTCGTGTTCGGCCTGTTGGCGAACCCGGTTCCCACACTCTTGTTGGCGCTCACCATCGTCGCGCTCGGGGCGGGCTATCCGCTCTTTCTCCATCCAGTGGGACACTGGTTCATGAACCGGGGGCTCCCTGCCGTCCTGAAACGGTACGAGCATTTTCTCAAGTGGGCGTTGGGCCACCGCTGGCGCATTGTGACGGGCATGGTGGCGACGCTGATCCTCTCGGTAATGGCCTTCGGTCGATTGAACGCCGGTATCGAATACTTCCCGGAAGACATTCCGCCGCAGAGCCTGTACGTGCAGGTGGAGGCGCCGGTGGGCACGCGGATCGAGCA
>JBDHAF010000129.1:0-11130 GCA_039588255.1 Gemmatimonadota bacterium | reverse complement strand
TGGCGGTCGATCAGGTTGCCGTACTGGTCCACCGGTTCGGCTTTGAACATGAACGATCCCGGCTCAATGAAGTGCTTCTCATCCCTCCGACCGGACTCGAAGATCACGTTGCCGTTCTGATCCGTGACGACGATTTCCACCCAGGCCTGGATGATGTCCAGCGGGCCGGTGGGGAAATCGTGACCGACTCTGTTGTTGGTGATGACTGCCTGAACCTTGATTTCCTCTCCATCCGTGACCGTATCCGGGACGACCAGCTCAAGCGGTACCGCGGGTCCCGACCGCCACTTGTCCGCGATTTCAGGAATCTCGATCTCGCCGCGTAGCCACTTCTCAGTGAGATCCACGTGCTCTTGCGCTCCCTCCAGATCCAAGGCGAGCGGCATGAACTGGTTGGCTGCGAGGAAGCGATGGCTACGATGCTTGCCGTCGCCGGCCGAGCGGTTGTATTCCAAATCATCGCCGCTCCCGGGATCGTGCGATTCCGTGAGGGGCATGTGACACTCGCGGCACTCGATCGTCTTGGTGGGATCCCCCGGCTCATTCCATCGACTCGTGCGCCAGTTGTCGAACTGGTTTTGCAGCTGCACCCACCCCACCTGGTTGATCTCCTCATCGATGAACTGCTTGTGACACGCGGCGCAAAAATCGGGACTCTTGAACAGGCGATGCTGCAGAGTCTGCACATGGTATCGCGGGTACGACCGGATCAAGAAATCTCTGACGAACCGCGCCGCAGCGCCCTCACCGTATTCGAACATGTACCGCTTCGGCTGGGTGATGACGTAGTTCGCGTTGCCCTGGACGTCGGTTTCCTTGATGGCGTGACAAACGATGCACGACACCCCTTCCTGGTAGCCGACCAGGTTGGTGAGATCCTCGGTGAACACGTCCTTCGCACCCGAGAACAATGAGATGGGATCGTGACACCCGCCGCAGTAGCGGGTCGTCTCCGGACCGTTCTGCTCGCCCATGACGGTCTGCACGGCCTGGAACGCCACATCCATCGCTGAGTAGCGATGCGCACTGACTTGCCATTCCTCGAGGATCTGCTCATGGCAACCGGCGGTCCCACACGACTCGGATCCGCCGAGAGACCGGGAATCAAAGGCGCCGCCGGTGTTCGTGCCGGCAAGACTCGGTGCGAAGGGACGGTCGGGACCGTAGAGATAGCTGTAGTCCTCAGGAAACTCGTTGTGCAGGGTCACTGGCTCGTGGGCATACACGAGCAGGAACAGCACCACGAAGAGCGCGCCGGATATCGCGACGGAGCTGAAGCCGAACTTCTTCGCGGCGGCGAAGACCGGCTGCAGGGTCTCGGTGCGCCGCCCTTTGTACGCTCGAATCAAGAGCACGAGGATGTGCGGAAGCGCCGCGGCGATCAATGCAAACGTGGCAATGATATGCACGAGATCCCAGCCCGAGCTGATCCTCGTCCCGAAAACGGCCTGCACCATGAGGACGATACCGGACACGATCGCAACCAGAGCGGCGACCATCGAGAAGTATCCGGTGAGCTTGACGTGGGTCATGTTGATCTGGCGGTAGACGAGCCAGTGTCGCACCTGGTACCAGGCAAACGGCAGGATGAAAACGACACCAACCGCCGTGTGCAGAAGGACCATGATCTGGTTCGAGACGCTGAAAGGCAGGAGGAAGATCGAAAGGCCAGTCAACGTCTCGAACAACAGCAACCCTGAGACACTGATGGCCAATCGGTGTTGCCACTCTCGTTCTCTCGGACGCTCGCGAGTAGGGGTTGTCATGACGCTCCATTTATTTGATGTAGATCGTGCCGAGAGTCCGTAAACCACATGCGCAATGCGACAGCCATCATCACAGCACGCCCCGCGGCGGAACACAGACGAAAGCGTTCACTGGGGCGTGAGCGCTCGCACCTACAAGCAGCTTCACCAAACTATCGTGAAGAATTCATTAACTTTGCCTTAACAGGATTTCAATAACTCTACCCGGAGCCTCGACGAAGGCTCCGCTCTAGACGGATCGGCCTTGGGCGCCGAGATTTCCGCTCCGGCGGTCGTCCGCTGGATCTGGGCACCATCGAGGCCGTCACGAAAGGATGGAGACAGTTCTCTTGTCCGACCACGAGCAACACGAATGGTGGCAGACCGGTGTCGTGTATCAGGTCTATCCACGGAGCTTCAAGGACACGACCGGAAACGGCGTTGGAGACCTGCAGGGCGTCATCGACAAGATGGACTACCTGAGCGATACGCTCGGAATCGACGCGATCTGGATGAGTCCTTTCTATCCTTCCCCGATGGCGGACTTCGGGTACGACGTGTCGGACTATCGCGATGTGCATCCGATGTTCGGCGATCTCGCAACGTTCGATCGGCTCGTGGCGTGTGCCCACGACGCTGGTCTCAAGGTGATCATCGACTTCGTACCAAATCACTCGTCGGATCAGCACCCCTGGTTCATCGGGTCACGGAGCTCACGCGAGCACCCTCGCCGTGACTGGTATGTCTGGCGGGACCCGAAGCCGGACGGTTCGCCGCCCAACAACTGGCTCAGCGTGTTCGGTGGCTCAGCCTGGGAGCTGGATGATCGAACGGGTCAATATTACTTGCATTCCTTCCTGAAGGAGCAACCCGATCTGAACTGGCGCGACCCGGCGGTGAAAGCAGCGATGTTCGACAACATGCGCTTCTGGCTCGATCGGAAGGTGGACGGATTTCGAATTGATGCGGTGCGCTTCGTTATGAAAGATCCCGCGGAGCGGGACAATTCGCCGAACCCCGAGAGTGCGCCGCAAATACACAAATCGTTGGGTGCATACGACGCACAGCTGCACCAGTACGACCAGGGACACGCAGATGTGCATCAGATATTCCGTGAGATGCGGTCGCTGCTGGATGAGTACGAGCCTCCTCGCATGGCCTTGGGGGAGATGCACATCTTCGACTGGAACGAGTTGGCATCGTACTACAGCAAGGATCTCGACGAACTGAGCATGCCGACCAACTTCGGCCTCTTGAAGGCGCCCTGGACCGCGGCCGCTATTCGAGCTGCGGTGGACGGTCTCGAGGCGGCAATTCCACAGGGCGCGTGGCCCAACTACGTTCTGGGGAATCACGACGACCAACGCCTGGCCACCAGACTCGGAGAGCAAGGGAGCCGCCAGGCGGCGGTTCTTCTGCTCACGTTGCGCGGATCGCCAACGCTGTACTACGGTGACGAGCTCGGAATGCACGAAGCCGAGATTCCGCCGGAGAGGCAGCAGGATCCCTGGGGCATGACCGAACCGACCCTGGGGCGGGACGGCTGCCGAACGCCGATGCAGTGGTCGCCGGATCCCGCCACCGGGTTCACGTCGGCCAATGAATCATGGCTGCCCGTTGGGAGCGACCACGCCGTCCGGAATGTGCAATCCCAGCTTCGGGATCCGGATTCGCATCTCAACCTGTATCGCCGGTTGCTGGTACTGCGACGGGGCTCGGGGGCTCTCAGAACCGGGGCCTATCTGCCTATGGGTCCAGTTCCGCCCGAGTGCTTCGTCTTCGAACGCTCCCAGGGAACCGAGCGCGTGCTCGTCGCCGTCAATTTCTCGGCTGAACCGCGTTCCATTGACGCCGCAGGATTTAATGGCCGGATTGCGGTGTCCACCAGGCGGGTGAACGAGGACAACGAGGTCAAGGGTGCTCTCCATCTGCTGCCACACGAGGCCGTCGTGGTGGTGTGACCGGTTCGAATCACAAGCCTATCTCAGCGAGCTCATCGGACGAGACCACCGGCATGGCACCCTTCTTGGTCGCGACGAGGGCAGCGTAGCGATTGGCGGCGTGGAGGGTCTCTTCTAGTGTGGCGTTGCGAACGAGCTGATGAGCCATCGCTGCCGTGAACGCATCGCCCGCCCCCACCGCATCACCCGCCGACGTGTCGATCTCTACTCCGGGAGCGGAGACCGTTCCTTGCAGCGTGGTGATGAAGGCACCGCCCTTCCCCCGAGTCACGCACACGGCCTGCACACCGACACTCTCGAGCAACCACCCGATGAGCGACGGCCTAACGAGCAGGGTCGACAGCCGCGCAACCTCTGATTCGCTCATCTTGACGACGTCGGCCACCCCAAAGGTAGCCTCGATGACCTCCGCGTCGGTGAACGGAGGACGGAGGTTGACATCGAAGAGGACGAGTGCCTGGCCGCGCGCGTCTGACAGGAGCTGTCGAATGGCCGCGCAGCTCGCCTCGCTACGCTGCGCGAGCGATCCGGCGCAGATGGCATCCGCCGTGCGCATGAGCGCGCGGGCAGCATCTTCCGGCGCGATGTAATCCCACGCTACGTCTTCACTGATGGCATACTGCGGCTCGGAATCCTCGATCGTCACCAACACGGTACCAGTGGGCCTGGTGCCGTCGCGTTGCACACAGTCGGTGTCGACTCCTCGTTCGCGAAGAAACGCGACCAGTTCGTCCCCGGCCGCGTCCTCGCCCACGCGCGTGACGATCGCACCTCGATCACCGAGGCGCGCGGCATGGAAGGCGACGTTACACGGCGCGCCGCCCGGCCGCCGCCCATCCGGAAACACGTCCCAGAGCGCCTCGCCAACGGCTACGATCGTCTTAGGTATGGGCAACCACCCTGTATCTGCATTCATTCACTGTCTACCACCACGCGATCACGAAGATTGCTATGAGCACGAGCATGGCGGCAGATTGGTATCGGTAGTTCTTGTACCACGCAAGGCGGGCGAGTGCAGGCGTCTCTTCCGCAAGGATGGCCGGCGACCACGTCAATGTGCGCACGACCTCTTCGTCGGGCCTTTCCGTTGCCAGGCTTACGACCACGAGAGCAACGAGTGAGATCACGAGAAGGATGGGCGCAAGATACAGAAAATGAATTACCGGAGCGCCTGCCGTAGCCATCTGTAATTCCTCCGGCGTCAGCGCGTGCGTCTGTACGATGATCGACCCCGAGAGCGCGAGGCCGAAGAAAAGCGCGGCCGCCAGGTGACCGACCACGAGTGCCGCAAAGGCACCATGCCCGTTCGCACGCTTCCAGAACACGCCGGCGAAGAAGCATGCGACAATTGGCGGAGCAAGGTAGGCCAGCATCTGTTGTAGGTACGTCCAGATGTTCGGGAACTTGACGATCTGAGGCGCCCAGAGGATTGCAAGCAACATGAACCCGAAGGTCACGATTCGACCTGAGATGACCAGGGTGTGGTTCGGCACCTTGGGCTTGATCTTCTTGATGAAGTCCATGGTAACGAGTGTAGAGGCGGAGTTCAGCGTCGAGTCGACGCTCGACATGATCGCCGCCACAAGCGCAGCGATGATGAGCCCGCGGACGCCAACCGGTAGTAGATCGAACATGAGCGTCGGAAAGATGAGATCCGGATTCTGCGCCAGAACTGGATACTCGGCCGAAGAGTATAGCAGCCGACCGAAGATGCCCGGCAACACCATGATGAAAATGATGGGGAGCTTGAGCAGGCCCGCGAAGAGCGCACCCCATCGACCGTGGTCGAGATTCTTCGCTCCGAGAGCGCGCTGCACCATGAACTGGTTGGTGGCCCAGAAATAGAACCCCAGGAGAAAGACGCCGGTGATCAGTCCGGGCCACGGCATGACCGGGTCCGATGCCGGCCGAATGATCGACAGGTCGTCGGCCGGTACAGCGGCCACGACGGTCGACCAGGAGCCGCCGATTGCGTTGAAGGACAACGCGGCCACGAGGCCGGCGCCGATCAGCAGCAGAACGGCCTGCACTGCGTCGGTGTAGACCACCGCCTTCAGCCCGCCGGCGATCGTGTAGATACCAGCCAGGATTCCAAGCACGGCCACGGACTGCCAAAGTGGAATCTGCGGATAGAGGATCTGGACTACCAAGGATCCGGCGTACAGGGCAGCGGCCGTGTCGATCATGATGTTCATCATGACCAGCAGCGCCGAGAAGTAGTATCGGGTTCGTTGGTCGAAACGTCTCTCCAGAAACTCCGGCATCGTGTACACGCGGGTCTTCAGATAAAACGGGAGAAAGAAGACCAGAAACACGATCAGGACGAGGGCCGCCATCCACTCGTAGTTGTAGACGGAGATGCCCGAACTGAATGCGGCAGAGGACAATCCCATGAGGGTGCTGGACGAGACGTTGGAGGCGAAAAGCGAGAAACCGATGAGCCACCAGGTCAGCGAACGACCGGCAAGGAAGTAGTCGTCGGTGGTCTTGGTTCGCTTCGCGAAGTAGAAGCCGAGTGCAACGATGAACACGACGTAGAGCAGCACCATCACTAGGTCGGGAGTCGCAAGCTCAAATTGGGGCATGCTTACCTGTTGGAATCGATGTGGCGAAGGAACTACGCTTGGTAGTAGCGGTTGCGCCCTGCAAGAGCAACCACACTTGCGACGCGAAGAGAACCGGTCATCTATTCATCGGCGTGCGAATCATGTTCGTCGAGCCAGGCGAGCAGCTCCGAGAGTCGGCCCGTGGCCAGCGCGATGCTGGTGTCCGCAGCCCCGTAGTAGAGGCGTATCTCGTCATCCACCAGGGTCCAGCCGCAAGGAAAAACGACGTTCCCCACATCGCCGAGCTGCTCATATGCCTCACTGGGAGAGAAGAGCCACTCGCTCGATCGCTTCAGCACACGACACGGGTTCTCGAGATCGAGCAGCGCGAGTCCCAAGCGATAGATGGAGCCCGATGCCGTGGTTCGCACACCGTGATACATGATGAGCCATCCCCGATCCGTCTTTAGCGGCTGCGGCGAGAGCCCGATCTTCTGCGCGTCCCACCATCCCCCGTCGCGGGCTCTGAGGAGAATCCGATGCTCTCCCCAGTGCTTCAGGTCTGGCGAAAACGAAATCCACATGTGGGCCCCGAAAGCACCACCCACTGGCCGATGCACCATCGCCCATCGCCCACCGAATTTGACGGGGAAAAGTGCGGCATCCTTGTTTTCCGGTGGCATGACCGCACCGAGTCGCTCGAACGTTTCAAAATCCGCGGTGGCGGCCAGCGATACGAGGGGCCCACCACTTGAATAGGCGGTGTACGCCACGATCCACCGCTGTTCCTCCTCGACAAAGGTGACCCGTGGATCTTCAATCCCCCAGATCTCCTCAGGGTGCGTTTCGGGCTTGCCGACGAATGTCGGAGCTGCGTCTATCCGCCATCCTGCCATACCGTCGGGGCTGCGCGCCACCGTGAGGTGAGACAGCCCGCGCCGGTCTTCCACCCGCATCAGCAGGGTTGTCTCGCCGTCGCGTATCGTCGCGGCCGGGTTGAACACGCTGTTGGCAGAGTACGGTAGGTCGGCGGCAGTGATGATGGGGTTGGCCGCATGGCGCGAGAGCAAATCTGCGTGTGGGGTCATCTTCTTTCCATGTTCCTGGTTGCGATCGGTTTGAGCTTTACCTGAGCCTCGGCCCCGGCAGCATCGAGTCAGGGACTAGCGCTGTCCAGCAGCAGCGATGAGCCGTCGGCTGCGAAGAAGTGCAGCCGGCGCGGGTCGAGGGAGAGACTGACGGCCCCGCCCGGCGCCGGCGACGGCCCGCTGGGAACTGCGGCTATCAGTCGTCGGCCTCCCACCTCGGCATGCAGATGCGTCGTAGCACCCAAGACCTCGGCCAGGACGAGCTGTCCACGGATCGTGGCCGGCCCGAGCGCGTCGGCCAGGGCCAGATCCTCGGGGCGAACGCCGAGTGTGACCGCCTCGCCGGACCCGGCTGGGAGTTCAGGGCGCCGCTCGGCCGCGAGCGGAATCCTCAAGGTGTCGGAGACGAACACGGGCCCATCCTGCTCGCGCTCCAGGCGCCCATCCAGGAAGTTCATGGGGGGGGTGCCGATGAAGCCGGCCACGAACTTGTTCGCCGGCGCCCTGTAGACGTCGATCGGGCGGCCCACCTGCCGGATGCGCCCGCCGTCGAGGACCACCAGCCGATCGCCCAGCGTCATGGCCTCCATCTGGTCGTGGGTCACGTACAGGGCCGTGGTCCCGACGCGCCGCTGCATTCGTGCAATCTCGTGACGCATCTGGCCGCGCAAGTGAGCGTCGAGGTTGGACAACGGCTCATCGAACAAGAACACCGCGGGCTCCCGGACCATGGCCCGTCCCATGGCGATGCGCTGCCGCTGCCCCCCGGACATCTGTTTCGGCTTGCGATCGAGGAGTGGCTGGAGCTCGAGGATCTCAGCCGCCCAGCGCACCCGGCGGTCGATCTCCGCCTTCGGGACTTTCCGCAGGCGCAAACCGAGGGAGATGTTCTCGCGTGCCGTCAGGTGAGGGTAGAGCGCGTAGTCCTGGAAGACCATGGCCACGTCGCGCTCCCGGGGCGGCAGGTGCGTGACCTCCCGGTCGCCGATGCGGACCGTCCCGCTCGTGACGCTCTCGAGCCCCGCGAGCATCCGCAGGATCGTCGACTTACCGCATCCGGATCCGCCGACCAGGACCACCAGCTCACCGTCGGCCACTTGGAGGTCGAAGTCCTGAACCACGGTGGCGGTTCCGAAGTCCTTCCGGACGTGCTCGAAGAAGACGCTGGCCACGCTCTATCCCTTGATCCCGGTGCTCGCCATGCTCTCGATGAAGTAGCGCTGGAGGAACGTGTAGGCCACCACCACGGGCACCACGAGCACCATTGCCGCGGCGAGCTTCGTGGCGAGCTGGCGTGGGCCGGCACCGCCCCCCAGGGAGAAGACGGTCAAGAGCTGAGGCAACGTCATGATCTGCTCATCCCGCACCACCAGCAGCGGCCACAGCACCTCGTTCCACGCCCCCATGAAGGTAAGGATGCCGACCATCGCCAGTGGCGCCTTCGCCAGGGGCCAGAACACGGTGAACAGGATGCGCAGCTCTCCCATCCCGTCCAGCCGCGCCGAGTCCATGAGAGAGCGGGGCACTTGCAGAAAGAACTGGCGCAGGATCAAGATCGCCGTGGCGTTGAAGGCGTAGGGCGCGATCAGCGCCGCGTAGCTGTCGACCCACCCGAGCTGCACAATCAAGGTGTACATCGGGATCAGCGTGAGCTGCGCGGGCACGAGCAGTATCGCGATGGTGATGGCGTTGAGAATACGGCGCCCCGGAAAGTTGAGTCGCGCCAGGGAGTAGGCCGCGGCCGACCCGAAGACGAGCACCGAGAGTGTGATGGTCCCCGCCACGAACAGGCTGTTGACCAGAGCGCGTCCGAACGGAGCGCGGGCCCACATCAGGCGGTAATTGTCGAGGGTTGGCTGGTCGGGTAGCAGCGAGAGCCCGCCCACCTCGGCCGGTGACTTGAAGGTGGTGGCCACCATCCACAGGAACGGGTAGAGGAACGTGGTTGCCGCCAGAGCCAGTATGACGTAGAAGGCCGTGCGCCTCATGCCTCCTCCGCACTTCCGATGACCCGGCGTTGGACCACGAGAACGACCGCGATGAGCAGCGCCAGGGCCAAGCCGAGCGTGGCCGCGTAGCCCATCTTCTGGTACGAGAAGGCGTTCCGGTACATGTAGAGAACGACCGACAGCGTCCGCCGCAGCGGGCCTCCCCCGGTCAAGATGTACGGCTCGATGAAGAGCTGGAAGCCGTTGATCGTGGACAGCGTTACGACCAGCAAGGTCTGGGGTTTGAGTAGCGGGAGCGTGACGTGCCGGAAGCTCTGCCAGGCCGTCGCTCCCTCCAGTTCGATTGCCTCGTGGCAGCTCCGCGGGACGTTCTGCAGGCCCGCGAGGTAGATGATGACGTAGAACCCCACATTCTTCCAGGTTGCCATGACGGCGATCGCCGGCATCGCGATGGCGGGATCCGTCAACCAGGGGACCGGGCCGAGATCGAGCCGGGCAAGTAGTCCGTTGATGAGCCCCACGTCGGTGGCGTAAAGGGCGCTCCATAGGATGGTCACCACCGCCCCGGATATGACCACGGGGAGGAAGAAGGTGGCCCGCCAGAACGCGCGGAAGAGCAGCGGCCGGTCGAGGGCCCAGGCGAGGGTCAGCGCGACAATGATCTGGAGCGGGAGATGGATCGCCAGAAACACGAGGGTGTTGACGATGGCCTGCCAGAAGCGAGCATCGCCGACTAGGTGCTGGACGTTGTCGAGGCCCGCGAAGCTCGGGGCGGTGACCAGGTCCCACTTCAGCAGCACCAGAACGAGGGAAAAACCGATGGGGTAGAGCGCGAAGAGCAGCAGGAACGCCGCATAGGGCGATGACAGCAGCAGGCCGGAGCGGGCCTCAGCGCGCACGCAGCACCGTCCGGACCTCTGCCGCGGCTTCCCGCACCGCCTGTTCGGGGGGTACGGTACCGTAGATGGACGCGGCCTCGTAGGCCTCCGACAGGATATCGAAGACTTCTACGATGTCGGGATCGACGTCGATGTCACGACTCCGGTCAGCGCGCGCGGCGTAGGCCGGTAGGGTCGGCCAGCGGGTGAGCGCATCGGCGAAGCGCCCGTCTGACGCCAGCGCGCGGCGATACGGGAGCTGGGCGGCCTGCTCGATCAGCAGCCTGTCGGCTTCCGGCGACGTCAGGTACGCCACGAACCGGGCGGCTGCCACGGGATGCCGCGTCGTCGAGAAGACGGCGATGTTCTTGAGATCGGCGAAGGCGTAGGCCGCTTCTGGATCATCGCCATCCGGCACGGGTACGGGAGTCACGTCGTAGCGAAGCCCCGGGACCTTCAGCTCCTCCAACTGTTTGACGAACCAGGGACCCACCACCTTCATGGCCACGGTCTCGTCCATGAAGGGGTCGCGTCCCTCGAAATTGGAGAGCGGCAGGAGACCCTCGGCGAAGGCCTGACGGAGTACCTCGATGGCCGCCACCGCTGCCTCGTTCTCGAAGACCACCTCACCTCGCGACACGAGCGTACGCCCCTCCGATGCGGCCAGATAGAGCGGGTAGAAATCGTAGAAACGCTCGAACCAGGTGGTCTTGAGCCGCGCCCAAAATCCCCACCGGTCCAGGTGTCCGTCGCTGTCGGTGTCCCGCGCCAGCCGGCGTAGCGCCTCGATCAGCTCACTGTACGTGCCGGGAGGCGTCACCCCTGCCTCGGCGAGCTGATCGACGTTGTACATAAGCATCATCGGGTTGGTCTTCCACGGTATGGCGTAGATCCCGCCGTCGGGAAGCCTGAGCGGCGCGAGCATCGGCTCTCTGGCGCGCTCGCCGAGGCGAGCGGCGGTGG
>JBDHAF010000128.1:0-11385 GCA_039588255.1 Gemmatimonadota bacterium | reverse complement strand
TGTCGTGCCTACGCTCGGAAGCCCGTGAAATGCCGACATGTTGCCATGATTGCCTACCCCCTGCGCCTGAATGGGGTTCAGGGGGTCGCGGGTTCAAATCCCGCCGTCCCGACTAGCGAAAGTCAATGGATCATAACAACTTAGAGAGCGAGGGAATCGCGGCGGATTCTCTCGCTCTCTGCGTTGGTGTGCCAATAGTGTGCCAAATGAAGCCAGGGTGTCGCGTCGACGGCGCTTTCGTCGCTACACAGGGTCACACTAGGTTGAGACCAATGGGTGAGTCTTCCTTCGAAAGACAATCCTCAACTCCCCCTACGAGTATCCCTCCCAACACTGGGAACTCGACGACATCGGACACCCCACCAACCGGATCAATGACAGGCCTCGCCCGGTCGCCTTCATCACGCCCATCCCGAAGCCCAAGAAACGTCGCCAGGCCGTGAGCTGTGGATGTACAACAACCTCTCGGGAAGAAAGCACGGGACCGCCTCGATGGCGGCTCCATTGGTTTTCTCCTCACGGACTCAGCTTGACATCGCAATCTCTGGTGTTATGAAAAGCTTGTGGGAGAAGATCGATGGAAAGCTGGCAGATCAAGCTCTCTCAAGGTGATTCCGATACAGCGTGGGATCTGTTCGTCGAGCGCTATCGGCGGCTGATCTTCGCCACAATTCGGCACCTCGCAACGGACTATGACGACGTGATGGATGTCTTTGCTTCTGTGTGCGAAGCACTCCGTGAAAATGACATGGCGCGGCTACGTCGGTACGCGGAGCGCGAGTCTCACGGTGGACGGTTCTCCACTTGGCTCGCGGCCGTTGTTCGCAATCAAACCATCGACTGGTTCAGGCACCGCGACGGTCGCAAACGAGTGAGTTCGGTCGTTGCCGAACTCCCACCTCTCCATCAGAAGATCTTTCAATACGTGTTCCACGAATCGCGTTCCCACCTCGAGACGTACGAGCTGCTACAAACCCGAGACGGTTGCGACTTGTCGTTTGGGGAGTTCTTGAGCGCGTTGATGGCAACCTATCGGGCCCTTTCCGAGGGGCGTAAGGGCCGCCTCATGCGTGAGTTGGTCGGCGTGGCGCTACCTCCCGACGTCGACGTGGTGGCGGAACCCGGGGCGACGGCGCCCGACATCGGTGAACACTTGGAGCGGGCGCTGGCGGCTCTCACGTCGGAAGACCGTCTCGCCGTTCAATTGTTCGTGATCGACGATATGCCCGCGGCCGAGGTTGCGCGGGTTGTCGGCTGGCCGAGTGCCAAAACGGTTTACAACAGAGTGTCGCGAGCGCTCGCCGCACTACGGGTGGCTTTTGCACGCCGGGGCATTGGATCCGGTGACCTCTAATCTCGGGGCCTGAGAAGTAAGAAGGGCGTGGGTTACAGAATTCGCGAGCGGTGCGGCGTTTGGCGGATTCCCGCCCTGAGGGGACGGGCTAGACGGCGAAATGCCGAGAGGCGCGTCCTCACCAGGACGCTTCTCTGAGGGGCGGCCGCCGTGGTTGTGATCAAAGGATCCCGTTGGCTCCGTCTTCGTAAACCGCCCTCGCGCGGTCAGCGTCCTTTCAGAACGTACTTCTTAGCATGAGGCCGCCCGACGTGTCCTGAGCGCCGCGCCTCTCGAAACGCCTTGCGTAGGGAGGCTCCTCCGATCCGAACAGCGGAGGGAACGCGGCGATCCCTGGAATCTGCAGTTCTTTGATCGTATCCCAAGCGCTGAGTAATTGAGTCCCTTCTGTCCGTGTCACGATAATAGAGTTTCGGATGCAGGGACCGACATCCCATTGGCCGCGCCGCCTGCCCACGGACCTCCTTGCCTGGGAGACAACCGAATGAGTCTGCAAGAGCTCGAGGATCATTTCGCGGCGTCTCAAATGTCTCGAGAGGACGTCGCAGCCATCCGGCGGGCGGCGATGGAACTTCGTGCCCGGGGTTCGGGCACCGGGCCGAAGATGGATCAATGCCTGGATGAATTCGCGGTAGTCGATCTCGTGGATGATTCGGTGGACCGCGACCGTCGCGCGTCGATGCTTCGTCATCTCACCTCCTGCGCGAGTTGCCGGAGCGAAGTGTCAGCCCTGTCGCGACTTGTCACAGAGCCGGCCATCCGCAGCGAGCTGGAGCAGCTGCGAGCAGCGACATCCCGAACGGCTTGGCGACGGCGGTTCACAAGACTCGGAGGAGTCATCGGTGCTGCAACTGCCGCCGCAGCGGTGGCGTTCCTGCTCATTTCTCGGCCGCCCGAGGTCGAGGATCCCGCCGCCGCTCCGGGTCACCGCGCGGGAGTGTTGACCCTCAGTGCTCCCCCCGTGGCCATTGGACCCGCCGGTTTGGTTGCAACACCGATCCAGTTCGTGTGGACGAGTGTACCGCGAGCTGATCGGTACGAGCTCACGCTCTTCGATCGGACCGGTTCCATCCTATGGGAAATGCAAACAACCGATACTGTCGCCGTCGCACCCGATTCGGTCGGGCTTACCCCGGGGGCATCGTATTTCTGGAGGGCCGAGGCACGCATCGACTTTGACCGATGGTCCGAGTCCAGCCTCATGGAGTTCATTCTCAGAGCTTCGTCGGACAGCACGCCACGATGATCGGTCCAGCGCTGTGGACGCTCATGAGTGCAGTGGTCGTCGCGCAGTCGGCGCCCGTGGTGGACGAGCTGCGTGCGCTCGCGGCCGCAGGAGCGGATACCGCCCTCACAGCCAGGGTCGCGGAATGGCCCGACGAGGCGCGAGAGGCAGTTCGTCAGCTCCTCATCCTCGCCGAATCCGAGAGCGAGGCGGCCGAACCCCTCGCGTCAGCCGAACGCGTGGCGGCGGCGTTTGCCGCGCTGTGGCGGGACTCGTCTCTGGTGCGGCGAGCGGCGTTTTTCCGCGGCCGGTCGCCCGCGGAGCGTCGCACCTATGTGCGAGCCGACAGTATCCGTCGGGAAGGAAACGCAGCAGTCTATCGGGACGGAGTGGAGATGGCGATGCGCCGGTGGCGTGAAAGCCTCCGGCTGTTTACAGCACTCGGTGATTCCGCAGGGATGGCAGAGGCACTCGGCAACGTCGGGGCAGGATTTTATGTCGCCGGCGTGCTGGATAGCGCACAGGTCTACCTCGCGCGTGCGGGCAATCTAGCCGAACGGGTAGGCGATTACCGTGTTACGGGGAACGCGGCTGTGAATCTGGGAAGCGTCGCGAGACGCCGCGGAGATCTTCGGCGCGCGACCGAACACTACTCCAGGGCACTGGCGCTGCACGAGGGGGTTGGATACTACCGGGGGGTCGCGGCCGATCACAACAACATTGGCCTGATCGCCCAGGAGCTGGGAGACATAGGAGGAGCACGGGACGCCTATGAATCTGCACTAGCACTCAACCGGCGTCACCAAAATCTGAACCGGGCGGCAGACAATCTCCTCAACTTGGGCAGGCTCGCGAGTACCGAGGCGGATTACGCCGCCGCGGCGTCCCGCTACCGAGAGGCACTGGCGACGTATCGGGACCTGAACGAACCGGTGAACGCCGCTCTTGCTCTGCACAATCTTGGACTGCTCGAGATACGACGTGGGGATTACCCGAATGCACTACAGTTGCTCACCGAAGCGTTGGAGATCTATGAGGAAACAGGTGGAACGAGCGATGCGATCTCGACTCGGCGCGTGCTCTCGATGGTTCACGCGGCGATGGGCGACTTGCAGACAGCCCTGGGCGAGCTGACGCAGGCGGAAGAGGCGGCCCGCGTCGACGCCAATGCGAGCGCCGCACTGCTCGCCGACCTCGCATTAGCCCGCGGCGACCTCGCGGTCCAGTTCAACGTGCTGGGGGTGGCAGAGCGGGCGTACGGTCGCGCGATGCGGCTCTACCGTGACGCCAACAACACTCGCGGGCAGGCGGAGGCGCAACAGGGTCAGGGTCTGCTGCTCTTGCTGCGTGATGACTTCACCGGCGCGCAGAGCGCTTTGGAGCTGGCCTCGCGCGCCCAGGAAACGTCCGGAGATTCGCGCTCTGCTGCGTGGACGCGCGTGCTGCTCGCATCTGCCCACGACGAGCTCGGTGACACCGCTTCGGTGAGAACGAACCTCGAGGCAGCCGTCGAGACACTGCAACGGCTGGACGACCCTGTAGCAGAAGCGGCAGCTCTTGGGGCGCTCGGTGAACTCGAAGTCAAGATTGGCATGCCGCTCGCCGCCGAGTCGCTGTACCACCGGGCACTTCGCCTCGTGGAAGATCGTGCGGCGCCAACCGTGTCGTGGCGTCTCCGCGCGGGACTCGGCCGGGCCCTGAACAGCCGCGGCGCGCTGCCCCAGGCGGCGCGGGAACTCCGAGCGGCCATCGCGGAGATCGAACGCGTCTCCGGCACGCTGGCCCTGGAGGAGTGGCGCGCCGCCTTCCTGGCCGATAAGTGGGGTGTCTACGGACAGCTCGCGCTGCTCGAGCGAGCGCGGGGACGCCATGCCGCAGCGTTCGACGTCAGTGAGCGCATGCGAGCGCGCCAGATGCTCGACCTGCTCGCTCGCGGGCGAATCTCCGGCGCGGCGCCCGCCGCCGAGTTGACGGCCAGCGAGCAGACGCTGCGGTACAGGATCAGTGAGCTTAGTGCAGAGCTCGAGGGCTCCGAAAGCGTCGCAGCGCTCCGCGGTCCCGACGTGGTGCCCCGCGATCTGAATGTCATCCGCGAAGCCCTGGCAGCCGCTCAGCGGCGTTACGCGCAGCTTCTGCTCGAGATCCGCCAGCGCTCTCCGGAATACGCCACGCTCGTTGCAGGGGAAGCAGTGCCGGCCCACGACGTCATGGCGCATCTGGCTCCCGATCAAGTCCTTCTCGAGTTCCTGCTCGGTGATTCCGCGTCGGTGGTCTTCGCGGTGACGTCGGATACCGTAGCGACCATGGACCTTAGCATCGATCGCAATGCCATTGCCGGCCTGGTGGACTTTGTGCGGGGCACCATGGTGCGCCCCGGACAACCTGGCCCGTCCCGCAATCTCTGGAAGGCACCGTTGCGGCGACTCTACCGACAGCTGATCCAACCCGTCGAAGAGAGCGGTCTGCTTCACGGGAAGCACCGGTTGTTGATCGCACCGCATGCCGAACTGCATTACCTGCCGTTTGATGCCCTCATTGCCTCGGAGGAATCTGAGCGCTTTCTCATCGAGCGCTACGAGGTGGCGTACGTCCCGTCCGCGTCGGTATGGGTGCGGCTCGGAGAGCGGACGGTCCCGGATCACTTGAAGCGCGTGCTGGCCCTGGCGCCGCGTGATGGTGTCTTGCCGGGGTCCCGGGACGAGGTGGAGGCCATTCGGCGGATTTTTGGAAGCCGGACGACAGTCTTCCTTGGCTCGGATGCCACAGAACGCGCATTGGTGCGCTCCATATCGCGGTACGACGTGGTCCACCTCGCGACCTACGGGATCCTCAACAAACACAATCCGCTGTTCTCGTTCGTCGAGCTCAACCCGGTTGGCGATGACGACGGCAGGCTCGAGGTGCACGAGGTTTTTGAACTCGATCTCAACGCGAACTTGGTGGTGTTGAGTGCATGCCAGACGGGCCTCGGCTCCGGTGCCCTGGCGGATGTCCCCGCCGGCGACGATTGGGTCGGTCTCGTGCGTGCATTCTTGTACGCGGGCGCATCGAACGTCCTGGCGACGATCTGGCCCGTCGAGGACCGGGCGACGGCGGGGCTGATGGAAGCGTTTTATCGGTACCTCGAGTCCGGCAGTTCTCCTAGTGAGGCGGTGACGCTCGCAAAACGCGCGTCGCTGTCGAGTGCCGACACGGCGCACCCGTTCTACTGGGCCGGATTCGTGCTGGTTGCCGGCTCGTGAGGAGGGAACATGACCATGAAGCATGCTACGAGGGTTGTTACCGGCGCCGCGGTCGCGGCCGTCGGGATACTGGTCGCTTGTTCCGACACCAACGCACCAGCCGCACCCAACATGCCCGAGCAAATCGACGCCGCGTCCCACGGCGTCGTCGTGTCCAATCCTCTCACCACACAGAGCCTGGCGTCCGGGCGGGCGGACGGCAGCACGGCCGCAGCGACCATTAGTCAAGAGGTCTCCTATGTGTCTCTCCCGCCCGACCGGTTCCAGCTTGGTGAGAGCGCGGTCATCACCAACCTGATGAGCGGCGCATCCGTCACCGCCCCCATGAGGAACGGGGGGTTCGACCCCGTGCCGATTCCCGCGGCTGTGGGGGACACGCTGGAGATCGGGATCCTGAATGCCACCGGTGTGGTGATGATCAGCATGGTGAGTAAGGTGCCCTTCCGCGTGCTCCCGACCGTGGTGCGCACCGAGCCGGAAAAAGGGAAAGTCGACGTCGTACTCAACGTGGCGCCGATCATCGTCTTCAGCGAGCCGATGGACGAACAGACGGTAACGGACGAGACGATCAAGCTGCTGCTGAACGGGGAGTCGATCGGTGGAAGTGTGACACTCAGTGGTAATAGACTGCGGGGCAAGTTCACGCCGAGCGAGCCGTTGGCCTTGCAAACCACTTACACCCTCGTGATCACGACCGGTGTCACGGACAGATCCGGCGATCCGCTCCAAGCGCCGGTGGAAGTGAAGTTCACCACGCACGGGGCGGGGGTGGAGCCGGGTCCGATTCTCTTCGGAAGGTTCATCGTGGAACTACAGAGATCAGAAATCTGGTCCGTTGAGCCCGACGGTTCCAACGAGAGGTGGCTGGCGGAAGGGGGCGGGCCCGCTTGGTCTCCGGACGGTTCCAAGATTGCGTTTGGCAGAGACGGAGCCCTCTATGTGATGAACGCGGAAGGGACGGGCGCAGTCATGGTAACGAACGATGGGAGCGGCCCAGCGTGGTCGCCAGACGGGTCCAAGATTGTGTTTGGCAGAGACGGGGCCCTCTATGTGATGAACGCGGATGGCACGGGCGCGGTCATGGTAACGAACGATGGGGGCGGCCCAGCGTGGTCGCCAGACGGGTCCAAGATCGCCTTTGTTAGTGACCGAGATGGGCTCGCCGGGGACATCTACGTGATGAACGCCGATGGCTCGAACGTGGAAAGACTAACGTACGCCGGGGGCTGGGTCCCGGCCTGGTCACCCGACGGATCGAGCATCGCGTTCGCGGGGCGGGCTGGCAACCAGGGAGAGGTCTTCGTGATGAACGCCGATGGCACTGGAGCGGTGAATCTCACCAACGACCCCGCCCCAGACTGGTGGCCAGCGTGGTCCCCCGACGGTACGAAGATCGTGTTCTCCAGTGGGCGGCGAACACCGGTGCCGGGAGATCCGCCCTATGATCTCTATGTCATGAACGCCGATGGCAGCGGCCTGGTGCGCATCACAACGTCTAACACGCTGGATTGGTATGCCGACTGGCGGCCATGAGCACGCTATGAAACGTGTGCGGCGGCCAGCGAAATCACGGCAGGATGTCACCGGAGCAACGCACTCGCGATGCTCGGCTACCATCGGTTTCACCCGCATCTCGTCGCCACGGTCAAGGACGTGAGGCCCGCGTGTTTCGCCGCACCAAAGCTTGTGATGCACACTATTAGGCGACCTGTCGCAGTGCTCCCATGGGGATTCACGCTGATGCTGGTGGCGTGTGGAGGTAATGCGGATTCTCTGACCGCACCGGACAGACAGGTCGCGTTCGTCACGGTATCGCCTGCGGCCGCGACAATCCGGTTTGGCACCAAGATACAACTTACGGCGACTGTGAAGGGCGCAGCTGGCAACGTGCTGACCGACCGCACCGTCACCTGGTCCAGCTCGAACACCGATATCGCGACCGTGACCTCGAGGGGCTTGGTGGTTGGCGTGGCACCAGGATCGGCGATGATCACGGCCCGCACTGAAGGGATAGAGGGAGCCGCGTCCATCACTGTCAGTCCGCTGGTGTTTGCCGCGTTGGACGCCGGCGGAATACACACCTGCGGCCTCACGACTGATGGTGCCGCCTACTGCTGGGGTGGGAGCAGCGGGAGCCCCATTGATGCGAGCACGCCCGCGGTCGTGGCCGGCGGATTGATGTTCCGGTCGCTGAGCGCCGGCGGAGTGCACACCTGTGGTCTCGCGACTGACGGCGCCGCGTACTGCTGGGGCGCCGGTTCCTCGGGCCAACTCGGTAATGGCAGCACCGCTGGTGCGAGCGCACCCGTGGCCGTGTCCGGTGGGCTGACCTTCGAGTCGCTGAGCGCCGGCGGATGGCACACCTGCGGCGTCACGAGGGGCGGTGTTGCCTATTGCTGGGGGCGGGGCGACTTGGGCCAACTTGGCACAGGCAACACCGCTCATGAGAGCACGCCGGTGGGCGTGTCCGGTGGGCCGAGCTTCCAGTCGCTGAGCGCCGGTCGCAGACACACGTGCGGCGTCTCGATGGCTGGCGCAGGGTACTGCTGGGGATCGGGTGGCGAGGGCACGCCGGAGGAAGTAGGCGGCGGACAAACCTTTCACTATCTGAGCGCCGGGGAGAATCATACGTGCGGCGCCTCCACGGATGGCGCAGGGTACTGCTGGGGCGTCGGTTTCTCGGGCCAACTCGGTAATGGCAGCACAGCTGATACCAGCACGCCGGAGGCTGTATCCGGCGGACACACCTTTCGGTCGTTGAGCGCTGGCGGTGATCACAGCTGCGGCGTCACGACGGACGGCATCGCGTATTGCTGGGGATTCAACGACGGCGGTCAGCTCGGCAACGGGTCGGCCGATCGCGTGCCACACCCCACGCCTGAAGCGGTGTCTGGTGGACTGGCCTTTCAATCGGTGACCACCGGCTTGTTTCACAGCTGTGGGCTGACGGCTGAGGGTGCCGCGTACTGTTGGGGCTGGAACAACTTCGGACAACTCGGCAGTAACGGCGCCAGCGCCAATCTTACCACGCCGGTTCCGGTCACCGGCCAGCAATAGAACGGAGCCGCAGGCGCGCGCTTGGCACCGGGCCGAGCCCGTGCTTCGCGGCTCTGAACATCGGAGGTATGGAAATGCGACTACACACAACTGCTGTAATGCCAGTGCTCATTGCCGCGATGGGCATCGCGCTCGCTTGCAGCGACGAGCCAACAGATTCGCCGGCGGAGCTGACAGGTCCGCAGCTTGCCAAGGGCGGAAAGAAGGGACCGCCGCCGAGCGGTGACAAGCCGATCACCGTCGCCTACGGCGACAACACTGGCGACAACATTCGCAGCGACGGACGCGGCACTTACGAGGACGGCTGCAACGTTAGCGCGAGGTTCAATCTGAACGACGCGATATTGAACCTGAAGGGGAAGATCAAGCGGAAAGACCAAGAGGCCTGTGGCGATCCGAGATTCATCAGCGTGGCCTTCACTAACAGTGTCCAGGGTAGCCCAGCAGGCAACCAAGACGGCAACACGGTGCAGGGAAGCTTCATGAACGTGGATTCTGTCGAGACCGTCACGGAAGCGGACGGAACGGTGGATCGGTCTGCGATCTTCCACCTGCCTGGCTGTGCTCTGGGTCTCAAGTTTAGTCCCGGGGAAGCTGAACAACCGTTTTACGCCAACCACGTGCAGGTAACGAAGAACCCCGACGGCACCTGGACCGTCGCGACGAAGCCGGACCCCAACGACGTCGCGGTCTGCGTACCGAGCACTCCGGGCCGGGTGAAGAGCTACTACCACATGCCGTTCAGGATCACGGTGGAGCTGAAGTAGGATGGTAGAATAGTCATCTACCGGACAGAAGCTTTAGGCGCTGAGGTTTGACGTTTTCCTTCGGTGGCCGACGCTGGCCCCACTGTCCGCTTCCCTTCGCTATGAACGATGCAGGGAAGCGGGGTAGCGCACAATCCTCCGACTTCCTTATCAAGCGTGGGGCCCGGTCCAGCGATCATTCTGCCCTGGGTCGCCACTGAATGTGGCGAACTCCGGATGCTGCTCCAGGTACCACGTCCACTTGATGTCGAAGAGTTGATCTCGGCGTTCATTACCACTCAGCGCCCGCTGGTTTCGCGCGAGTGCTTCCAGTTCCTCCTCAATATGCTCCGGTGCATGTGCCTCCTCGGTGATCCAGGCCGACGGCGGCTGGCGGGGCGCCCCGCGGCGCGGTACGGCGAGCGGAGCGTGGCCCCCGTCTGGGCCAGCGCCAGCACGTCCTTCCGCTGTGTAGGATCGGCGCTGGACAGCTGTTTCTACCAGGTACGGTGCAAGGTATTCGGCAGGCAGTCGCCCTTCCGCCACGGTAGGAGCGCGTGGCCGCGATGATCTGACGGTGGGGCGCTCCCCACGGCCGCCTGAGACGTCGGATCTTAAATGAAGGAATCGAAGAGATGAAGAAGCGCAGACTCGGAACGGATGGACCCACGGTCTCGGCCATCGGGCTCGGCTGCATGGGCATGAGCGAGTTCTACGGACCGGCGGAAGACGCCCGTTCCATGGCTGTGATCCATCGGGCGCTAGAGCTGGGGACATACACAGAAGTTTTGGTGGTTGAGGAGAGGAGGCCGGATAAGGTGCTAACGGTGCGGTAGGGGATTGCCTTTGAGGTTAGAATAGGCCGCGCCTCAGGCCGTACTCCGACTTTCTATTGACCATCGGCCCCGAAGAGTAGCCCCTCGAGCCTTTCCGCCGCCCGCTGCTGCATGTCCGGCAGGACGTGGCTGTACACGTCGAGTGTGAGGGCCGCACTCGCGTGCCCCAGGCGCTCCGAGACGACCTTGACGTTCTCTCCAGACCCAAGGAGCAGCGTGGCGCAGGTGTGCCGCAGGTCGTAGGGCCTCAGACCAGGTAGCCCTGCCCGCTTCCTGATCGGCTTGAAGTGCCGCTGCACCACGACCTTCCAGTCCAGTGGACTGCCGTTCGAGACCGCAAAGACAAACCCATGATCCTGGTACTCGGGGCCCGCTTGCAGACGCTGCTCCACCTGCTCTTTCCGGTGCCGCTGCAGGGTCTGCTCCACCGTCTTCGGGATGGTCACGGTGCGGCGGGCACGGGACGTCTTCGGCTCCTTCAGGGTCCATCTGCCGTCGGAGTGACGTACCAAGCTTCGCTGGATCCGAATCCGGTGCCCCTCGATGTCGGCCCACTTGAGGCCGAGCGCCTCTGCGGGCCTCATCCCGGTCGCCGCCAGCAGCTCCCAGAGGGCATACCAGCGGTCTTCACGAGCGGCCTCGAGAAAACGCCCCAGCTCCTCGACGCTCAAGACACTCAGCTCGCGCCGCTCCATGCGCGGCAGGTCCACATGCTTCGTGGGGTTTCTGGACAGGAGTCCCCATTTCACGGCCTGCTCGAGGGCCGACCGGAGGACGGAGTGAGTGTAGCGGACGGTCCGGGCCGAGAGCTTGCGCTCGGTCATTCCATTATAGACCCGCTGGATCTCAGCCGCCGTGAGCTGGGACAGCTTCCGATCCCCCAGGGGCGGGATGATGTGGAGGCGGAGGAGGGCCTCGTACTCCG
>JBDHAF010000127.1:0-18514 GCA_039588255.1 Gemmatimonadota bacterium | reverse complement strand
CGCAATGCTCCGTTCCTCCATCAGCAGAATCCCCCTCATGTTCATATGGCCGGGGCGCATCGAGGGAGGACAACGTCTCAGTCAACCGGTCTCGATGATCGATGTGCTGCCTACTATCCTGGACCTGGTTGGCCTGCCTGCCCCCGAGGTTATGCAGGGGCAGTCGCTTGCTCCCCTGTTGCTGGGCACGGGTGGTTGGGAGTCACGGCCGGTGATCCTCGACGAGTTCGAGGTAGATCGAGAGACTGGTGAGCTCAGCGGCTTGATCGAGGTGGTCGATGGCCGCTGGGGCGCGTCGTTGGAGATCAATCAGGGGCTGGACGCCGTAGCTCGCCTGGGCGCTGGGCCGTACGAGTTGCGCCGTCCGGTCCCCCTGCTCGTGTACGACCCCTCCACAGCCTGCACGAGGAACGCCCCGACCTCGTGGAGAAGTACACGGCGTTCCTCGAGGCGCAGTTCGAGGCACACCAGGCACTGGCGCAGCTTTTCACGCCGTCGGAAAGCGTCGCGCTGACCCACGAGCAGCTCGAGACGCTGCGGGCGCTGGGGTACATCCAGTAGGGTCAGGAAGGTGGTGCAAGGGAGGGAGGCAACCGGCAGCCCAATGAATACCGCCTGGCTGGCTGAGCCAGCGCAAACCCCCGAGCGTCCCAGCGGCGTTCGCATGCCTTTGGTCTTGCACCGTACCGGACAGCTGCCAACATTGCCGTGATCAAAACCACATCTCAGCTGAAACAACCGGAGGTCCCCCATGGAAACATTCGCGCCGTTGATCAACCTAATCACCCTCCTTGCCGGGCTGAGCCTTGTGGCCGAACGCGTAACGAATGCGGTCAAGCTCCATCGAAAGGAGCTGCGCGAGAAGGCAACCAAGGGAAAAGAGAAGGAGCGGGAGAAACGCATTACTGCCCACGCCCTGTTTCTGTCATTCGCGGTCGCTCTGGTAGTGAATGCCAACTTCTTCGAGATCCTCACACACCTCGAAGCGCCATGGGAAACACTGGGGTGGGCACAGCTCCAGGCAGGCCAGCTCGTGCAGACGTCGTCCGCCCTGGGCGTTGGGAAAGTCGCCTACACGACAGCTGGGTGCATGCTCACTGGATTCGCTATGGGCTTCGGGTCCACGTTCTGGCACGACCTGTTAGGCGTCGTGTTGGACACGCGGAAGAAGCTCAAGCAGATGGCGGGAGGGTGAGATCATGTCAAACGGAACGGACAACATCACATGGCGGGAACGATTCCTCGAATGGTTGACTGCTGGTGTAGTCATTGCCGGCGTGGCGACCGGCGCCGTCGTTGCGGACGAGCCGTTTGAGTGGGGCCTCCACATCGTCTTTTTCGATGTGAACCAGGCCGATGCCATCGCCATCGTGGCGCCGAACGGCGATGCGGCGGTGATTGACGCGGGACACGGCTCGACAGCCGCGGGACAGATTGCGGCGTTTCTCCAGGACGGGGGTGCCAATGGCGTCGGGGAGATCACTGACGTGAAGCTTGGCTTTGTCACTCACTACGATCTCGACCACATGGGAGGGTTCGCTCGCCTCCCCGATCGCGGGATCACGTTCCGCTCGGTCTACGACCAGGGAACCTCGGTGAGGCGAGATGGGGCTGCGAGATATAACGATTACCTTGAGTTCGTTGACGACGCTAACGACAACATGATAGAGGATTCTGACGAAGAAGCTTTCATTCGCAAGAGGGCCCGAGTCGGCTTACACTGGAAACTCGGTGACGCGAGGATCCGGGTGCTCAGTGCCCGGGGAGACACTCGGGGCAGTACCCATGATCTCGATCTCAATCCAAGCGACCAAAATGTGAACGAGAATCCGGGAAGCATCGCCTTACTGATCAGCTTGGGCGATTTCGAGCTGTACACAGCCGGCGATCAAACATCCGACGATTGGAAGGGTGAACCGGACACCGAAATCGCCGCGGTGAATGCCGGAGTGCTGGGTGAGGATAACGACATCGACGTATACAAAGTCAATCATCACGGATCGGATACGAGCAACGGAGAAGACTTCATTCGCGCCCTCGATCCCGAGGTGGCGGTTGTGTCGTCCCGCCTGGGCGGCGACGGTTTGCCGAAGCTGGTGGCCATCCAGCAACTCGTCACGAGCGGCGCGCTCGTGTACATCACTGGTGACGGGTTGGATGCCAGTGGAGCATTCACGCAATCCTCCGTATCAGATGATGACGGGTTTGTACCACCGGCCGGATCGTTTGTGAATGACGCCGGGGATGTCCACATTCTCGTATCAACGGACGGAACGCGATACCGCGTGTTCGCTGACGGTGAGTGGCGTGAGTTTGCCGCTGGACAAGGGTTGGGAGGTGGTTGAAGGATGAGCGTGAGCTGCGACCGGAGGACATACGCGTCGATGCCCGACACCGCCGCCGAACGTACCCGCGCAAGCACCATGCGTCCAATCCGGTAGGTTGCTTGGCGCGACAACCGCCTCATGGTATCGTTGGCGAAGCCCCGTACACGCCTGAGGCTCAAGCCCATGGAGCTCGCTCCACCCGCAACTCTCGACATTGTTCTCCTCGCACTTGGAGCCACGCTCCTGACCACATTGGTGGCCGCCGCGTGGACATCGCTCAAGGAAGGTGAGCCCCGCGCCGCGGCCATCACGTTCCTGCTCGCGCTCGTCGTTCCGGCTCCGTTCCTTTTGGCAGGGCTGTTTGACTTTGCGTCTCAAACGCAGGTAGCCGCCGTCCTCCTGACCCTGCTCGTGATAGCCGGCGTATTCCTTCTACTCCCCGGGGGCGTGCCGCGCCTCGCGGACGACGACACGCCGACAACCAGGATCGACGAGCGGGACATCATGTTCTCCCGGCGGCTGTATGAGCCGGGCACCGCGCGATTCGCGGAGTACTACAACGCCAACCCCGAAAAGAAGGCCCTCGACGACGTCTTCCGCGCGCAGCCCGGACTCCTCGCCGAAGGGACATCCGCCCACCATCCGTTGGCGTTTCCAGCCGCCGAGGCGAGCTTCACCACCATCGAGCATCTGCGGCCGTTCGTGGACGGCGAGCCTGCCGCCACGCCCGTGGACATGGACCCGGCGACGGCGACGCAATTCGTCAAGCAGTGGACACGCAAGCTCGGTGCGGTATCCGTCGGTGTCACCGAGCTGCGGGACCATCACCTCTACACGCATGTCGGCCGCGGCGCCGACTACGGCAAACCGGTAACCCTCGATCACCAGTTTGCCATCGCCCTCACGGTGGAGATGGACAAGGTGGCCCTCGACAGCGCGCCCCTGGCGCCAACGGCGATGGAGTCGGCGCAGCAATACGTGACATCCGGCGTGATCGCCGTGCAGCTGGCCGAGTTCATTCGCCGCATCGGCCATCGAGCGCGGGCACACATCGATGGGAACTACCGGGTGGTCTGTCCGTTGGTGGCGCGGGACGCGGGGCTCGGGGAGATCGGCAGGATGGGGTTACTCATGACCCCGGAGCTCGGCCCGCGGGTGCGCCTCGCCGTCGTAACGACGGATCTCCCCCTCGTTCCCGACGAGCGCCGGCGCGACACGACGATGATCGACTTCTGCATCCAATGTCGTAAGTGCGCCGACGTGTGTCCCAGCGATGCCATTCCATTGGGGGATCGCGTGGAGATCGACGGCGTGCGGCGGTGGCAGATCGACTCCGAAGCGTGCTTCACCCTGTGGTGCACCATCGGCACCGACTGCGCACGCTGCATGAAGGTGTGTCCCTATTCGCACCCCGACAACTGGATGCACAACCTGGTGCGCCGTGGGGTGAGAACGTCGGGGCGCTTTCGGCGGCTGGCGATCTGGGGGGACGACGTCCTCTACGGCCGCCGGCCGCCGCCGCGTGAGCTGCCGGAATGGATGAACCGGGTACGGTAAAGAATCCTTCACCGAGAATTCCACGTGCCGTGCCACCCCACCATTTAGAATCGTATGCTGTGAAGTGTGCCCACCCACACCTGGCTCGATCCGGAAAGCGACGTGTTCAGAATGAAAAGCCGGCTGGCGGTATCCGCATCAATTCTCACGATCCTGACCGCACTCGCGTGCAGCTCGGAGACGAACGAGTTCACGAGCTACGGCGAGGCCCTGACGCTCAGCGACACCACGCTCGTGTCCCACATCCTGGCAGACCCCGAGTCATACGTGGGCGAGCGAGTCCTCGTCACGGGGACGGTGGTCGAGGTGTGCGAGATGAAAGGTTGCTGGCTCGAGGTGGCCAGTGACGCGGAATTCGAAAAGATCCGCGTGAAGGTGGACGACGGCGTGATCGTGTTTCCCCTGAGTGCCAGAGGCCACATGGCCATCGTCGAAGGCCTCGTGGAAATCCTGGAACTCACCGAGGAACAGGCAATCGAACAGGCAATGCATCACGCCGAGGAGCAGGGCTTGGAGTTCGACCCGTCGACCGTAACCGGCCCCCAAACGATCTATCAGATCCGAGGCCTTGGCGCGCTGATCGCAGAATAGGCCGGTACAGCCGTGAGCCCAAAAGAGTTCAAGTGGCGCAAGTGGAACAACATTATCCACCGCGACCTCGGATACCTGTGCGTGGGCCTGACGGTGATCTACGCCGTCTCGGGCGTGGCCGTAAACCACGTGGCGGACTGGAATCCCAGCTATAGCATCCGAAGCGTCGAGACTAGCATCGGGTCCGATCTGCTGAACGACCCGTCATCGCTGACGATTGAGAACATCCTGACGGCGATCGGCGAGGACGGCTCACCACGAGCCACGTTTCGTCCAGATCCCGATACCTTGCAGATCTTCGTGGACAACGGCACGACCGTGTATGTGAACCTGGAGACGGGGGCGGTGCTCAGCGAAACGGTGCGCGACCGCCGCGTCCTTCGAGAAGCCAACTTCCTCCACCTCAACCACCCCAAAAAGCTGTGGACGTACTTCGCCGACGTGTACGCCGTGGCACTGGCCGCGTTGGCCGTGACGGGGCTGTTCGTTCTGAAAGGCAAGAAGGGCATCACCGGGCGGGGGGCCTGGCTCACGGGAGCCGGCGTTCTGATCCCGGTGGTTTTCCTATGGCTCTACTTCTGAGACGCCTCCTCTAGGGGTGTTGCGGGGTCATCGGAAAACCCGCAGACCCCACGGATTGAGCTTATTCACATCGAGACAGCACTGCGGAAATCACGTGCGGTAGCGTCATGCGCTATCACCGCTCGAGCTTCACCCGCTGTGCCATCCACTGAGCGCCCGTCTGGCCCCCTGGCCGTCCGGGTCGTATTCTGAGGGGTTACTCTCGGAGGCTCAGTAGCGGTGCCAGACATTCTCGACCGACTCAGATCCGCTCTCGCCGACCGCTACGCCATCGAGGACGAAATCGGCGCGGGCGGCATGGCCACGGTCTACCTGGCCGAGGACCTCAAGCACCACCGCAAGGTGGCGGTCAAGGTGCTCCGTCCAGAACTGGCCGCGACCCTGGGGCCGGAGCGGTTCCTCCGGGAAATCGAAGTGGCGGCCCAACTGCAGCACCCCCACATCCTGCCGCTGCACGACTCGGGAGAGGCCGAGGGTTTCCTTTATTACGTCATGCCCTACGTGGAGGGGCACTCGCTGCGGGAGCGGCTGGCCCGGGAAGGCGAGCTTCCGGTCCACGAGGCGGTGCGGGTTCTCAAGGAGGTGGTGGACGCCCTGGCGCACGCCCACGAGCGCGGGGTCGTCCATCGCGACATCAAACCCGATAACGTGATGCTCTCGGGCCGCCATGCTATGGTGACGGACTTCGGCGTGGCGAAAGCGGTGAGCGAGGCCACGGGACGCGAGAAGTTGACCACCGCCGGCGTGGCCCTGGGCACGCCCACCTACATGTCGCCGGAGCAGGCGACGGTCGATCCCCACATCGATCACCGATCCGACATCTACGCCGTGGGAGCGATGGGCTACGAGCTGCTGGCGGGACGGCCTCCGTTCACCGGAGCGACCCCCCAGATGGTCCTGTCGGCACATGTGACCGAGGCGGCCGAGCCGGTCACCAAGCACCGGCCCAACGTGCCACCTGTGTTGGCCGACATCATCATGCGGTGTCTCGAGAAGAAGCCGGCCGACCGGTGGCAGTCCGCGCAGGAGTTACTTGTGCAGCTCGAGACGGTAGCGACGCCCAGCGGAGGCATGACCCCCGCAGAGACGCAGCCGGTCCGTGTGACACCGGCGCGCCGCAAGTCGAGGGCGGTGGCCATCGCCGGCGGATTGGTCCTCGTCCTCGGCGTGGGCGCGGTGGTATTGCGGCAACCACTCGGCGCGCTGTTCGGCGACGACGCGCCGGCGGCCGTCGAGGCATCCCAGCGACCCTGGGTCATCGTGGCCGCCTTCGACGGCGGCGGCAACGATCCCACCCTGGGGGAAACCGCCGAGGCCATCGTCAGCACCGGGCTGGATCAATCGGGAGTCGTGGCGACCGTGCCTCGCGCTCAGCTGGGAACCGTGCTCCGTGCGGCCGGCCGGCCCGACACCGCGCGGATCGACCCCGCGCTGGCCCGGGAGCTGGCGGTGCGCAGTCTGGTCGGCACGGTGGTGGAGGGTCGCATCGATCCCATCGGCGAGACTTTTTCCATCCTGCTGCGCGCGGTGAACGCAGTGGACGGTGCGGTCATCGCTTCGGCAAGCGGCGTGGCCGCCAGCGACCGAGACCTGGTGCCCCGCCTGGACGAGCTCACCCGGGAGGTTCTCGGCGGACTCGGCGATCGATCGGCAGCGGGCATCGCGTCAGACCGACCTCTGACAAGCTTCGCCACACCGTCGTTCGAGGCCTTCGGCAAATACGTTCAGGGGCGCGATTTGTACGTCCTCTCAGATATGACGGGGTCGCGAGCGTTGTGGGACCAGGCGCTGGCCCTCGACCCCGACTTTGCGCTGGCGTGGATGTGGAAGGGGCATTCGTTCTGGACCTCGGGACCCCGGGATTCCGTCGAGGCCAACTACAACGAGGCCCTGAGAAGACCCGAGCGACTCAGCGAAGGCCAAAGGGCAGACATCGAGGCACTGCTCGCCCTCCACGGGAATGACCTGCGAACGGCCCTGAGGATCTACGACCGCATGGCGAGCCAAGGCTTTGGCAACGACCACAACCGCGGTTTGACCCTGGGGCACCTGCGACGCCATGAGCTACCGCCAGTCGATCGCGCGACAGTTCCGGCCTAACCCGGGCACGCTCGCAAACTTGTCGGCTCAGTTGCTGTACCTGGGCGAGTTCGACGAAGTTCGCGCCATCTACAGCCAGCTGGACAGCCTGGGACGTTTGGGGACCCAGACTCGCGCCCTCACCGTGACCGCGCTGGACCGAGATTGGGACGAACAGATACGGCTCGGAAGGGCCTTGCGGGACGATCCGGCGGCCTCCTCGGGCCAGCAGCGGACCGGCGCATACTCGGTGGTAGCCGCGCAGGCGGCCCGGGGCAGGATCGCCGACGCGAGTCAAACCTTGGCCGACATCCGCGATGCCGCTCTGGCGCAGGGCAACTCGGGCGCCGCCCGCGGCACGGTCGTGGGACAGATGCGCTTGTCGTGGTACTCGGGGGCAACGAGCCCGAGCCCGCCTCCCGCCGAGATCTGGGACACGAGCGCGAGGGGCCTCGCCACACATGCACGCTGGGCCGCCTTCACCGGGGACACCGCGGCGGCACGGCGCTCCCTGAGCAGCCTCGTCGCACTACCCGCCGAGGACCTGACCCGCTACGGCGAAGTGCCGGACTTCCTCGAGGCCGCGATCGCCGCACAGGGAGACCGCTGGGCCGAAGTCGTCGAGTTGTTGGCACCCTCGGCCATGCGAGGACGCGATATCGGCTACCTGGAGTTTCAAACAAACCGGATCGATCGGCAGTGGCTGGTGGCGGATGCTTACGAGCAGCTCGGACGCCCCGACTCAGCCGCCTCATTCTTGGAGCGCGTCCTGGCGCCGGAAGGATACTCCGGCGAGATACGAGGGCGCGGCTTCAGCTACTCCTTCGCCCACCGGCGGCTGGCCCGGCTCTACACCCAGCTCGAGGAGTTCGACCGTGCCGAGGAACATTGGCTGGAGTTCCTCGAGACGTTCACCGATCCCGATCCCGAGTTCCAGTGGATGCAGGATGAGGCGCGCTCCGAGTTGGAGCGGCTGGGACGGGGGCGGTAGAGCGCGCTCCTCAGAATAAGCCCAACGCTCAGGTGGACACGTCCGCTCGGGCGTGTCCACTCGGGGGTGATAGGACCCCGGCTGATGCGCACCAACGGGCGTTCTAGGGGGAAATGGGGCGTTGTTGCATGGCTCATGGCTGAGCCCAGATTTGCCGCTTCTCCTCCGAGGATCACTCCACCCGGGAGCTATCAGGCATTCCGAGACTCATCATCATGTTGAGAACCTTGCACGCGAGTAGCACCTCCACCAGTTGGCCCGCCAGGGTGCGACTCCTCATGCCTCGGCCGATGATCGTCTTGTACCGATAGATCGCGTTCTCGACCATGCTGCGCTTGCTGTTGCCCGACCACTTGTGCCACTCGCGTCGACCGAATCTGCGGATGGAGCGGATGTTCCGATTCCTCTCCTCCAATGCGGCCGACGGTCTTGGACTCACCTGGGCGTTGCGTCCAGGTGGAATGAGCACTCTGACTGCTCGCCCCTCGCCCTTTGCTTGGGCCGCCTCGTAGACACTCTTGGTGTCGTACGCACCGTCTGCAGAGACCGAGGCCACTCGATGCTCGATCTGCCCAAGCAGGGTGGGTACCGGAGCCGAGTCACGCGTTCGACGGGATGTCAGATCCGAGGCAACGATCTCACCCGTGCTCGCATCTACCGCCAGGTGCAGCTTCCGCCAGGCCCTCTTCTTGGGCGGTCTTCGCAGATGACCGACGTGAATCCTGAGCCCCGTACTATCGATGAGCAGGTGGATCGGTCGATCCGTAGCGAGCCTGCGAAAGCGGATCTCGCCGAGCTTCTTGAGCCTCCGGGACAGAGTCGTATGGTCGGGGACAGGGATCTCCAGCTCGAGCATCTGGGCCAGGGAACGCAGGAAGCCTTCGGTCTGTCGGAGCGGAAGGTGGAAGACCATGCGAATTGTCAGAGCTGCTTCGATGGCGATATCCGCATAGGTGCGCTGACCGCCGGGTTTCCCACTGGGCGGAGGTCGCCAGGCGTCGAGGGCATCATTGGAAAGCCAGACGGTGAGGTCACCTCGTCTTTGTAGGCCCACCTCGTAATCACGCCAATTCCGCACGCGATATCGAGACTTCGCGTGCTTGTACTGGCTGCGTTTCGGATACTTCATCGGTGGCGACTCCGGGTCTGGGGCTTCACCACCAGGATGCACCGAGATCAGGAGCCATGCACCAACGCCCCGGTCCCACCGTAGTCGTGGTACCTGCTGTTTTGGAGTTCAGGGTGAGGGCTGTCCTGTAGCTACTCTGCTTTGATCGCTTCCGTAGGGGAGACGCGAGTGGCCGCCCTTGCAGGAAGGAAGCTCGCGAGGAGAGCGACTCCGAACAGCACCCCCGTTCCCAATACGAATGTCGTCGGATCCCCGGGTTCCACCTGATAGAGCAGGCTCGACAGGATCCTGGTTCCGGCGAAGGCGGCCACGAGGCCCAACGCGGTGCCAGCGGCGGTCGGCACCATTCCCTGCCACAACACCAGCCGCGCCACGTCCTTCCATCGGGCACCCAGAGCGATGCGGATGCCGATCTCGCGCGTGCGCCTGGACACGATGTATGCCACTACACTGTAGAGCCCAACGGCGGCCAGCACGACCGCGAGAACGGCAGACAGTCCCAATAGGAACAGATAGAATCGCTCCTCCCCGCTAGAAATGTCTACCAACCTGTCCAGCGACTCTACCCAATAAAGCGCAAGCATTGGGTCGAGTGCCGCCACCTCGCGCTGCAGCAAGGGGATGAGACCGGTGACACCAGCAGCGGTCCGAACCGTCACCGTCATGGTGGGCACACTCCATTGCGCGAGCGGGAAATAGGCCTCCGGTTCGGCTTCCGTTGTTACCTCGAGAGAACGCACGTCGCCGACTAAGCCGATGACGGACCATGTGCTCTCTCCCTCATCGAACGTGATCTGCTGTCCGATTGGGTTCTCCCCGCGGAAGAACCGCTCCGCAGCAGCGTTACTGATTATGGCAACACGCGGCGCGTCCTCACGGTCGCTGGCGTCAAAGGCTCTTCCCGCCAACAGGGGGATACGCATGCTTGCGAAATAGCCCGGCGTTATCCTGCGCACCAGGAAGAACGGTTGTTGCTCTGGCGTAAACGGAGGACGGCCACTGATGTCGAAACCGATGGACGAGTGTGTCCGACCCAGAGGGCTTCCGGAGTTCATCCCTACGGCTTCCACGCCGGGGAGAGCTGCTATGCGTTCTTCCAACGATCGGAAGAAACCGATCGTCTGCTCACCCTGGTACCGAGGCTCGGGGACGCTGAGCGTGAATTGTTGAACGTTGTGCGAATCGAAGCCCAGATCTACGGTGCGTATCTGCGCAAAGCTCCTGAGAAGAAGACCTGCACCCACGAGAAGCACCAACGAGAGGGCCATCTCCAGAGCCAGGAGACTCGACCGAAAGACTCGCCTGTGCCCGAGTCCAATCTCGGGATCTCTCCCGTCTCGTACGACACCAGCGATTGAGATACTCCCCAGGCGATACGCGGGCGCCAGTCCGAACGCCACAGCAACAACGATGGCGAGGCCGGCCGCGAAACCCAGTACGGTTCCGTCAACGGCAACGTGCTCCAGACGCGGGACATTCCCTGGGGAGAACGCCTGCAGTCCTTCTACGCCCCAAAACGCCAGAAATACGCCGATGATCGTTCCCAAGGCGGAGAGCAGGAGGCTCTCTGTGAGAAGTTGGCGCAGGATAGCACCGCGACTGGCTCCCAGGGTTGCGCGAACCGCCATCTCTCCGACCCGTGCTGAACCCCGTGCAAGAAGGAGGTTTGCGACGTTGGCACAGGCGATCAGCAGCACGAGGCCCACGGCGCCAAACATGATGAGGAGTCCGAGGCGAGCGTCCCCGACTGTGTACTCCGTCAGAGACAACAGCGCAACTCCCCGAGAGCGGTTTGATTGAGGGTATTCCTCTGCCAGCAAAGCGGCGATGCCGGACAGCTCGGCCTGTGCCATTTCGAGCGTGATGTCCGGCGCCAGGCGCCCGACGGCGCGGAGAAAATACCTACCACGATCGTACGCTTCGGGGTCCCACTGGCCGGGGATCCACACCTGGGCCCGCCGCGGGTACTCGAAGCCCGGCGGTGCGACCCCCACGATCTCGAGAGGCTCGCCGGACGATTGGATCGTCCGTCCGACGACCGCCGCATCCCCTGCGAAACGCTCCTGCCAAAACGCATGCGACAGCACAGCCACAGCGGGGCCACCGGCAATGGTCTCCTCCTTTCGAATATCCCGCCCGAGCAAAGGTCGGACACCGAGTGTTTCCAAGAGCCCGCCGGTCACTCCGACCGCATTCACCAACTCCGGTTCGCCAAAGCCGGTGAGTGTGAAGTCTTTCCACTGATAGCCGGTGATGGACTCGAATGTCCTGCTTTCACTCTCCACGTCCCGCAGGTTCGGAACCGACCAGGGAATTTGCCTGTCACCGCGTTCCTCATTGGTCATTCTCAGAGCGACCAGGTTGTCCGGCTCCGGGTACGGAAGTGGTTCCAGGAGGACGCCATTCACGACGCTGAAGATGGCGGTGTCTGCACCGATCCCGAGGGCAAGAGTGAGCGTGGCGACCGTCACGAACCCGGGGTTCCGTTTGAACGCTCGCAGAGCGTAGTGCACGTCACGAAACGCATTCTGCATGATGTTTCCGGTGCGATGCGGGGTCGCGAGCACCGTCTGCGTTGGCCTCCGTCGGTCCCTCCTCCCGCCGTAGCGCACGCCGAGGCGGAAGACCTGCATCCAGTATCGCGCACGGGCACGAACCGGTCCGGCGCGTTCGAGGTGTTCCTGAAACTCCTCCCGGGCATCGCCAACGATGCTCTCGCCGACAATGCTCTTGGGCACCAGCGATTTGAGCAGGCGTTCTGCCAACCGAGGTGGAAGGCGAGCCGTCATCGGGCCGGATCCTCCAGGATCGGCTCGAGGCCGTCCCACAGATTGAAGAGTGCATGGCGGGACGCGCGCAGCGCGTCGACACCCTCGCGGGTGACCCGGAAAAGCCGGCGCCGATGGCCGCCGCGCTCCGGCGTGGCCGCCTCGACGCTCCACTCGACCAACCCCTTGCCTTCGAGGCGGTCAAAGGTCTTGTAGAGCGCGCCCCGATCCACCCGCCGGCCGGTGCGGCGGTCGAGCTCCCTGAGAACGGCCAGCGCGAACGCGCCGTCTCCCGCTTGAAGCGTGGCGAGGAGCACCATCTGCTCGAACTCACCCAGAAAAGCGGGTTTGACCCTTTTCTTGCCCATTGAGGACAATGTCTACATCGATGTGTATTTTGTCAACACCGGGGGGGTAAAAAGTGGGGTAAGAACATGCCACTTAGTGCTACTTCTCATGACTTCAGATACGACAGAGTGTGGAACGTAACCAACTAGTGTCGGTTGAAGATTGGGGGCCAACAACCCGCTTTCTCGAGTCGCTGCTGTACGGCGTTTCCGTCAGCGCATTCGGGAAGCAGGCATTCACGACTGTACGGTGACACCCCGGCGGAGCTTTGGCAGGATCGGTCGGCTCACCACTCACGACTGCCGACCCGCGGCGCTCGCTACAGCTCAGGCCGCCGTGAGAGCCGGCACGGCCGGCACCGAATTGCGGGATGCCATGTGCGGCCGTCGCGCAACATCCGTCAACAGGTCTGGCAGGGCCGCGGCCGGGAATGGCTGGCCCACATCCGAACACGCACGGCCCGTGGCAGCACGCGGCCCGCCTTGTAACTCTCTGCGTAGTAAGGCGTTAGACTGGAGTGCAGTTGTGGCACGCGCGTTGCGTGGACTGCGGCGTTGGGTGCGGGCTCGTGGATGCTGATGATGACGTGTAGGGACATGCGTCAATTGCGAACTGAGAATCCGATGGAGGAAGCCCCATGATAAGCGACCTTCGGCACGTGCTCCGCCGGCTATGGCGTTCTCCGCGGTTCTCTATCTCCGTGGCGCTGACGCTTGCGGTCGGGGTGGGAGGCGTGAGCGGCATCTTCGCGCTGGTGGATGCCGTGCTGCTCCGCCCGCTGCCGTATCCGGCGCCCGACCGTCTGGTGGCCGTGATGCATTCCGCGCCGGGGCTCGGTTTGTCCGAAGCCGGCCATTCGTTCGGAAACTATCACTACTATCGCGACAATAGCCGGATGCTCCAGGACTTCGCGATCTACAACGAGAGTGTCGTCGAGCTGAGCGGCGGGGGCGAGCCGGAGCGTGTTCGCGTCGCACTCGTCACGCCGAGTTTCTTCTCCACGCTCGGCGTGGCCCCGGCGCTGGGCCGACCGTTCGGTCCCGAGGACGGATTGCCCGGCGCTCCGGTGGAACTCGTGATCCTCGGTCACGATCTCTGGACGCGTCGTTACGGGGCCGATCCCGGCATCGTGGGCCGGACCGTGGAACTCGACCGTGCGCCCCGCGAGGTCGTCGGGGTCATGCCGCGTGGATTCGGGTTCCCGCGCCCGGAGACCGAGGTCTGGTACGCCCGCGATTTCGCGATGCGCGGAGTGCAACTGAACCAACTCTTTCTGTCCGGCATCGCGCGGCTGACGTCGAGCGCTTCCCCGGAATCAGCCGAGCGGGAACTCAATGCGTTGGTCCCTGGCCTGGCCGCCCCCTCGCAAATGACGGTGCAGGAGTTAGAGGAGACAGGTCTCACCGTTCACGTGGAGTCGCTGCACGAGGCGACGTTGGGCGATCTCACGACCGTGCTGTGGCTCGTGTTCGCGGCCATGGTGCTGGTGCTGGCGATCGCAGGGGCGAACGTGGCCAGTCTGTTCCTGGTCCGTGCCGAGGAACGCCGTGTGGAGATGACGGTGCGAGCCGCACTGGGCGCGGGAAGCGCTGAGCGGATTCGCTTGTTCCTTATGGAAGGCATCGCGCTGGGCGCCTTCGCCGGCGTACTCGCCGTACCCCTCGCCGCTGGGTTGGTCGAGGGGGTGAGGCTGTTCGGTCCAACCGATCTCCCGCGGATGAACGAGGTCGGCTTCGCGACCCGATATGCCTTACTCACGTTGGGGGGCGCGTTGATGCTCGGCGCAATCCTGAGCGCAGCCCCCGTGCTCCGTCGGATCCTGCGAGGAGAAGGAACGCCCACGCTGCGCGTCGATCCGCGCGCCCCGATCGGTCCCGCTCAGCGCCGCGCGATGCAGCTGCTCACCGTGAGCCAGATTGCCATCGGGGTCGCGTTGCTCGTGGGAGCCGCGCTCTTGCTCCAGAGCTTTTGGCGGTTACGCAACGTGGATCCGGGATTCGACGCCGATAACGTCCTCACCATGCAAATTGCGCTGCCTCAAAGGACGTACCGCCGCGAAGCCGCGGAAGCACGGTTTTACCACGCGCTGTTGGAGCGTATACAGGGGCTGCCCGGCGTCGTCGCGGCGGGCGGCGCCGTCGCGCTGCCGCTCACGGCGGGCGACTATTCGGACGACTTTCTGCGGGAGCCGATGTCCATCGAGGGCTTGCCTGATCCGGCGGAGGGGGCGCCGGTCGTGGCGTTCGTCAACGTCACGCCGGGGTACTTCGAGTCTCTGCGCATCCCGACTATCTCGGGCGACGTCCCGACGAGCTGGTCGTCCCCGCGTCACACTGTCGTGGTGAACGCCGCATTCGCACGCCGCTTCCTAGCCGGGCAAGATCCTCTCGACGCACGCGTGCGTCCGATACGCACTTGGAGGCCTGTACCATGGCACGACGTCACCGCGGTGGTGGGAGATGTGCGTGACGCGGGGCTCGTCGCCGACCCCACGCCCATTGTGTATGTCCCTGTCTCCGAGTCGCTCGCGGAGCGGGCGTACTGGCCGGGCAACATGAGCCTCGCGATCCGCACCAGCGTGCCGCCGCTCTCGCTCATGGGTGGTGTCCGCGCTGTCGTGCGAGACATGGATCCGAAGCTCCCGATCGCGCGGGTACAAGCGATGGGGGACATCGTAGCCCGGGCCACGGCGCCCGAGCGCTTCATGACGCTCGCCCTCTCCCTGGCGGCGATGATTGCCCTGTTTCTCGCCGCCGTCGGGACGTACGGGCTGGTGGCGTATGCGGTGGTCCGGCGCACGCACGAGCTTGGCGTGCGCATCGCGCTGGGCGCATCAGCAGGACGCGTGCGCCGGCTCGTTCTGCGCCAAGGCGCGCTCCTGGCGGCCGGCGGTGTCGCGATCGGTGTCGCTGGCGCGCTCGCTGCCGGTGAAATCGTTCAAGGGTTCCTGTACGAGATCAGGGCCGGCGATCCGGCTACGCTCATAGCGGCCTCGCTCGTTCTCTTCGTCGCGGTGTTGCTGGCGGTTGATGTTCCGGCGCGCCGCGCGGGGCGGGTTGATCCGATCGAGGCGTTGCGTCATGAATGACCTCCTCGAAAGCGGCTCGCCTACTTCCTGCCGCCCCTCAAGCAACGCTAGTTCAGATCAGCGGGAGCCGGATTCATCTCCCGCAGCATCGTGTGTGCCCGCATGGGTAGATCGCTGTTAACGTTGACGGCGGACCCCACGAGGATCTGCGCTCGGCCTTGACTCGGAGCGACGGGTGAAAATGCGCCCCATTGTAGCCGAAGTCCTGCCGTCCGACGCCAAACCGGTCGCGCAAGCGATCGGCCGCTCTCGCGAGCTGCTCCTTTGCAGCATCAGCGTCGAGGCCCGCACGGAGGCGGATCACGGGGAACATGGCGCCACTTCCTGTGCCACTAGTCTCTACCGAGGCCGGTGCGAGTAGCCAAACATCGGTGCGATTGGGGAGCTGCATGCCGTGGGGAGTTACGCCGATCACCTCGTAGGTGGTTCCGCCCATCGAAAGGGCGGCGCCTTCGAGTGAGGGATTCTTGAAGAGTCTGCCGCGGAGTGATGCGCTGATCACGACCCGCATCTGTTCGTCGGCATCCCTCTGACCAGATCGGAACAGGCGGCCCTCTGTTGGCTGAACGCCGAGCAGATCGAAGAAGTTGTCCGTCACACTGGATATTGCCGTGTTCTCGACGTTGTTAGGTCCCTCCACGAAGGCCCTCTGGAAACCGACTAGAGTAATCTCATCGTGGACTCGGGCACCATCCCGGACCTCCAGGTACTTGTCGTGCCAGGTCACCGTCCCGGCGGCACCGGCACCCCACTGACTCACGTAGAAGAGCCGGTCTGGGTCCGTGAAGGGGACATAGGGATGAATGACGGCGTCGAGGGCAGCGAACGTGGTGGAAGCCAGGCCGAGGGAAATGCCCAACGAAAGAACCGCGACGGCAACGAAGCCGCGGGAGCGGGCAAGCGACCTGAGCGTGTATCGGAGAGCTAGGAGCATGGTTTCTCTTTTTGACAGAGTACTTCTTGATGGTGTTAGACGGCTCTATGGCGATGGCCGACGAGTCATATTTGTCGGCACGAGTTCTTGGTGAAACGAGAAGACCTCCCGCTCCCGCGGATCCACCGTGACCCGGACCCAGTGAACCTCGGGGTATCCGAAGACTTCGACCCGCGTGAAGTTCTCTACCAGCGATCGATCCGCCCGGTACAAGGGCTTGTCAACCCGAAAAACATGGGTGTCACCCACCGCGAGAACGACAGGCCGGCCATACGCATCCGACTCCGCAACCAACGCAGGATACAACCGCTCGAGACCGGCTGTCGGTGTGCCGCACGCCTCGCAAAGAAAGAGGTGGCCCGATACGATCCACGGATCGGCTTGCGTAGCGATGAACACCCCGACACTCCCGTCCTCTTGAGCGACTTCGAAGGTCGATCTGATCCACGCGATGGCGGCATCCATCCGATGCTTAGCGACGGCTGAGTCGGTGGGCGGACGGGTAAGGCCGACGAGGTGGACGGTCGAGAAAACCACGCCATCATGCAACCACATCACGTTCTCGACAAATTCCTCATAACCGGGTTCCGCACTCTGACTCCGGACCTCCATCCGGCGGCCCCCCGTCGTCAGCGTCGGATTCGGAAAGAAGAGGGAACGTAGGTGGTCAAGGCGCTCATACTCATCAAACCCGCTCCCATCCTCACGCTGACAGTCAAACCAATCATTGTCACCGGGCGTGTACACAAACGGCACGGCGAACTGCTGATACAAGTCGAACCGCGCCTGGAATAGCTCATCCGTGCATCGTTGCCCACCTCGGATGTCGCCCACATGGATCACCCACTCCAGGCTCGTCCGCCCATTCACGTCGTCGATGAGGGCCTCGAACTTCGCCACGTCCGTTGGTGGGTAAGGGTTATCACCAACTAGGGCAAACTCGTAGGCGGAATCGCGCGCAGCGCTGCACGACGTCACGGCCATCGCCAGGGACACCGCGACCCTCTGGACATGACCCTTGCTGATTGAGAACATAATCCTCATGGTTAGAGCCGCCTAACGGATCTGTCCGTAAGCTGCGGTGTGCCAAGGGCACTAATTACTCTTCGGCTCCGCGTGCTGAGGATGCACGCCCTCACGGCTTCACCAACTCGTACATCAGCACATGCTCCACGTCATCCGCGTCACGCCAAAGGCCCAGGACGTAGTCATCGCCGATGTCGAGGGGTTCGAACCGCAACGGGAACACTAGCGTACCCATCCACACACCGTCGCGCTGGAGTACGCTCCAGCGGGGAATCTCGTCGCCGGGGCGGTTGTACTCCTCGACCCACAACCCGCCACCAGCATCCACGAGAAAATCCGCATACGCCGGCTTGTGTGTCGGGAACGGCATCTCGGCGTTCAGCCGTTCCATCGCCCGTCGGGCATTGTCGTCGCCGGCCGCGGCGACCTGCGCCTCCCTGTATGCCTGAATATCTCCCTCCGTGACCGGCAAGGGATCACGGGCCACGCGGATGACCTCTCGGACGCCACCGGCCGTGTCGAGCACCCGGATCTCATAGGTGGTTCCCTCGCCAAGGAAGACGCGGTCTCCATATACCCGCGTCGTCGTCGTGCGTCCGAAGGCCAATCCCCAATACGCGACGCCTCCGTACCGGGGGCTTACCGCTTGAACGAAGTGATCCGACAGCGGAGCGCGAGCGACTGAACCGAGTGGAAGCCCGGTGGGGTCGTAGCGCACGTAGTCGGCCAGGACTTGAACAGGATCGGGCTTTGGGTCAGGCGGAGGCGGAAGGGCAACCACCGCGAACAGACTTCCATCTGCGAACACTCCGGTGGGAGGGCTCGGCTTGCGACCCTCAAAGGACTCCAGGTTGGCCGAGCGGATGAACTCACCCGTGCCTCCAAACATGGACACACGATTCAATCTGAGATCAGCGGTCCATATTGTGTCACCGGGTCCGGCCGCCACCAAGCTGACGAGTCCAAACTCGCCAGGACCACCTCCTCGCCCGCCGGCTGACCGTTCATGCTCCCCGCTCGGAGCATAGAATCGCAGCTCCTGCGACCCACCATCCGCCACCACGATCCGTCCGTCAGAGAGCCGTGCGGCTCCC
>JBDHAF010000126.1:0-11426 GCA_039588255.1 Gemmatimonadota bacterium | reverse complement strand
CGCGACTTCGATCAGAGCAGCATCCGAAGGGTGCGGTAGTGCGATGAAGAAGATATTGGTGGCCCTGACCCTGGTCGCGGCGCCGCTCCAGGGTCAGCAGATCACCGGCGAGCTCGAGCTGGAGACGCGGGCCTTTCCCCGGCCGCCGCTGTGGGCGGACCAATCGCGTAACAACGTGTCCTTGCGATTTCAACCGGAAATTTTCCGGGAGTGGGACCGGGGACGTCTCACGTTTCAGTTCGAGCCCTTCGTGCGACTCGACTACGCGGACGGCGAACGGACCCACGTTGACATCCGGGAGTTGAGCTTCACCCGGGCGTGGGACGCCGTCGAGTTGCGTGTGGGAATAAGCAAGGTGTTCTGGGGCGTGACCGAGTCCCAGCACCTGGTGGACATCATCAACCAGACCGATCTCGTTGAGAACCCTGACGGTGAGGACAAGCTGGGCCAACCCATGGTGAACATGGCGTTCGTCAGGCCGTGGGGCACCGTGGACGTGTTCGTCATGCCGTGGTTTCGGGAGCGGACGTATCCCGGTGCAGCGGGACGCTTGCGGCTTCCGCTTCCCGTGGACACCGACGGCGCAGTCTACGAGTCCGACGCCGGTCAGCATCATCTGGATTGGGCGGTGCGGTGGTCCCACTACCTCGGAGGCCTCGACTTGGGCGTGTCCCACTTTTCGGGAACCAGTCGTGAGCCTGTGTTGGAGCCAGGCGTGAACGAAGCGGGAGACCAAGTGCTCGTGCCCCGCTACAACTTGATCGATCAGACCGGACTCGACGCCCAGTACACCAGTGGGGGTTGGCTCTGGAAGCTCGAGGGGATCACCCGCTCGGGGATCGGCGACAGGATGTACGCGTTCACCGCCGGATTCGAATACACGTTGTACGGCGTGGCGGGGACCAACGCCGATCTGGGACTGATCGGCGAGTATCTGTGGGACAGCCGGAACGATGCGAGCGTGGCGCCGTTCGCCGACGACGTGGCGGTGGGCGCTCGGCTCGCCCTCAACGACGTGCAGAGCAGCGAACTGCTGGCCGTGGCGGTGGTGGATCGGAACACGGGAGGGACCTTCGTTTCTCTCGAGGGGAACCGGCGGGTGGGACAGGACTGGACAGTCGGTCTCGAGACCCGGGCGTTCCTGGGGATGCAGTCAACCGATCCGTTGTACGCTTTGCGGCGGGATGCGTACGTGGGGGTCAATGTGACGCGGTACTTCTAGACTGAAAGAGTCGCGGCTTAACCCCGTAGCCTCACTGGCGACTGTGACCGCAACAGCGTATTCTTGGTCGTCTCACACGGGCCAAGCGCAGTGCCTAACCTGGTTGAACGTCTCAGAACCGTCCTGGCGGACCACTACGCCATTGAGCAGGAGGTGGGGAGCGGTGGCATGGCCACCGTCTACCTCGCCCAAGACTTGAAACACGACCGCCAGGTCGCGGTGAAGGTACTGCGCCCCGAGCTGGCGGCAGTCCTCGGTGCCGAGCGGTTCCTCCACGAGATCAAGGTCACCGCCAACCTGCAGCACCCGCACATCCTGCCGCTCCACGACTCCGGGGAGGCGGACGGTTTCCTCTATTACGTCATGCCGTACGTCGAGGGCGAATCGCTGCGGGACAGGTTGAACCAGGAGCGGCAACTCTCCATCGACGAGGCGATCGAGATCACGAGGGCGGTAGCCAGCGCCCTCGACTACGCGCACCGGCACGACGTCATTCACCGGGACATCAAGCCGGAGAACATCCTCCTACATGACGGCCAAGCTCTCGTGGCGGACTTCGGGATTGCCTTGGCGGTGAGCGCGGCAGCCGGGACCAGACTCACCGAAACCGGACTGTCCCTAGGCACGCCCCACTACATGAGTCCCGAGCAGGCCACGGCCGAGCGCGAGCTGGACGCACGGAGCGATCTCTATTCGCTGGCATGTGTGACCTACGAAATGCTCGCCGGCCAGCCGCCCTATACGGCGGCCAGCGCCCAGGCGGTGGTGGCGAAGATCCTCACCGAAGAACCGCTGCGAGTGACGGTGCATCGTCGCACCGTCCCCCCCCAAGTGGAGGCCGCTTTGCACCAGGCGCTGGCCAAGCTTCCCGCGGATCGCTTCACCGGCGCAGCGCAATTTGCAGAGGCGTTGGTGAGCCCCGGTTTCCACAGCACCTCCACCGCCCCGGCCGGAGTGGCCCTCGGCTCACCGACGCGGGTGCCGATGTGGGTGTGGCCGGCACTCGCTGGGTTGAGCATCGCGGCGCTATGGGGGTGGCTCCGCCCCCAGCCGACTCCTGAGCGCGAGGTATTAGGGCGGTTCATCATCACGTTGCCGGCCAGCGAGCAACTGGGCAACGCCGGGGGTAGCCGCCTGGTGATCTCGCCAGACGGCAGCACCATTGCGTACGTAGGGGAGAGTTCGGAGGGCCGGCAGCTCTACGTCCGCTCGTTGAGCGAGGGCCGGGCGCGACCCCTCCCGGGCTCCGAGAACGCAGCCAATCCGTTCTTCTCGCCCGACGGCCGGTGGATCGGATTCGACAAGCTCGATCAACTGTACAAGATCTCCCTCGACGGCGGTGCGGCGGTCCCGGTCAGTCCAGACGGGCAACTCGGCGCGAGTTGGGGGACGAACGACACCATTCTCTACAGTCCCAGCACGCGCGGCGGTCTCTCGCTGATCTCGGCCGACGGCGGCACATCCACCATCCTCACGGAAGCGGACACGGTCGCTCGGGAAACGGATCACGTGTCACCGTCCATCTTGCCGGGAGGCCGGGCGGCGCTGTTCAGCACGCTGTTCGGCAACGCGGGGGAGCCGCGTGTGAGCGTGGTGGATCTCGAGACCAGGGCCGTGCGCCATCTCGCCGAGGGACGCCACCCGCGCTACACCGCAACGGGGCACATCGTGTACGTGAGTGCCGATGGCGTACTCCGGGCGGCCCGGTTCGATCTCGATCGCCTCGAGATCGTGGGACCCGAGGTTCCAATCGAGCAGGGCATCAATAACGTCGGGTATACCGCCGAATACGCCCTCGCGCAGAATGGCACGCTCGTGTTCACGTCGGTGGAGTCGACGTTTAGCCGGACGCTGGTGCTGGTCGATCGCCGGGGTGGGGAACGGGTGATCTCCGGAGAGGCTCAAGGGTATTTCGGACCCCGCTTCTCGCCGGACGGTCGGCGGATCGCGGTGCACATGAACGACGGAGCGGGGTTCAATATCTGGACCGTCGCCGCCGACCGCGGCGACGTCGCCAAACTCACACTCAGTGGGGAGAATTTCTATCCATCGTGGTCCCCGGATGGCCGGTATCTCCTATATACGAGACGCGACGTGTCCGGGACCCACGTGTATCGCAAGCGTGCCGACGGGGCGGGGGGCGAGGAGGCGGTGTTCGCCAGCGAGCGGCAGCAGTGGGAGACGTCGTTGGCCCCGGACGCTAACCACGTGGTGGTGCGTGAGAACGATCCGGAAACCGGTAGAGATCTATGGCTTTGGACGATCGACGGCGGCGAGCCCACAGGCGAGCCCCTGGTGCAGACGCCGGCCAACGAGCGGTCTCCCGCGGTGTCTCCCGATGGGCGGTACGTGGCGTACGTGTCGGACGAAACGGGCCGGTCAGAGGTCTACGTCCAATCCTTCCCGCGGGGAGATGGGCGGTGGCAGGTGTCCACCGAAGGCGGAACGGAGCCGGTCTGGTCGCCCGACGGACGCGAGCTCCTCTTCCGAGCCGGTGACACCATCTTCGCCCTGCCGATCCGGACCGATCCTGTGTTTTCCACCGGCTTCGCCGAGCCCGCTATCCAAGGACCCTACGCGCCCAACTCCACCCACACCAACTACGACGTGCACCCCGACGGCAATCGCTTTGTGATGGTCAAGGTGGGAGACGAAGAATCGCGGCTCATGGTCGTCGTGAATTGGTTCGAGGCGCTGCGGGGTCCGGCCGATCCGCTGTAGGACACTCTCTGTCGGCTAGTCAGGAAAGTTTCACGGTTCCGTACGCTTTGCGGCGGGATGCGTACGTGGGGGTCAATGTGACCCGGTACTTCTAGCTGCCTCGGATCCCGCCTTGCGCGGGCATGGCCGGCAGTCAGGATGCCGGCACGCTTGTGTTCCAGATGTCCCGGTGGAGCTTCCACGTCCCGCCATCCAGCTTCCAGACGACCAGGTACTTCCCGTTGTCCAGCACGGCGCCTGCGCCATCCCCCAGCTCGTACAGGCCGGTTTCCACCGCGGTGTCCCCGCACTTGTCCAACTCCACTGTCGACAGATGGGCCGACTTGATCCCCATGTCGATGGCACCCTGCCAAAACGTTTCGATGCCGGCGTGCCCCGTCACCATGTCGCCGTGGGGTGGGAGGAGTTGGCCGTCGGCGGTGTACAGGTCCGCTATCCCCGCGGCGTCACTGTGGCTGAAGATCTCCATAAACGCCTCGTTGGCCACCGCAATCGCGTCCTTCACTTGGCCTGTCGCAGTACTCATGACGGCACCTCCTTGCTCGCACACGTTCGTACGGTCCCATGGCCTACGGCCTCGATGGGTTGTACGGCGAATTTAGGTGATTGTCCGAGGGGGGGAATGAAGATTTCTTAATGCAATTCCCTCAGGTACCGCAACGCCTCGTCGATGTGGTGTGTCGCCTCGTCGAAGCGCGATTCCCGCATGTACTTCATGGGGATGTTGGTGGTGCTCGCCGGGTTGACGCCGACCGTATGGAGCCCGGACGCCATGTACGACAGCTCCTGGTAGACCATGTAGGCCGGGTTGTCGAAGCCCATGGCGCCTGCCATCTGCGTGAGCTGCTGTCCGTAGCGGGTTACCCGCGTCGTGTAGTTGTTCACGAACCGATTCCACTGCTGGGTGGCGGAGCGAGCTGCGGCGGTTCGAAGGCCGGCATCCGCCTCGGCCTCTGGAATGCGCATTGCCTGGGACCGCCCGTCCCGGACGAGCTGTCTCCCTGCACGGATGAGCGAGTTCAACCGAGAGAGGAGCATCGGATCGACCGTGGGTTCCTCAACGGTCGGCATGCTCATGGGCTGGAACTCCTGGGTGGGCGTTGCTTCGCCCTCGACGGCGACCACCGATTCCGGTCCCTGCTCCGCGGCCGCGTCATCGCTCCCTGGCAGTAATCCCCGGACGATGAAGAAGAACAGGACGAGTGTCAGCAGTGCCGCGATGGCGACAGGTGGGGCAACGCCCCGTTGGTTCAGTGCGGTCATGGTCTTTGACTCCTCTTTCGTCAAGCTAGTGCTGGTGTTGCACGGGCTCCGTGACAGGTGTCACGGGGGACGTACTCGTTAGATTGTTCGACGAACCCAAGCTTTGCCCTCGAGACGTTTCGCCATGATCCACCCCATCGCACGTTGTCTCTTCCTTGCGGCCGCTCTCGCCACACCCGTTTCCCTGACGGCCCAGGACATCGCGCGGCTACGTACCGATCTCCAATCCCAGTTGACCGACATCCTAGCCGCCACCCAGGTGCCAGGTGCCACCTTTGGCGTGGCACTGCCGGATGGGTCGTCGTTTGCCGTGGCTGCCGGCCGTGCTGACACCGCCGCGGGGCAGGCCATGCCGGCGGACGGACGCATGCTTACCGGGAGCACCGGCAAGACGTTCTTCGCGGCCCTCGCGATGCAGCTGGTAGGTGAGGGGCGTCTCGAGCTCGACGCGCCCATTGCCCGGTACCTGGGAGACGAGCCGTGGTATGACTCCCTCCCCAACGCCCCAGACGTCACCGTGCGCATGCTCATGAACCACACAAGCGGTATCGTGCGATACGAGTTGAACCCGGCATTTCTCGAGGACATCACGGCCGACCCCTATCGTGAGTGGACGATCCGGGACCGGGTGCGCTACGTCTTCCCGTTGGAGCCGCCGTTCGCCGCCGGGCAGGGTTGGACGTACTCCGACACCAACTACATCATCCTCGCCGCCATCATGCAGGGGGTCGTCGGAGACGACATCTACGGCGCCATTCGGCGGCGTGTTCTCGAGCCGTTGGAACTGCAGAACACGGTGCCGTCGGATCGACCGGAAGTACCGGGCCTCGTCCAGGGTTATGCGGGAGTGGAGAATCCGTTCGGAGGGTTCGACGCGACGATCGAAGACGGACGCCTGGGTCTCAATCCCCAGTTCGAGTTTGCCGGAGGCGGTTACGCGTCCACCGCCGAAGATCTTGCCCGGTGGGTAAAGTTCATTCACGAGGGAGAGGCCTTCGACCCCGGTCTCCTCGACGAGGCTCGGGACGGTGTTCCGGCACGCCTGGGTCCTGGAGCGCGCTACGGACTGGGCGTGATCATGCTCGAGCTTCCCGCGGGCACCGCGTGGGGTCACAGCGGGTTCATGCCCGGGTACCGCACCGAGATGTACTACTTTCCGGAACACCGGTTTGCGGTGGCGCTGGAGATCAACTCAACGGCGCGGGGCTCCCTCACTCGGTCGTTGGGGGGTATCCTCAACGAGTTGGCGGAAACGGTGGTGGCTGCCCTCGACTAGCCCTGCACTTACCTCGAGACCGGAGATAGAGCCGTGCTCGCGTTCAAAGCTCGTTGGATTCTGCCCACTACTCTGGCCCTCACCGCGTGCACATCCGAACCGCGGGAGCCGCCCAACATCGTCTTCATCTTCACCGACGACCACGCTGCCCAAGCCATCGGCGCATACGAGGGCCAGCTGGCTGAAGTGAATCCCACGCCCAACATCGACCGCCTCGCAAGCGAGGGCATGCTCTTTCGGGATGCGTTCGTCACGAACTCCATTTGCGCGCCGAGCCGGGCCGTAATTCTCACGGGGATGCACAGTCACCTGAACGGCGTGCTGACCAACGCGGAGCGGTTCGACTCGTCCCAGGTGACCTTCCCGCAATTGCTGCAACAGGCGGGTTACGAGACGGCCATCGTAGGGAAGTGGCATCTCAAGAGTGAACCTGTGGGGTTCGATTACTGGGAGGTGTTGCCTGGGCAGGGGTTCTACTACAACCCCGACTTTCGGACACCGGACGGTATGGTGCGGGACACGGGGTACGTGACGGACCTCATTACGGACAAGGCGCTGGATTGGCTCGCGAGCGGCCGGGACTCAACCAAGCCGTTCGTGCTCATGTACCAGCACAAGGCGCCACACCGGGAATGGCTCCCCGGGCCGGATCATCTCACCACCTACGACGACGTTGAGATTCCCGAACCGGAGACCCTGTTCGACGACTATGCGGGGCGAACTACTGCGGCTCAGCAGCAGGAGATGGAAATCGATCGCCACATGCGGTTGGCATACGATCTCAAGCTGTGGCCCAACACTGTGGAGCCCGATGATGGGTTGAACCGGGCGACGGAGCGACGGCGTGCGCGGATGACGTCCGACCAGCTCGCCACGTGGGATGCCGCGTACGATCCGAAGAACGAGGTGTTCAACCGCAACCCTCCCGAGGGGGCGGATCTCGTCCGCTGGAAATACCAGCGCTATATAAAGGATTATCTCCGATCGATCCGGTCGGTGGACGACAACCTGGGCCGGTTTCTCGCGTATCTGGATGAAAGCGGCCTTGCCGAGAACACGGTGGTGATCTACAACTCGGACCAGGGGTTCTACCTCGGTGAACACGGTTGGTTCGACAAGCGCTGGATGTATGAGGAGTCCCTTCGCATGCCCCTCATCGTGCGGTGGCCGGGTGTGGTGCAAGCCGGATCGGAGAACACCGACCTGGTACAGAACCTGGACTTCGCCGAGACTTTTCTCGAGTTGGCAGGGGTCCCGGTGCCGGGCAACATGCAGGGGCGGAGTCTGGTACCCCTACTTCGGGACGAGCGGCCCGCCGACTGGCGTGATGCGATCTACTACCAGTATTACGAATTCCCCGGCGTCCACGCCGTGCAACGCCACTACGGGGTCCGCACCGAGCGCTACAAGCTCATTCACTACTATCTGATCGACGAGTGGGAGCTGTTCGACCTGGAGCGGGATCCCGACGAGCTGCAGAGTGTGTACGACGATCCGGAGTATGCAACGATTCGACGAGGCCTGGAGGTTCGCCTGTCCGAGCTCCGGACGGAGTATCGCGTGCCGGAGGAGGACCCGGTGACCGCACAATAGTCCCCCGCGAATCGGGCGGCTTTTGAGCCGCCCGTTTCGTGCAGAATCAGTGCTGCCGGTACGCCCTCGCCGCCTCCAACCGCCGCTTCGCGCCCTCGTTGTCCGGATCCGGCTCCACCGCTTTCTCCAGATGGGCCACGGCCACGTCTTTGGGGGCTACCAGACCGCCTCGTACCCCTCGGGGAGGAGGCGCAGCCTGCGGTTGTAGACGTGGACCCGCTTGGTGGCACCGTCGCCATTGGAGAGCGCGCCGCCCTCGTGGACCCACCCGAGGATTGCCCCCTCGAGGTTGTACGCCTCCCATCCGTTATGAATCAGAGCCTGGGCGAACATCCCGGAGCGGTGCCCCACCGTGCAGTAGGCCACGACCGTCCGGCCCTTGTAGTCGTCGATGTGCTGCTCGAAATGGCTCGAGGCAATCGCGCCCTCGATCATGGAGACTTCCTGCTCCTTCGGGGACCGGACGTCGACCATGACGATCTCGCCGTCACCGAGGCGGCGTTTCGCTTCCTCGGCGGACATCTCGGGGACGTTGGCGAAGTTCTTGGCGGTGGATTGGTAGGCGCCGGCCGCCGCTTCACGCCGGCCTTCTTCGGACTTGGGTCCAAACATGAGGTCTGCTCGCTGGTACCGGGTCGCTGCCAGCCGGTGCCGCGCGGTTGCGGCGGGCCGGAATCGGAGGAAGATATGAGGTGACCCAAGCCGACGGAAGGCACGATGGGTGAAAAACACGTGGTGTTGGTCGGGGCCGGCCACGCACACATCCAGGTTCTCGATGCGTTCGCCGAATCTTCGCCGGACTGTCGCCTCACGCTGGTGGTGGACACGCCCATGGCGGTGTACTCGGGGATGGTGCCCGGCTTCGTGGCGGGGCAGTACCGGACCAAAGAGCTCCAAATCGATCCCGTGCCGCTGGCCGAGCGCGCAGGAGCCGAGGTGGTGTTGACTCGGGCGGTGGGGATCGATCCCCAAGCCCGCCGCATCGAGCTCGAGAACCGGGAGCCGATCTCCTACGACATCGCGAGCTTCGACATTGGGTCCACGGTGGCCGGGCTCGACCTCCCGGGGGTGCGAGAACACGCCCTGCCGACCCGCCCCATTGGGCTGTTCGTGGATCGGGTGGACGACGTGCTGGATGCCGCGCGGAAGCGCGATGGCGGGTTGTTTCGGGTGGTGCTCGTGGGTGCGGGCGCCGGTGGAGTGGAGCTGGCGTTTACGCTGCCCCATCGGCTGCGGCGCGACACCTCCGCCGACGTGCAGGTGACCTTGCTCGACAACGGCCCCCACATCCTCCGAGGGTACGCCGATGCGGTGGTGCGTCGGGCCACCCGCCGCGCGGCCGAAGCGGGAATCGCGATCCGCTGCGACTGCAAGGTGGTGGAGGTCGAAGCGGGCGCCGTCCACCTGGAAGGGGGTGATACCGTGCCGTTCGACGTGTTGGTGTGGGTGACCGGCGCGGTGAGCCATCCCGTGTTCCGTCCGTCGGGGATCTCGGTGGACCGTCGGGGCTTCGCCCGGATCCGTCCCACGCTCCAGTTCGAGGAACACGACAACCTCTTCGGCACCGGCGACTGCGCCACCTTGATCGACCACCCCGACACCGCCAAGGCGGGTGTGTATGCGGTCCGGCAGGGACCGTTCATCACCCACAACATCCGTGCGGCCTTGTCGGGCGAGCCGCTCCGCACGTATACGCCCCAGACGGACTTCCTGGCGTTGCTGAATCTCGGCGACGGCACGGCCCTGGGCACCAAGTGGGGTCGGGTGATCGAGGGGCGGTGGGTGATGAAGTTGAAGGACTGGATCGACCGGCGGTTCATGGCGCGATTTCCCAGACCGTAACGAAAGTTTCACGGTTCACGGCGAAACCGCAGGTGTGGTCCGGTGGTACTGAGTGCAGGTCATCGTCACTCGTTTTCTCCCTGGAGGACTCCCATGCGGTCTCGCATTCTCGGATGCGGTCTTTTCCTGTTGGTCACCGCCGCGACACCAACCACCACATTCGCCCAAGGCGCGGCTCGTACGTCACTCGACGGAGAGGCGATTCGGGCCTTTCTCATCGCCAGCTTCGAGCAAGCCAAGCTCATGCACATCGACATGGCCCGTGCCATTCCGGATTCGGCCATGCGCTGGGGTCCCAGTGACGAGGTCCGGGACTTCGCCGAGCAGGTGGAGCACGCTGCCAACAGCCTGTGGTTGGAGTCGTTTCTCTTCGGTGGCTCCCCGGAGAGCCCCGGCGATTCGGCCGTCTATCTCAACGACAAGGATGCTCTGGTCGAGGCGGTCACGCGCTGGAACGATTGGATGCTGGAGAGTCTCCGCACCCTTCCGGCCGAGGATTTCTTCGTGGAGCGGCGTTTCTTCACCGGCGAGAACATGGAACGGTGGCGGCTGTACCACTTCGCGTTGGATCACGCGTACTGGACTCTCGGCCAGCTCGTGCCGTACTTCCGCGCCCACGGCCTGACGCCACCCCAGTATCGGTTCCACTGATCCCCCTGAAGGAACCCATAGACGACGGAGGAACATGTGCTTATATTATGTGTCACATAGTATGTGACACCATATAGATCACACAGGACGGACGGGTCATGAACGAGATGGTGCGCGTCGAGCAGGAATTGCTCCGGGGAGCCGGGGTCCTCTCAGTCCTTAAGTTGTTGGAACAAAAGGACATGTACGGCTACGAGCTGGCCGAGGCCCTCGACCGGCAGTCGGAGGGCGTCCTCGCCATGGGGCATTCCACCCTCTATCCCATGCTCTACAACCTCGAGTCCAAGAAGCTCATTCGCCCAAGCAAGCGGCAGTCGGAGGGGGGGCGGACCCGGAAGTACTACGCCCTCACGCCGGAAGGCCGTGAGTGGCTCAAGACTCGGGAGAGCCAGTGGAGTCGGCTGGTCCACGCCATGGCAAAGATCGGCGTGGTGCGAGAGGCCGGCGAAGTCCAAGCAGGGGGTGAAGGGTGACGAATCCACTCCCCGATTCCCTGGACGCCCTCGTCCGCGAGACCGTCCGGCTGGCCGAGTTGAATACGGGGGACGCCGCCGCGGTTGGCCAGGATCTCACCGACCATTTCGCCGAGGGGCTCGAATCCGGGCGCACCGCCGACGAGTTGGCGGTGCGGTTCGGCGACCCGGTGGTGGCGGCGCGCCTGATCGCCGAGAGCAGGGGCACGCGGGCTTCCGAGGGCGCCACCCAGGCAAAGGAAAAGAGAATGGCGAGGTTCGTGGACTCTCTCCTGGCAGATGTGCGCTATGCCGTCCGCGGGTTGATGCGGAGCCCCGGGTTCACCGTGATTGCCGCGTTGACCCTGGCGCTGGGCATCGGCGTCAACACCGCGATCTTCAGCGT
>JBDHAF010000125.1:0-14892 GCA_039588255.1 Gemmatimonadota bacterium | reverse complement strand
ACCTCTGGTCCGGTTCCGTTGTCTCCGCCGCACGCCACGAGCGCGGCGACGATCACACAGCCGAAGAGGTGTATCCTGGGTAGCGTCATGCGGACCCGTCCTTCCTTCAATTGGGCTTCGTGAGAGAGATCCGGACCGGTCGTGCTACTTCTATGCTGTCGCTACTTCTATGCGGCGTCAATAGGCTGTGGGCGATATGGCCCGGAAGAAGCAGCCTCCGCTCCGGCGAATACTGGGACGACGGCTGCGGGAGTTACGGAAACGCGCTGGCATCACCTCGCAGGAAGCCCTTGCCAATCGGGCTGGGGTGCACCGGACCTATGTGGGACGGCTGGAGCGCGGCGAGAGTGGCGTGACCGTTGATATGCTCGCGGCCATCCTCGCCGCGATGTCGATCAGCTTGGCGGAGTTCTTTGCGCCGTTCAGGGATGTTCGGAGACCGCGAACACCGCGCCGGAGAGGGTGACGCTCCGATCCTGTCGAGAAGCGATTTCACGCTGAGCACGGTTCCCTACACCGCTCTCAGAATCGGCTCGTAGAGCGAGCGTCTCTGGACCACCTTAGCGACGGTCGTGTGGTGCCAGCGCCCGTTCTGCTTAGTGGGGACGGCGTCGTCGTTGAGTGTGGCCGCGATGGCGCGGTAGCTCCTCCCACGTCTCCAGAGGGAGAGGATGCGGCGGACCGTTTCCAACTCGTCCGCGACCGGCACCATCCGGTGGCGCTTCCCGTTCGGCCTGAACCCCAGGGGCGGGTGGCTGGTGGGCTGTCCCTGCTCGCGCTTGTAGGCGAGGGCACCCTTGGTGCGCTCCCCAATCAACTCCCGCTCCATTTGCGCGAGGCCACCGAAGAGGGTGAGCACGAAGCGACCGTGCGGCGTGGAGGTGTCGAGGGACTCACTGACTGAGTGAAGCTCGATCCCCTTCGCCAGGAAGAGGTCCTCTACGAGGGTGAGAAGGTGACGGGTCCGGCGGGTGAGGCGGTCGAGCTTCCAGACGATGACGTGGTCGACTTCCCCTCGTCGGCACCTCTCAAGGAGATCTTCGAGGCCCGCCCGCGTGAGGTTCTTGCCGGAGAAGCCTTCATCGGATAGGACCTCCGTGAGCTGAAGCCCCTTGGCCTCCGCGTAGGAACAGATGCGGGCACGCTGGGCGTCGAGGCTCACCCCGTCCCGTGCCTGTTCCTCCCGGGAGACACGGCAGTAGCCAATTGCGAATCGAGTCTGAGGTTCCACGCACGAATATTACTCGTTCCGGGTATTATTGTCCAGAACGCGTAATAGTGGTAAACTGGCCGACTATGGTGCGGCTCCGGGTGGCGGCTCATCTCAAGAAGCGCGGCTGGACGGCGTACCGGCTGGCGAAGGAGGCGGGCTTTTCGATCACGCTCGCCTATAAGCTGGCCCGTCCCGAGGGGCGGTTCCGCCGTCTTGATCACGCCACCTTGGACCGGCTCTGCCGGGCGTTCAAGTGTCAGCCCGGGGACCTGCTGGAGTGGCGGGCCGACCGAAGATAGAGGTCAGAGGCAAGCACCACGGGTATTTCCTCCGGTTGTTCCGTATTGGGAGGTAGCACGTGCCACGCATCGCGCTCCATGACTGGCAGTTCTCGGAGGTTTACCAGGATTACGTCGCACTGCGCGTCGGGATCCCGCGACCGCAGGTCCAAGACTTCCAGCACACCGTCCTGACGGCGACGGTGCTTGCGATTCCGCTTGGTTGCCGATCTGCCCGCCTTACGTTCCACGTGCGGGAACACGAGAGCCAGGTGGCGTCCCGGTTCACGGTGTTCGGCCGAGTCGTCTACTTCGTCCCGCGCCCCGAGTCTTCCCGTGCAGCGAGGCGGCGCGACGCGGTCATTCGCCAAGAGTTTCAACCGGTGAAGGGATTATGTCGGGCGGATTCGCAGGGCAGGGAGAGCCCATTCGCCTACGAGGTGGCGCTGAAGGAAGGCGGGGCCCGTGAACGGCCAGGCTCGAACCAGCCGGAAGTGCAAAGCGCGTTACCGACCGAGGAGGAGCAAAAGGACCAAGCACCCCTCTTCGCGCCAGCGCAACGCGGTCCCTGGGGCGTAGTGACGAGCCTCGCCGGTCCCCCGAGCCTCCCGTTCGACAGCGCCTCCCCCCACGCAACGGCTCTCCGCCGCGCCGACGGTCTGCTGCGGCATGGTATGGTGCTGCTGGACAAGTCGCGGAAGGCCGATCCTAAAACGGTGTTCCCAGTTCTTCGAGCGCGAAAGCTGTTTCGCGAAGCCCTTGAGGTGCTACGCAGGTCCGTCGGGGATCTGCATCCGATGGCGGCCTACGCCTATGATCGGATCGGGTTCGCCCAGCAGGAGTGGGGAGACCTCCGCGAGGCCGAGCGGTTCTACCTGCGGGCGATAGCTATCCGGGACATTAGTGGCTGGGTGCCTACGGTGTGGGACGAGCTGACCTTCATCAACCTCGCGATCCTCTACGGACGGCAAGGGCGACACGCTCTCCGGGACGCGATGGTCGAGCGTTCGCGCTCCGCAGCAGCCTGGGTGAAGGGAAGCCAGTCGAGGGGATGGGGCACGGCGGGGCGTGGGTACGTGTCGTAACGCCTTAAACGGCTATCAGCCGTACCACTGTACCAGTTGTACCAGTCGCTGGGGATGCCCTGTCTGGCGCCACCCGACGGTGCGGGGGTGGTCCACGAGACGAGCCAGCTATTGGCCCTCTCGGTTCCCGCAGCATGTGTTGCCAGAGACCGAGAACCGCGGCATATTCGCGCCTTGCCTCTCCTCAAGTCAGACAGTCAATAGCCTTCTGCCCTTCCACCAGCGGAAGGAGGTGCTCGAATGGGTAAGATCAACCTTGGGCGGGTAATCGTGGGTGGATTGCTCGCCGGCGTGGTGATCAACGTCCTCGAGTTCCTGCTCAACGGGCCGATTCTCGGCGCCCAGTGGGCCGCCGCGATGGAGTCAATGAACCGGGCGGTGCCTACTGGCGCCGGCTCGAGGGTTGGCTACATCATCTGGGGCTTCGTCCTGGGCATCGGCCTCGTCTGGCTATATGCCGCTGTACGACCGAGGTTCGGGCCTGGGGTCAAGACCGCCGTTCTGACCGGGTTAGTCGTGTGGTTCTTCGCCTGGTTCCTGGGCTTCGGCTCTACGGTACTCGTGGGGATATTCCCGACGAACCTCGTGGTGGTCACGTTAGTCTGGGGGATCTTCGAGCTACCGATCGCGACGGCCATCGGAGCCTGGCTCTACCAGGAGGGTGTCCCGGCAGCGGCGGCTCCTGCGCCCGGGGTCTGAGCCTCGGCCCCTCTTGCGGGCTTCTGGCCCCAGGTGGACATCAAAAGGACCTCTTATGACCGCGCCTCCCTCAGGCTTCGAGGGGGCTGGCGTCTCCCGTCCTCGTCGCCCATGACGCTCTCGTCGTCGATGAGGACTTCAAACTCCGGCTGACCGTTCCGGCCTGGCGGCCGCGAGGTGTACGTCGACGGCAAGCGCGTCGCCACCAAGAAGAGCCTCCGGCACAGCGATAAAGAGCGAGCCCATGCGGACGGCTACAAGTTGTTGGTCGCATTGAAGGCTCGGCGCACCGCGCTCGGCGGAGGCAAGCTCACGCTTCGCATGCTCTTTGACAATTACCGGGGATCGCCGGCGCATCAGGCGAAGAAGCCGCGCAGCCGGGAGGAGGACGAGCGCAGGCTCGCACGCGTCGTCGCGTTCCTGGGCGGCGACCGCGACGTCCGATCCCTCAGCGACTCGGATGTCGAACGCTACCGGCAAACACGAATGGGCGGTGAGCGCCCCGTGCGAGCGCGCACCGTGGCGGCCGATCTGGTGACGTTGCAGACGGCGCTCAACTGGGCAACCCGTCAGCGCGGCCCCCGTGGCCAGCCGGTGTTGGAGCTCAACCCGCTGCGTGGGGTCAAGCTGCCCGTGGAGAAGAACCCCCGCCGGCCCGTTGCCACGTGGGACCGGGTCGTCGCAACCCGCACGGCCATGCAGCAATTCGCCGCAGCAGCGACGGCGGAGCGGGAGCGTATGCGATGGATCAAGCTGGAACTCGCCCTGGTGCTCGCGGAAGCGACCGGTCGGCGGCTCAGTTCCATTCGCCAGTTGCGGTGGGACGATGTGGACCTGGAGCGACACACGATCCGGTGGCGCGCCAACGCAGACAAGCGGGGCCGGGAGTCCGTCGTGCCGATTCCCCAGCCGTTGTGCGACGAGTTGAAGCAGTTTCAGCGCCACCTCGGCGCGGTCGGGGGCTGGCTGTTCCCCGGCGAGCGCAAGCCTGACCAGCCGATGGATCGCCATCTCTTCGACAAGTGGCTGACAGTAGCGGAGAAGAAGGCGGGCCTCCCCAAGCTGGAAGGCGGCCGGTGGCATCCCCTGCGACGGAAGTGGGCAACGGAGCGCAAACACCTGCCGATCAAGGATGTCGCGGCGGCTGGTGGCTGGAAGGACACGGCGACGCTGTTGTCGTGCTACCAGCACCCCGACGAAGACACGATGCTGGCGGTGATGAGTGAGCCGCGAAAGGTGCGAGATCGCGCGGCAAGTTAGGGGGAGAAGTTACCCCACTCGTTACCCCACCTCGCCAGGACGCAACAGGCCAAACATCACAATTGCTTGCAACGTCGGGCCTTAGCAGTCGGGACGGCGGGATTTGAACCCGCGACCCCCTGAACCCCATTCAGGCAGCCGAAGGCCTCAGATACGACGAAATGTTGTGTTACGCGGTGTTACGGAGGTCCTCTGTCGTGTCTGAAATGCGGTAAAACGGCAGCATCCCCACTTCTTACCGCAATCGCAAAACGCTGGGACGATTCCGAGGACTCACCGGTCGCTTCGTGAGGCGGCCTGCCGGGTGCTGGGTAGGGTCAGCGGACTGGATCCGGTGACCTTCTTCAGTGTGACGGTCTTGCTGGTTGGGGGGCGCTGGTTGCGGTCTACCTGCCGGCCCGACGCGCGATGCGGGTCGATCCGATGGTCGCGTTCCGCGCCGAGTAGCGGTTCGGTCGGCTTCGCACGCCCCGGCCCATCCTTCGAGCAGCGCGGCCGTAGCGGCTGCTCGTTCGTCAGGGCACGGATGCGCAAGACAGCGGGCCGCTCACACTTCGACGAACCAGTCCAACGCCAACTCGGAAATCTCGGCAGGGACCGCGTGGCCGCCTTCGAACAGCTGGAAGGTGACATCATAGCCCTCACGGCGAAGCCGTGGCACGAGGACGTCGCGGGTCACACGCGCTGATAGGAAGCTGTCGTGTGTCCCATGGGACACGAAGACCCGCGGCCTGCCCACGACGGGTGGCGACGGATCGATGAAACCCGGCGAGTATGCCACCAGGTGGCTGAACAGATCTCCGTTGGAAACCCCCAGCGAGAGCGCATACGACGCACCATCTGAAAACCCCCCAAGCGCCACATGGGTCGGATCGATCACGCAGCGCTGAAACGTGAAACGCAGCGCCCGGTCCAGGAACTCGACGTCGGGGCCGAAGCTGCCGCGAACCAGATCCCACGTGGAGGAACGCGAGTCGGGCGCCAGCAGGATCATGCCGCGAGCTTCGGCCCGTGCGGGATAGCTCGCCCAGGAAGCACCCTCCCCACCTGCGCCATGGAGGGCGACGAACAGGGGTGCCGGCGTGTCCGGAGAGTAACTCTCTGGCACGTAGAGGAGCCCGTCTCGATCGGGCTCGAGTCCCAGCTGACTCAGGCCCGTCGTCGGCGTCACAGTTGGCGTGCCGGGCCGTGCCTGGAGGCGTGACGGACCGGGCCCAGGTTCCGTAGCGCCGCGCGAGCTGCAGCCCAGGAGCAACGGGGCGGTCATCACGCTCAGGCTCCTGATGAATTCGCGCCGCGACACAGCCAGGCGAGTGCGTGTCATCGTGTTTATTCCGTCTCCGGCTCCCACGCTTTGGCAAACGCCGACCCGGTCGCGCAGTCCCGGGCCCTGGCCGCAGCGCACGGCATTGTGCACCGGCAGTTCCCCCCTCGCATGAGCTTCCCGCGCAGCGACTCCCCCTCGATGTAGGGCATCACGTAGTAGAGGAGACGGCGTTTTACGCTCGTGGGCGCTGGTGGGTGTCGGTTTTTCAACGATGTGCGCTCGTGAGCACTCGCGGGCGCTCGTGGATGTTGTTACACGGATTGGAGTGGAACGGTCCGTTTAGTGTACGGTCACGCAGGCGACTGTGACTGACGTCTCATGCGAATCTCACGACGATTTCAGGCACCAACGATTTATGAAGGAATGTCGAGAAAACCTGCAGGTCTGGGGGCTGCCAGGGGATGGGATTCGCGGAATGGAGCCAGCCGGTCTCCGTTCCGTGTCTCGCATTTCAGGCCGCGCTGTGCGCACCGTATTGCAACACGTTGGCGCTTTCAGGCTCTTCCTTGGTGGGAGGTGCATCATGCTTCCGTCCGCCCGCCGCAAGTTCCTCGCAATCACGACACCCATGCTGTCCGGGCTGCTCCTCGTGGCACAGCCGGGGGAGGTTCCCGGACAGGCCACGCTGACGGGGACCGTGCGCACCGCCGCGGGCCAACCGATTCCCGGCGCCGAAATCGTGATCGAGGCGCTCCGCCTGTCGACCACCGCCGGCGAGCGGGGACTGTACACCCTCCTGGTGCCCGAAGCCCGATTGAGGGACACGCCCGTCGAGGTCGTGGTGAGAGCACGTTTGATCGGCCACCGCTCCGCCACGACCCGGCTCACCCTGGCAAACGGGATGGAGATCGCTCGGGACTTCGTGCTGGAGTCAGACCCCTTCTTGCTGGAGGCCGTCGTCGTCACCGGCCAGGGTCTCTCAGAACAGCGGATGAAGATCGGCTCGACGATCAACACGGTCCGCGCCGAGGAGATCCAGGCAAGCCAGGAACAGAACGTCATCCACGCGCTCGCCGCCAAGGCACCCAACGTGGAAGTGACCAGCTCCACCGGCGATCCCGGGGCCGGCGCCTACATCAGGATCCGGGGCACCAAGAGCGTCGAGGGGGGAACGCAGCCGTTGATCGTCGTGGACGGCACTCCCATCACCAACGCCACGCGGGAAACTACATCCAATGTTGCGGGGACGGCTGATCAGAACCGCGCCGCGGACCTGAATCCCGACGACATCGAGAGCATCGAGATCCTGAAAGGGGCGGCGGCGGCGAGCATCTACGGGTCCCGGGCATCCAATGGTGTCGTCCTGATCACGACCAAATCCGGGCGCCGCAACACCACCCGAGTCACTGTCAAGAGCTCCGTGGCCTTCGAGCGAGCGACCCAGTTCCCGCAGCTCCAGACACGATTCCGCCAGGGACTGGATCTGCGGCACAGCCCTGTCGGCGGCACGGGGACGGTTTTCCATCCCACGAGCTGGGGTGAAGAGTTCGACCCCCAGACGCAGGTGTTCGATCACGCCGGCGAGCTGTTCGGGCCGGGGCTTCGAACTGACAACACCGTGACGCTGTCGGGTGGCGGTGATCGGACCACCTACTACCTATCCGGCGGCTACCTGTATCACGACGGCACGCTCAAGGGGAACTCCGACTATCGGCGCTTTACCAGCCGGTTGAAGGGCAGTCACGACTTGGCTGACAATCTCACGGTAACCGGCAACTTCGCGTACACCACGAGCAGCAGTGACCTCCTTCAGCAGGGATCGAATGTCAGCGGTGTGTTGTTGGGCGCACTTCGCACGCCACCCGAATTCAACAACTGTCCGCCCGAGTTCGATCCGTGTTATCGCAACGAGGCGGGGCTGCACTTCTCGTACCTGAACCCCAATCCGCAGAGCGTGCAGGAGAGCCGGGGGTTCGACAACCCATTCTGGGTGCTCAACGAACTCCCGAACAGCGCAAAGGCCGACCGGCTGACGGTTAACCTCAACGTAAACTTCGCTCCGACCCAATGGCTGAGCTTGCGTTACCTCGTCGGAAAAGACTTCGCGAGCGACGATCGACTCTCGGTGCTACCAGCGGGATCTTCCGCGTTCGGGGGCCTCGGAGCCGTCGCCCGAGTAGAACTGTTGGACGAGGTCTTCGACCAGAGTATTCTCGCCACGCTGGAGCACCGTCTCAGCCGGCACGTCTCGGCGAGCCTCACCCTCGGTCACAACCTCAACCAAACCAAGTTCCGCCGGTTTCGGGTGTTCAGCATCGATCTGATCGAGGGGGCATCCCAGCTGCAGTTCGCCGTTGATCACTTCCCGTTCGAGTTCGAGTCCAGCGTGAACACGGAAGGGTACTTCGCGGAAGCCACCGTCGATCTGCTCGATCAGGTGTTCCTGAAGGGCGGGCTGCGGTACGACGGAGCGAACACCTTTGGCGGCGACACCACGGCCGCAGGCGCGCGGGAATCCAATCGCCATTGGTATCCCACCACGAGCGCCGTATGGGAGTTCGGCCGGCACGTAAGATTCTTGGATTTTGGCAAGGTTCGCGTCGCCTATGGGGAGGCGGGCGTCCAGCCACCGCCGTTCTCGAACGTGAACGCGTTCGAGAGCTTCTCTGGCGGTTCCTACAATAACATCAAGATCCTGCGGTCGGATGGAACCCTGGGCAACAAGCGGATTGAGCCCGAGGAGACTCGGGAATGGGAACTGGGTTGGGACGTCGCGCTGCTGGACAACCGACTGTCACTGGGTGTCACCCGTTACTGGCAGAAAACCCAGAATGCCATTCTTCGTGTGCCTATCGCCCCCAGCACCGGGTTCGATTCGACGTTTGCAAACGGTGCATCGTGGCGGAACTGGGGTTGGGAGGTCACCATCGACGCTCACCCGATCGAGAGCTCCACTTTCTCCTGGCAGGTGAGCGGCCACTGGGCGAAGAACGACAGCAAGGTCGATCGCCTGCTCGGCAGCGAGTCCCTTTTTCTAGACGGCTTCATATCATCGACCAGCGCCCGCGTCGTCGAGGGTTATCCATTACCGGTTCTCTTTGGCGACGATTTTGTCCGATTCGGCAACGGGATCCAGGTGAACGGTGTCAACATCAACGAGGCCTATCCCGGCGTGGAGCCGGGGACGCTCTACATCTCATCCACCGGCTTTCCGTTGCAAGATCCACAGCAACGGGTGATCGGGAACCCCAACCCCGACTGGACGGGGAGCATCCGCAGCAGCTTCACCTTCTTCGAGCGCGTGCGGCTGTCCGGCCTGATCGACATCAAACACGGTGGGGACATGTGGAATGGAACCAAGGGGGCGCTGTTTTTCTACGGAACCCACAAGGAGACGGAGCGGATGCACGGGGCCGGCCTCGACACGGTGTTCGTCGGAGCCGGACCCGGGGCCGGCACGCCAGTCAATCTCAACTGGCGCACATGGGGGCTCGCGCTCGGGAACGGGTTCACGGGGCCGGACTCCCAGTTCGTAGAGGACGCGGGGTTCGTGAAGCTGCGAGACATATCCGTGTCGTTCACGCTCGACGGCAGGTGGCTGGAAAAGATCGGGTTCAACAACCTGACACTGACGGCGAGTGGCCGGAACCTCGCAACGTGGACCGACTACACGGGGATCGATCCCGAGTCCAACCTCACGGGACAGAGTACGGGACGCGGTCTCGAGTACTTCAACCATCCGCAGACGCGCAGCGTGGTGTTCACCCTCACGCTCCAGCGGTAGCGCCGCGTCAACGGAGGCGACTCTGATGAGAGGGACGGGGCGAACAACCTGGATTCTCTACGGTGGATTGGCCGTACTCTCCGTGGGGGCTTGCGATTTCGTCGAGCCCCTTACTACCAATCCCAACGCCGTGCCGGACGCAACCCTGGACCAACTGCTGGCCGGCGTCGCGGTAAACGCGTACGACAAGATCCACTGGTGGGATGCCGAGAATCTCTGGCTACAACAGCTGGACGGAATCGATCGGCAGCTAGTTTCCCTCTCGCAGTATCGAATCAATGAAGGATTGGGGACGATCTGGAGAGCCGGTTACGGTGGCGCAGGACTTGTCGACATTCGACTGGGAATCGCGCGGGGCGAGGGGGCGGGCCGCGGTATCTACGTCGGCATTCTCAAGGTCTACGAAGTGCTCTTCATCGGCCGACTCGCCAGCCTCTACGGCGACGTCCCGTATTCCGAGGCTGTGAATCCCGACATCACCACGCCTGTCCTGGACGCTCAACGCGACGTGTACGATGCCGCGCTGGCACTGCTGGACGAGGCCATTGTCGATCTCGAGCGCGGAGAAGGTGTGGGGCCCGGCTCAGCCGACTTCGCGTTTGGCGGGGATCCGGAGTCGTGGATCCGCGTCGCCCAGACACTCAAGGCGCGTTACCACCTCCACTGGGTAGAAGTCGATGGCCGCAATCGGTACGCCGCCGCCCTCGCAGCCGCGAGCTTTGGCATCAGCGACGCCTCGGGCGACTGGGTGGCCGATCGTAGTCAGCAGCCCAATGACCTACACTCCTTTCCGGAGGATAACGTTGTAGCGGGGGCGTTCATCGTCAACGCCCTCCTCGCGCGGTCGGACCCGCGGCTCCCCCTGTATTTCGGCCAGGGCACCGGGCCCTACCAGAGCCAATTCGTGGGATCGCATCCCAACGACCAGACCGACCCCAGCACCGACGCCTCGGAAGTGGCTTGCATTCAGGCCTTTTCCGGACCTGCGGGCTGCCCCCTCGGCCGGGGGTACGGTTCATTCGACTATGACTTTCCGCTCATTCTCACGTGCGCGGAGAATTCCTTCATCATGGCCGAGGCCGAGTTCCACGTCGGAACGGAGGCGGGTGCGCGGGCGGCGCTGGATGCCGCGCTGGCTTGCGAAGAGGAACGCAAGGAAGTGGACCTCTCGGCGACTAGGGCCGTCGTTGCGGGGCTGTCAGGCGCCGCGCTGTTCGACGAGATCATGCTGCAGAAGTACCTTTCACTCTTCCTGGCGAATGAAATCTGGAACGACTACAAGCGCACCTGCAGGCCGGCGATCACGACCTTTGGGGGACTACAAGTCCCCGGCCGGTTGTTCTATCCCCAGCAGGAGCGGGAGACAAATCCCAACATTCCTACACCATCTGAACAGGCCGCGACCGATCCCCACCGTCGCCCGGGTGGCGCAAACGCGAACGATCCCAATCCCTGTCCGTGAGAGACCCTGTTTGTCGAACTGGATCCTGGTGACCGAGGGAGACGCGCGCCCTCGCCGTGGCGCGCTCTGTGACCTCGGGGTTCGACAGGGTGTGTAACAGGTCTCGGGAGCCGGCCGTCTCGACGCCCGGGCTATTTACCGCCGACGCTCGCTCGCCAGATCATTAAGTCGTTGCTTTACGGCATCGACTTCGGGTTGCAGCCGTGGATCAGCGTCTCGCCACCGCGCAATGAACGCGGCGTAGTGCCGCCTCGCTGTTTCGAACTCGCCCAAACGCTCTGCAATCTTTCCCATCGTCCGGTGCGCTGGGGAACGCCACACGCCCTCAGGCGTGAACGACCACGAGTGCCACGCTGCATGCCAGCCTAGCGCCTCCTCATTCCTTCCGGCGGCGAACAGGAGTTCGGCACGTAAGTAGCGCCCAAGGGGCCGCCGATTGAAGGGCGAGAACTGATCCTGGAGCGCCGACGTACGAAGCTCCATTCCCTCGATAATGGAGAGCGCTTCTTGGAAGCGTCCCGTCTCCGTTGCAGCCAGTGCCCGGATCTCGAGCGCCAGGTCCCTCCTGAGCCCGTTGGGGTCCGGTGGGCTCGTAGCCTGCTCCAGTGCGGCGGCGTGCCGCACCGCCTCATCGCTCGCTCCCAGTCGCGCGCTCACGAGCCCCAGCAGATAGTGCTTAATGTGGGGAAGGAGTGCATCCGGGACACGAGCGTACGGGATGTCCGTCGGCACCGGCCAGATCTGGAGCGAATCTCGTAATCGAGAGAGTTCGGCCTCGGGCACCTTGAGGAATGGCATTGCGGCACGCCAGGCTTGATATACGAACGCGCGATCGGGTGCCCAGCGGGCCGCTGCCGCAAACTCGTTCTTCGCCTGTTCCCACCGTCCACGGGCCAGCTCGAAATGAGCGAACTGCATGTGGGCGTGGACCCGGTCCGCCTCGGGGCGCCCTTCGTCGAACACGAGCCGAGCCAGGCGTATGCCCGCCTCCATGCTATCCGAGAACCCGATCAGCATGTGTGCGGCGCCGAGAATCACATCAGAGTTCCTTCTCGCCAGCTCGGCAGTCAGGTCCGCCAATGCCGAGGTGTCACCTTGGGCATAAGCAAGGATGCCCGGCAGGCTCGCCCGGTAGTAGTTCGCCCCGCCTCCTCGCATCGCCCGCGCCAGCAGAGACGCCGCCTCCGCGTGGCGCCGGTCGATCGCCGCTACAAACATGGCGTGCCAGGCAGCGCCCGGATGGTCGGGTTCGAGCGCCAGTGCCCGCTCGAGCGGGGCGCGAGCCGCGGCAAAGGGTTTTCCTACCTGCCAGCTGTAAAACACGCGGCCTCTGCCCAGACCCCACCAACCCTCCACGTGATCGGGGTATAGCCGAGTCACCTCCTGGCCCAACTCTTCGATTCTCTTCCCGTCACCGTGGCGTCGTGCGTACTGCAACTCGACAAGTAATTGGTCGCGCACGGAGAGGCGATCGCGGTACTGCATCGCCTGTTCGATCGCTGCCGCGGCCCGGGTCCACGAACCAAAGCCCTCGGCGACACTCAATCGATACCAGGCCAGCGCGAACGTCGAATCGGCCTCCACCGCGCGGCGGAGGGGAATGAGCGCCGAATCGGGCCACCCGCGTCTCCACAAGGCCTCACCCTCGAGATAGGCTTTGAGAGCGGTGTAGTTGGCGGTGCGCACCGTGCGCACATCCTCCAGCCGGACACCCGCCCCGGCGGGAAGACGCGTGATCAACTCCGCTGCCAGTTGCTCGACGAGCGCAGCGACCGTCTCTGGTGTGCCATCTGTTACGCTTCTCGTGAGGGGGTCCGGTCCCCCATCCAACGCATAGAGCGACGCCGAGACCCGGATCTGCTCGCCCAGATCGATGGCGCTCCCCAACACGTAATGGCCAGCGCCAAAACGTGCAGCCGAGGCGTTGGCGTCGTCGCGGCCGACGATGGTGACGGCTGCCCGCTTCAGATCAGCCGTGAGTGCATATGGATCGACACGCCGGAGGTCGCCAGCTCCATCGAGGGCGTCACTCACAAGATCCATGAGCCCCTCTTGCAAGTACTCCAGATCGGCCCCCCCCCGCACCCGGAACGGAAATACGGCAATCCGCGTGGGAGCGATGGTTACGGGGGATGATTCCTCGGAGCGGCTTATCACGAGGGATGCGGCGGCAGCAACGGCCGCTAGTCCCGTGAACACGAGGGCGGCTGTTCTGGGTACCGTGCGACGTCGTTTCTTTACGACCGGGGCCGTAGCGGCAATGTGGAGTGCATCGCTGAAATCTGCGGCGCTTGCGAATCGATCGGCCGGACTCTTGTTGAGCGCCCGTTCGATCGCCTTCACCAGGCCCTCGGGCACCGTCGTGCGGAGCGTCCGCAGATTCGGCACGGGATCCACCGCGTGCCGCGCAAGGATCGCCTGTGCACTCGGCCCTGTGAAGGGCGGTTCGCCGCCCAGCATCTCGTACAGCAGGCAGCCAAGCGCGTAGATGTCACTACGGCCGTCGATTGGCCCGCTCCCCGTGGCTTGCTCGGGGCTCATATAGTGCGGCGTGCCGACTGCCACCCCCGTGGCGGTGAGCTTCTCACCCCCGGCCACAGTTACGGCACGGGCCACACCAAAGTCGGTGACGATGGCACGGCCAGATTCGATTAGAATGTTCTCAGGCTTGATATCACGGTGCACTACACCCTCTCGGTGCGCGAGTTCGAGGGCGTCGGCGATCTCGTGGGTGATTTGGAGGGCGTCGCCGATAGGGATCTGAGGCTCACGATTGAGCCGAGCACGCAGCGATTCGCCTGCCACATATGGCATCACGTAATAAAGGAATCCGTCAGCTTCACCCGAGTCGATCAACATGAGGATGTTGGGGTGCGTGAGCCTCGCGGCGATCTGGATTTCTCGGAGGAACCGGTCGGCACCCACCGACTGGGTGAGCTCCGGATTGAGAACTTTGATGGCGATCTCTCGATGATGTTTCAGGTCCTCGGCGAGGTAGACTGTAGCCATGCCACCGCGCCCCAGCTCGCGCTCGAGGCGGTAGCGGTCGGCCAGGGCGGCCTTCAGACGCTCCAGTTGCTCGGCTTGGTCGGACACTGCGCGATCTCTCAAGGGGCTTCTCATTCATTATGCGGGCGCGACGCGGCGGGGGCCAGAACATTCACACAATACGGTTCTCTTCTGTCTGCATGACCAGCGTTCGATGTAATGCGTTCCGGTTCGCCTGGCTGCTGAGCCCAGTTGTGACAAATCTCGTGACACGATAGTTCAGAGGAACGCAAACGGAGCAGGGATCCTACAGCGGAAGACTCTGTACGGCAAATACTTACAAGTAATGGGCCCTGAAGGATTCGAACCTTCGACCGACGGATTATGAGACGGCGGTTTACGCTCATGGGCGCGCGTGGGCGTCAGGTTTTCAACGATTTACGCTCGTGAGCGCTCGTGGACGTCCGTGGGTGTCGTTACAAAGAACGTTACAATCTGCCTCTGAGATTGCGGCCGTCGCGCGCCTACATCAGGAGGGTCGCCGCGGTTGTTTAGCGCTCCCCTGCAGCCGCGCGATGCGCGCCCTGACGTCCTCGACCTGCGGCTGCAGCTCGGGATCGGCGTTCTTCGTCTCGGTGGGAGCTTCCTCTATACGCAGACAGCCGACTGCAACGCGGCGTCCGGGACCGTGAGCGGCACGCTGCGCACGGACGGCGGGGTCACGTTGTCCTTCACCATCCCAGGCTCGAATTCCAGCCTCGAGGACGTCACCGGCTGCGGCCTCGTGAGTGAGGACGACGCCATGTCGGGCAGTGTGGCGGGCAACCTGTTGAACGTGACTGGCAATGCCGTCCTG
>JBDHAF010000124.1:0-11709 GCA_039588255.1 Gemmatimonadota bacterium | reverse complement strand
CGATGGCGGCGAGCGCCTCGTCCACCGTGCGGGCCCGGGCCGCTTCATCGATCTCCCCGGCCAACCTCTCTCTCGACTCGGTGATCTGGGCCGACGCCAGACGCGCGCGGCTCAATGCATCCCGCACCTCGAGACTCAGCTCGACCTGTTCCACGAGGTCCGCCAGTGTCACACCGTCGGCGGCGATGCGCGGATCCACCAGCACTTCGAAGCGCCGGCGCTCGGTCCTATCTCCCACCGTCAAGCGGGCCGCCTCCTTCGAGACAGGGGGACCGCCGACACGCTCCAACCGGAACTCGCGCATCCCCGGCTCTTGCGGTAGCTCCCACTGCTCGGGTGGGGCGCTGCTGGAGAAGCCACGCACCAGATTCCCCTCGTCGTCAAAGATCTCCAAAGTGATCTCACCGTCCGGTTCGTCTCCGAGGAAGTAGTCGATCATCGCGCCCGCCTGTGGGAACTGGGGAGATGCCGGCGACGGGCCTCCCCTTCCGAAGCCATCGCCGTAGCGGAGGCGGTACGCGTCACGCGGCGCAAAGAGATGTGCACTCGATGAGGCCACGCGATCGGTGAGCTGGTGCAGCGCGGTCAAGTCGTCCAGAATCCAAAACCCGCGGCCCATCGTCGACATTATCAAGTCCTTGCGGTGGATCTTGATGTCGGTAATCGGAGTGGCCGGGAGATTCTGCTGGAACGACTGCCAGTGGGCGCCCTCGTCGAACGAGACGAACATCCCGAATTCCGTTCCGGCATAGAGTAGGCCCTCCCGGTCGGGATCCTCCCGAATCACGCGGGTCGGGTAGTCGGCGGGAATGCCGTTGTCGCCCGTCGTGAGGTGGGTCCACGACCGACCGTAATCGTTCGTCCGGTAGATACGGGGCGTCCAATCGTCGAGCTGGTAGCGCAGCACGGCCACGTACGCCTTGCCGGCCTGGTGGTGTGAAGGCTCAACCGTCTGCACGCGGCCGCCGGGCGGCAGATCGGGCGGCGTCACGTTGGTCCAGTTCGCCCCGCCATCTCGCGTCACGTGGATGGGGCCGTCGTTGGCGCCCACCCAAATCACCCCGGGCTCGATGTAGGATTCCTGCACCGCGTATAGCGTGCTGTAATACTCTTCACCCGTGATGTCCCGGGTGATGGGGCCTCCGGAGGCCACCTGCGTCTCCGGCGTCCTCGCCGTCAGGTCCGGTGAGATAGTCTCCCAAGTAACACCCTCGTCCGTGGTCCGGTGCAGGTACTGGGACGCGTGGTACACGACGTCGGCGTCGTGGGGCGAGACGTGAATGGGAGAGACACGCTGAAAGCGGTACTCGAGATTGTCGGAGTGGTGCCCATAGATGTTGGCCATCCCCACGTAGTACTGCTTCTCCTGCCCCGTGATCTTGTTGTAGCGCCCGAAGCGTCCTTTGCAATTGGAGTAGACGATGTTGTGATTGCCTGGTTTGGGAACCGCCGGGCCGGTCTCACATCCCCCAATGGCCCTCCAGTACCCCGACGGACCGCCGGCCACCGAATACGGCGGCAAGCTGGGAACCATGATCGTGCTGTTGTCCTGCTGTCCTGCGTACACCCAGTATGGGAACTGATCGTCGATCCCCACCTGATACAACTCGGCGGTGGGCTGGTTGTGCTGCGTCGACCACGTGTTCCCGCCGTCCAGGGTGACGTTCGCTCCGCCATCGTTGGACTGGACAAAGATGTTGGGATCGATGGGGTTGATCCACATGTCGTGGTTGTCTCCGTGTGGTGTCCGCTCGCGGCTGAAGTTCGCCCCTCCATCCGTCGACTTGTAGAAACCCTCGTTGTTCACGTACACGATGTCGGCGTTGGTCGGATCGGCATCGAGGTTCGTGTAATAGAACGGTCGGTTGAGTATGGGATTGTAGCTGGTCACCTGGCGCCAGGTACGCCCCCGATCGTCGGACCGGTACAATCCGTCGTCCGGCTCGGGTGCCTCCATGATGACATATACCCGGTCGGGATCTGCAGCCGACACGGCCAGGTCACTCTTGCCGCGGAGGCCTTGGGGAAGCCCGTTCGTGAGGTGGGTCCAGGTCTCACCGCCGTCATCGGACTTGTAGACTCCCCCTTCGTACGCCCCGCTGATGATGGTCCACGGCTTCCGCTCGCCGCGCCACATCGAGACATAGATCTCGTTGGGATTGTCGGGCGCGAACTCCAGGTCCACCGCACCCGTGCTGTCCGAGACGAAGAGGACATGATTCCACGTCGCTCCCCCGTTCCATGAACGGTACACACCCCGCTCTGGGCTTGGCCCGAACGCATTGCCCATTGCGGCCACGTACACGATGTCGGGGTCCTCGGGATGAATGATGACGGCCCCTACTTGGCCGATGTCCCGGAGGCCGACGAAGGACCAGGTGCTTCCCGCGTCGGTGGATTTGTACACGCCCAGCCCCGTGATCACGTTGCTCCGGATCCCATCCGATCCGGTGCCGACGTAGATGATGTTCGGGTCAGAGTCGGCGACGTCCATGGCGCCGATGGACCCGGTGGCGAAGTACCCGTCGGTGATAGGGATCCAGTTGTGACCGTTGTCGGCGGTCTTCCACACGCCACCACCGACTGTTCCCATGTAGAAGGTGGACGGCTGGCTCGCAACACCGGTCACCGCGGTGACGCGGCCGCCCCGGGAGGGCCCGATGCTCCGGTACTGCAGGCCGCTGAACAGGCCCGGGTCGAACGCAACATTTTCGGACTGGGCTTCGAGTCCAGCACCAACACCAGGAATGGCCAAAACCACCGTCGCCAGGACGGCAGCACACGAGACTTCCTTCATGGAGGACCTCGCCAGACTGGGGAATGCTAAGGATGACATTGGGGGTGGCCGGCGGCAACCGGGCGGCGAGAACGGCCCCACGGATCCGGGCGCCGAGATCGAGAGAATGACCCAACGTCGAGGAGGCAACTGTCGCTCGTCACATCTCGCTTGATCGAGAATTGACTTCGATAGGGCACCTTGTGGCCATTGAATTCAGGTCCGGAGGCCCAAAATGAAAAGCCAGCAGAAGATCAACAACGGCATTCGCATCCTCTTCCTGGGGGCCGCCGTGGCCCTAGCGTTTGCCGCATGCGAGGACCCCATGGAGCCCGCCGACGGAGGGAGCTACACCCCCTACACCCCGTCCCTCGAGCAGCGTTTCATCGGCACGTGGGCGCACTACAACGGCACGGTTACCGTCGAGTACATCCAGTTAGCCACGGACGGAACCGTGACTCTGTGGAGTCAAGGATTCATGCAACGCGAGCGGTTCGACCTGCGCGTCTTCTACGGCTGGGAACTCACGCCCACCGACGACGATGTGGACCTTTTTGTTCACCTTTTCGTTCAGGGGCTTGGCGTGCTCCGCTACGACCAAGAGAACGACGTCGTTCTCGATGAAGCCGGTGAGGCGTACCACCGGCCTCAGCCGCCGTTTGCGTAAAGGGACATGAACTAAGTGCTGCGAGACGAGGAACCCGCTTCTGGCTCGGCGGCTCTGAGGGCGGTCAGGAAGAACACCAGTGTTACCACCGTCCCCAACATGCCCACGGGCCAGAACGGTCCTCCCGGCCCCCCGGCCGCGACCGCGTCAACGGCAAGGCCGATGGCCGGGGCGGCGACCATCGTCGCGACGCGGCGGGATTGGCTCTCCACCGAAAGCAACGTGGCTCCCTGAAGCTCACCGCCGTGGGAGTCGAAACGGCTGATCAGGATGGGCCGCCAGATATTCTGCACGACGTGCAGTAGGACAAACGCGCCGATCACCATGGCAAGCAAATCGTAGAACGCCGTGAGGGCGAGAGACACGAACACCACCAGGCTGCCTCCCCACACAACGCGTGCAGCTCGATCCTCCCCTCCCAAGGCGACCGCCACCGTGTGCGCCCGCCGGCTCGCCAACCCCGACAACAAATACAGCACCAGATAGACGGGCACCACGAGGAACACGGCCCGCTGGGGCTCGGAGAGATCCGCTTCCACGAACAGACGCGCCGTCATGACAGTGGCCGCCGCCGTCAGCACCGGCTGGATGTAGTCCTTGACGGCGTGAAACACACCCTCGTATCCCATCGACTCCATCACCAGCCGCCGCACGTCGCGCACCTTCAGCGCGGCGGCCAACGTCCGCGTCAGCCGGCGCCACACCTTGCCCATGGACGCGTGCCCGTCCTCGGCCTCGTCGAGGTCCTTGGGATACCCGGCGAAGTTGATGATGCCCAACACATAGGGGATGACGGCCAGATAGAACACGGTGGTGTAGCTGTCACTGACAAAGACGAAGACGCCGGCCAGCACCACGGACAGCGCTGATCCGAACTTGCTCCACGACCTGGTATACCCGTAGTATCTGGTGCGCTCGCCGATCTGCCCTTGCGCCCGCAGCCACGCAAAGATCATCGCCTTGTGGGTCCCGGTGCGGAACGCCTCCCCGATTGCGAATAGAAACATCGCCAAGAACAGCGGAGCCATTTGCCGCGACAGACCGAACACCAAGAAGCTGGCGATGTAGGCGACGAACGAGAGGACCATCGACTTGCGGCGACCGTAGACATCGGCCATCGCGCCGGACGGGATCTCGAAGGCGATCACCGCCAGCTCGCGAAAGGAGATCAGCAGGCCGATGTCGAAAAAGCTCAGCCCTTTTTCCAGAAAGGCGAGTACCAGAAACGGCTCGAAGTACCGCTGGTTCTTGAGAAAGCCGTAGAGACTGAATCGAGCAAGCATGGTGGGTGCGCTATTATAGCGCCCCGCTCAATTCAATGGAATCTCGAGGGTGGGCGCCTATCGGCGCCCACCGCGGAAGCGATTACGTTGCCGGTCTGCGATTTCGACCAACCGGCGAAGCTCCTGGATCGGCTCAGGACTGTCGGCCCTCGGGTGCTGCAACCAACGTGCATTTGCCTTGCGGCCAACCGGTTCGTATCGTCACGGACACCACCCGGAGTCCAAGGAGACCGATCATGCGCAAGCTGGGTTGGAGCGTCCTCATTCTCGCCCTCTGGCCGGCCGTCACGCAGGCCCAGCAGCAGGCCGCAAAGGTTGCACTGGTGAAGATGCCGTACACCGGATCTCGCAACGTTGCGGAGATTTCTAGCGTCCCGGATTACCTGGAGCAGGGCGGCGTTGCCAACCTCCTCGAGGGGATGGGCGCCACGCTCGAGCCCGTGCAGGAGATACGACTCACGCCGGACGAAGAGCGCGAGTACGGGGAGTGGCACCGCATGGGGCTGGCGAACGGACACCTCGCGGAGATCGTGGCCCGGAATACCCGGGAGGGCCACGTGTCCGTGGGCTTGCTGGCGAACTGTACGTCGGTGCTTGGCGTGCTCGGTGGACTCCAGCAGGCGGGCGCCCGGGGGTCCCAGCGGGTCGGCCTGGTGTTCATCGACGCCCACGGGGACTTCAACATCCCGGAAACAACACTGAGCGGCATGCTGGGCGGTATGCCCGTGGCCGTCTCCGCGGGAATGGCCTTAACCAACCTCCGCTTGGAATCCGGACTCGATCAGGCCCTCTCCACGGAACACATCGTCATGGCCGCGGTGCGGGACACGGATCCGCTGGAGCAGGAGCTCATTGAGCAATCCGACATTGAGATGGTCTCGGTGGATGACATCCGGTCGCTCTCGGACAACCTTCACGGGCAGATGCGCCGTCTGTCCCGGCTGACAGACGTCATCTACGTTCACGTCGATATGGACGTCCTGGACCCGCGGGAGGTCGCGGGGCATCCGCTGACCGTCCCCAACGGCCCCACTAGCATGGAACTGGCCGCCGCCATTACCGAGATGTTCAAGTACGAGAAGGTGGCAGCCTTGGGTGTCGCGTCCACACCCGCCGGAGAGCGGGATCGCGGAGGGGCTTCGCGTCAGGCGGCGTACAACCTGATCCAAGGCGCGGTCCGAGGCGTCCAGAGTCGGTAAACATGACCGGGGGCCGCACCGACGGGCGCGCCGGTACGTCCCCGCTTTCCTTATATATATGGGCAACCCTATTTTGGGCACGAATCCCCGGCGGACTCGACCCTCCCCGGAGGGATCAGTCCGCGCCGTACTTGAACGACAGGCTCACCCGGGCGCGGTACGACGTGACCTTTCCGTCCTCCACCGTCATGTCGAGCTTGTTGATTTCGGCGATACGCAGGTTCTTGAGACTCTTGCCGGCCGTCTCCACGGCATTCTTGGCGGCGTCTTCCCAGGATTGGTCGCTTGCTCCCACGAGTTCGACAACCTTGTAAACACTGTCTGCCATCTCACGCCTCCTAGTCGGTGTTGTAGTTTCCTAAACATGCCGGGCGTGCCGGCGAAAAGAAAGATGCCGTGAGTGAGCCAACCACACCCAGATCATCACTCTCCGTCATCTGGCACAGCGATTACGAGATCGATATCGGCCCCCATGTGTTTCCCACGCAGAAGTACCGTCTCATTCTCGACAAGCTTCTCGCGGAAAACACGATTGAGCGCAACGACCTGCTCACGCCGCAACCGGCCTCCGACGACGACGTAGCGCTGGCCCACACGCCGCCTTTCGTCCAGAAGATCAAACATGGCGAGCTGACGGTACAGGAGGAGATGGTTCTCGAAGTGCCGTTCTCGCCCCAGCTGCGGGACGCCATGTGGCTCTGTGCGGGCGGTACGGTCCTCACGGGGCGTGTGGCGCTTAAGCACGGTGTCGCGATGCACCTCGGCGGCGGTTTCCACCACGCGTTTCCCGATCATGGCGAGGGATTCTGCCTCATCAACGACGTTGCCGTCGCCACACGATTCCTGATGCAACACGGAGAGATCGGCCGGGCCGCCGTAGTCGACCTCGACGTCCATCACGGCAACGGCACCGCCGCGATCTTCACCGACGACACCGACGTGTTCACTCTGTCGATCCACCAACAGAACAATTACCCCGCCTGGAAGCCGCCCGGCGATCTCGACGTGGGGCTCGCAGACGGGACGAGTGACACCGAATACCTGGCGGCGCTCGAGCGCAGCATGCCCCCGGTTATCGATCATGAACCCGATCTCGTGTTCTATCTCGCCGGCGCCGATCCTTATCGATACGACCAGCTGGGTGGGTTGGGGCTCACACTGGAAGGGTTGCGTCGACGGGATGACTTCGTCTTGGAATCCCTTACAAGCCGTGGCATCCCCGTGGCCGTTACGCTGGCCGGTGGTTACGCCGTAAACCCCGGCGACACGGTGGAGATTCACTGCGGAACGGTGCGGGCCGCCGCGGTGTCAGCTCAATTCATCCACGGGCGGCGCGCGAAGTAGTCGTCGCTGAATTCGCACGCCTTCCCTCAACGCGTCCAGATGACGATCACGGCGCACGCATCAAGGGACAGGAACTGTGCGGGGTGTGCTGCCTTGAGAATGACGACGCGGTCTGGCATCGACCAGGGCACGCCGGCGCCCCCGGTCACCCTGCCACCGGACCGTCTTTGGGACACTTTGTCGCATGGCGAGACCGTGTGAGGCCCGTCACACACCGTCATAACTCACACTGCCGAAATAACTTACGCCCCACACTACAAAATGAGCCAAATGGCACGGCTCTTGCGCTTGTAAGGGTAGAACACAGTCCCCCAAGCGGGGTGTTGATAGAAGGAAAGGAGTCGAACAATGATCACCATGGCCGTGGACGCCGAAACGTATCTCCGGTGGCTGAACGAGCTGGGAGAACTCTGGTTCCAGAAGGGCCGTGAGCCCTCCATCGTCCGTAGGCGCAATAGTGGCGTCTGGCGGGTGGTCCGTAAGAATGCGGCGTGACAATAAGTGCCAGGTGTTGGAGGTGTCGGGAGTGTCCATCACCCACCAACACCAAGCCTGACGCCTCACACCTGGCACGGATCTTCGTCAGTTCCCCTCCCACCACCACTGTTTCTAGAGTTCCCGCTGGCGCGGCCAGATTCCGTTCATCGTGTCCGCATGGATAACTCCCGCCACCCCACCACTTATGGTGCCGGGTTCGGTCTGCCGCGTTGCGGGTTGAAACCCGGCACCGCTGTCGCACTCCCCGTCCCCTGGAGACTCCCTTATCTTATACATAAGGAGCGACCATAATCCCCTCATGAGTATCAAGCTGTATCACCGCACCACCATCGCTGACGCCCGCCGCATTGCCAAGGAGGGCTTCGACGATCTCGAATGGGACTTCGGGCTCTACGATGCGCGAAGCGGCAAAGAGGTGTCCGCCACCGGCGTGCTCCTCGCCGACCGCCCGCTCGGTGCCGGAGAAGGCCTCGAAGGCGATGCGGTCCTCGAGGTCCAACTCGACGTGACCGAAGAGGCGATCGCCCCCTTCGAGTTGGAGGGGATGCTGTGGGACGCCCGTGTATGGCTGGTACCCGCCGAATGGGCCACGGACCACGCCACGGTTCGGATCGCCTCGGTGGATCCGTCAACGTCGGGGTTCTTCGACCGCAACAGCGGAGAACCGGAGCTGTAGCCTCGGCGGTAGGGACGCCGTGTGTCCTGCCTCGTACCATTACCGGTCCCCTGTCTCCACCCTGCTTCACCCTTCTCGGCTGGTGTGTTCTGCGGCATTGACTTTGTAAAACAAAGTACTTTATGTTGTGGAAACCCAAACCGGGCGGTGTCCCTGACTCAGCCAACCCAGCGGGGCCTCGGCATCCTGGGGCTCGCCGCCCTCCTCGGAGTCGTCGGCGATGCGCTCCTCCGGGCCACACCCTGGGGGATTAACCTCCCCCTGTGGATGGGAGTCGCCGCCGCCGCCGGCTGGGCCCTCCTACCCAACCGGGCCCACGGCCGCTCCGCACTCACGGGCTGGCCCCTCCTCCCCGTCATGTTCTTCGCCGTCTGTTTCGCGTGGCGGGCCTCGCCCTTCCTCCATTTTTGGAACGGCGTGGCGATCTTCGGGGCGCTGTCCCTCTTCGCCCTGCAGATGCACGGCGTGCGGCTCCGCGCCGCCCGCATCACCGAGTACGCTTTGGGACTCGCCGCCAGTGGCGCGAACGTCGCCATTGGCGCGCTGCTGCTCACCCAAAATGACTTTCGTTGGCAGGAGATGTCGCGCCACGGCCAACGCGTGGGAGCAGCCGCAGTGGGCGTGGGGCTGGCCATACCGCTGCTCCTCGTCTTCGGCGGGCTGCTGATGTCGGCGGACCCGGGGTTCGAGCGCATCGTGCGATCGCTGGTGGATTGGGACTTCTCCACGATCGCGTCCCACATCGTGCTCGCCGGGGTCATCGCCTGGACCTCGGCGGGTTACCTCCGCCCGCTGGCCCGTGGCACGGACCACGTCCTCGGTGTTGGCGGCACGATGCTCGCAAAGGCGCCCCGCAAGCCGGCCCTGGGGATCCTGGAGTTGGGCATCCCGCTGGGAGCGTTGTGCCTGACCTTCTTGGTGTTCGTGGTCCTCCAAGCCCGTTACCTGTTTGGCGGCGAGGCCGTGATTCTTGAGACGGCGGGCCTCACCTACGCCGAGTACGCCCGCGGTGGTTTCTTCGAGTTGGTGACCGCGGCAACGCTGCTGCTTCCCGTGCTCCTGGGGGCCGAGTGGCTGCTCGACCAGACCAAGCCGAAAAGCGTCGGGCGCTTCCGGGCGCTCTCCGCAACGCTCTTGGTGCTCATCGGACTGATCATGTTGTCGGCGGTGCAGCGCATGCGGCTCTACATGGATGCCTACGGCCTGACACAGGATCGCTTCTACGCCATGGCGTTCATGATCTGGATCGGGGTGGTGCTAGCGCTCTTCGGCGCCACGGTGCTGCGGGGCATGCGAGACCGCTTCGCCTTCGGCGCGGTGACGACCGGCTTCGCCACCCTGGCGATCCTCAACGTCATGAACCCGGATGCGGTCATCGTGCGCGCCAATCTGGCACGCGCCGAGGCCGGCGCGGAGCTGGATCTGGAATACGCCGCCAGGTTGAACGCAGACGCGATCCCCGAGCTGGTTGCACGGGCCCCCGGGCTGCTCGCGGACGACCAGTGCAAAACGTTCTGGGATGCCATCGATCGTTGGACACCACGGGAAGCGGATGATTGGCGGAGTTGGAACCTGGGGCGGAGCAGAGCGCGACAGGCGGCGAGTCGGACGCGCCACACGTGCCCGCAACCCGAGAGCTGACAGCGGAGTGCCAAAACGACGCTCCCCACGCAGTCCGGCGCGAGACCTGATCACCTCACGTCCCGGACAGATCCTCCACGACGCGAACCTCGGCCGGGTTGAGCTCGATGGTCACCGGTGACTCGTACGCAACTCCCTCGATGAACGGCGCCAGGATCTCGACGACGTAGGGAGGTTGGAAATGTTGGGGTTTGGTCTCGGGGTGCGGGTAGTAGACGTATCCCGGCTGCGTGACGCCATGGCACGAAATCCTACACGCCGAAAACGAGAAGTCCTCGGCGGGATGGTTGGCCGCCCAACGCACCTGCCGAAACGTGTACTGCGGTTCGATCAAGATCAGCGTTCGCGGCGCGATCGAGACGTTGAGCGTTCCCGGAAAGCAATGGGACAAATCGAGCCCGCGCTCCAGGAACAGGGGGATCTGCGCGCGGATCGTGCCCTCGGGAAACGCACTGCACCCGCCCGACGCCACACCGAAGCCCTCACAGACCACACCTGGAATTGCAATCCAATCCACCTGCTTCACCCGATGCCCAGGGATACTCCCGCCCGGAACATCACAAGGTCCCCGTCGCTCTCCACTGGCGCAATGATGTAGCTCCCGTCACCCGCTTGCTGCAGGCTCGCGCTGTGCAAGTACTCCACCCGGCCGTTCCGGTAATACACGAGCGAGAAGTCCAACGCCACCCCGGCGCTGACCTGGATCAACAGGCCTCCCCCGCCTACCACCGAGAAGGTGATGTGATCGAAGTTCGTGGTGCTGCCGAGGATCTGATCGCCGATGACCTCGAACGTTTCGGTGGAGAGGTAGGAAAACCCGGCCACACCAAACAGATGGGGACGAACGACGCCACCGGGCAGGATGATCTGGGGGCCGATGCCCAACGACACGATCGTGTTTTCGACCCGTTCACCACCTTCCAACTCGTCCTCGCCGTAGAGCAGGAGCGACACATCCGCCCGAAGGCCGAACAGGCCCCGATCGTCGAGATTGACGCCCACGCCGCCAGCCAGCCCGTATGCAAAGTTGATGTAATCCGCAAACTCGCCCACCGGCACGCCCGGCGTGAGCGCCACGTTCCCGAAAAAGCGATGGGTTTGGCCGTGCAGCGGTGGCGTGAGTGCGACAAGTCCGGCCAGGAGCAAGTAGCGGGTCACGGCGACACGTACACCTGTGACCAGAGGCGCTCGCGCAGCGGAGGGAACACGCTCACCCATTCGTCGTACGGTTGACCGAAGATCTCCTCGGCCACCCTTCCTTCCTCCGCGTCTAGGGCTTCGATCCCGTCCCGATCCCGGAGTTCGATGATAACGATGTGGGTGTTTTCCCCGGCCCCCTCGGGTTGATACAGAAACAGGTACGACACCAGAACGCCTCGCCGGACCAGCTCATCCATGACCGGCCTCGCCCGCTCGTTGAGGGCCTGATTGTACGCCGCCTCTTGCCCGGCGTGGGCCCGGTAGGCCGTGACCATGAAGACGTGCTGTGACTGGGATTGGGCCAAGAGTGTAGTGGTGGCGATGCCGATGCAGGCAAGAGAAACAACGACGAGCATACGGCGCATGAACGGCTCCTTGTGGCGTTACACCGCGAAGCTAACCGCCGTTCTGGAACGTCGTAAGAC
>JBDHAF010000123.1:0-11460 GCA_039588255.1 Gemmatimonadota bacterium | reverse complement strand
GGACAGGGAATTGCGAGCGTTGTGATGGTTCTGTTCGGGCCAGAACAAAGCGACGAGTTCATCTCTCGAGTGTTGGCCGATTGGGTTGGATGCACAAAGGTATACAAGGAGAGCGAGGCGCTTCGGTTGCGCGAGCAGTTCATCACACGGACTGCCCTCAACGCTGAGGTCCATCGACCCCAGCGTCCGAAGATAGACCAGACGGCAGCGACTCTGATCTGCCAGCTGATCGTTGTTGGACATAACGCTAACGCGGCAGATAGGCATTGGCCCACGACAGGATTCCGATCGTCCGATAATATGGGCCTGCCAGCCACCCTCCTTTCGAGCCCTTCACACGAGGTGCCTAGGAGCTAACGCAGGGACGCCTGACCGGAGGCGGGGCCGCGGCCGCAAACACAGACCTCTCGCCTCTCGAAGCAAAAGCCTAAGGTAACCTCCATGTAACAGAGTGGGATAGAGTACTTATCTCAGCCTTATGTAAGCCTCAACTTCCCAGCTGAAGGCCCAACTCGCAAGAAGCCTCCAAATACAGACGCCCGTGACCGACCCGTAAGTGCCCGTCGCTATTCGTGCACCGATGGTGGCCCGGGTGCTGTTCCTGGCACGATCACGAACCGATCACCCCTTCGGTATCTGCTTGGCTCACGAAGGCCGCCCCCTGGGCCTCGACACACCCCTTCTCCCCTGGAGGGCACCCCCAAGCTCCCGCGGCCAGCCAGAAGGGCGGTGCGACGGCCAGGCCTGAGAAGCGCATCCCGGATTGCGGCCGCCCTCATGGTGAGCCTTGGCTGCCCCCCGGGACGTACGCGCTAACCGGTGACGTGGATCGACGGGAGAGGAGGTCATCATGATCAGGAGTGGAATCGACGCCCAAGGCCTGAACCGAAGAAGAGCGGCATGGCCGCTCCTCATTCTGATCGGCAGCACCATCGGGTGCGCCCCGAGACTCGCTCAAACGCGGGACTCGTCCGCCCCCACCCTCGAGTTCCGCAACGCTACGCCGGACCAGGTCCGCGTGTACCTGAGGGACGGGAGTTCGGATTGGCCCCTCGGCCGCGCGGAGCCGATGCAGACCGTGTTGTTGCGACTGCCCCCTGGCGTGCGCGCGAAACCGGGCGTCCTCATGGCGCTGGTGGTTCTCCCGCAGGCGAGCGGCTTGTCACCGGGCTCACATAACCCAGCCGCAATCCGCTCCGCACCTGAGCCCGCCGAAAACCTCCTGCATATGCGCTGGACGTTCCATGGGTATCAACTGTACAGCCTCCCCCCTCGCCCGGGTGCACGATTGACGAGCCTCGGGCGGCGGGGACGATGACCGGTCACCGTGGACGCAGGGTTGGAAGCCGAGCTCTGTACGAGGATCGTGGGTAAGCGCAGCGCGCTCTCGAGAGGCGTACGGGCCCTGATGAAACAAAGGAGTCTCCCCATCGTGGGCGGGTCGTCCTACGGTTCGACGGGTCATCGCGGCGTGAGCCTGCGGAGAAAGACGCGGGCCTCGATTGGTCTGTGTGCGCGGTGCCGAACCGACGGCCGACGATGGTCGAGGGGAACTGGTGGCTCGGGGGGATCGCGCTGATACGAACTGGCGGGAGTTTCTCGGTGCGAACGTTGCGCGTCCTCCTATTGGTGCTCTTGCCGCTTGCGGGGCTCTCTGCCCAGGAGCCCACGGTGATCAAGCCGGGTGACCGGGTTCGGCTTCTCTCTCCCGAGTACTTGTATGTGGCGACGATCGTGGACCTCCGCGCCGATACGCTGCTTGTGGAACCCGATGGATATGGCGAGACGGTGAGCGTCGCTCTGAGCTCGCTCATCCGGATCGGGGTTCACGCCGGACGGAACTGGCTTCCAAGTACCGGGGCGGGAGCCCTCATCGGTGGCGCCATTGGAGGCGTCGGTGCCCTGGTCGTGAAGGTCCTTGCGGAGCCGGAAACGGACGTTTCGACATTGGTCTTGGTGGCTGGGGGGAGTGGAGGGGCGCTCGGGGCGTTCGTGGGCTTCGTGACCGCGGGCGAGAGGTGGCGCGATAGTGGTTTCCGCCCGGAACTGAGCAGGGCCGTTACTCGGCGAAGCGGGCTCGGCGTCCGCTTGTCAATTCCTGCTTTCTGACTCTGCGGGGGTCGCCGTCCGCCCCAGCCAGCTACGGCCGAGGCTGGGTGATGTGAAAATACACCCGGCCGACGTCCACCCCTGAACGGTTCCGCTCGAGACGCTTCAGGATTTCGTTCACGGCCCAATTCCCCTCCCGAAGGAAATCGTCGCGCTCAAGGGTTGGAACCTCGTTGGGAGTGAAGTAGTGCTGCGAGGTCAGGACGATGAGCAGATCCGTGCCGATTCGGTCATCGATGAGAATCGTGTCTGGCAACACCTGGAACTCGCCCGGCCGGAGAGGGTGCGGCCACGCGACTTGGCTCACCTCGGAGACGCCAGAAATGACCATCAGGCCGCCGTAGCGCGGCTCCGTGAAGCGGTTCTCGAGAGCAATGAGGAAGCGATCGCCCGGGTGGGAGGTCAGTGCGATCAAGTCTCCCAGCTGCGTGACGGGAAGCAGGCAGGACTTCGGCTCCGCACACTCCTCATCGACCCGCACCAGGTGGATGAGGACGGCCTCGTCAGGAGGGTGTCCTTGGGCGTGAAGGAGTGTAGCGGAGATCACCAGTGCCAGGCAGCCAGGGGGAACCAGTAGAATGCGTCGCGACACATGCACAGGTTCGTCTCCGTTCCGACAGAATCATGGGAGCAACAAGGCGGGAGCTCGTTGTGCCCGAACGGGCGGGCGCCGGTCGTTAAGGCGCCGAGACGGGGACCGGTGAGGGGCGATCTGTCCCAGCCGCGGATCCCAGTTGCCCATTGGCATTGTTACCCCAGCAATGCGCCTCTCCCTCCGTGGTGATCCCACAGGTGTGGAGACCTCCCGCGGTGATCGAGCGGAAGCGAAGGCTGCCCGAAACCGCAACCGGCGCGGTGCGGTCCGTGGTGGATCCGTCGCCCAGCTGCCCGTGGTGGTTCCGACCCCAGCAGTAGGCGGTTCCGTCCGCGGTCACACCGCAGGTGTGATCCAGTCCGGCAGTGATTTCTCGAAGCGTCAGTTGCTCGGCGATGCGTACCGGCGTGCCGACGCGAATATTCGATCCGTTGCCGAGCTGGCCGAAGTCGTTGTCGCCCCAGCAATGGAGCTCGCTCGTATCGGTAAGCGCACACACGTGAGACCCTCCGGCACGCAATGATGCGAAGCTGAGGCTCCTCGCGACGCCCACCGGGGCGTTCTGATCGCTGGGATCTCCGTTACCGAGCTGACCCGCAGCTCCGCGACCCCAACAGTACCCGCTGCCGTCCAGGGTGATCCCGCAGGTGTGCGCGGCGCCGGCACTCACCGACGCGAAGGTGAGCTCCCCGGCTACCGCGACTGGTGAGTCCCGTGACGTCGTCGAGCTGTCTCCAAGTTGACCCAGCCCGTTGTCTCCCCAACAGTAGGCGGTGCCGTCCCTCGCGACGCCGCACGTGTGGGTACCTCCCCCGGCCGTCGATGAGAAAAGGAGTTCTCCTCCGACGGGACTGGGCGTCGAACGATTGACGACGGAGCCGTCGCCCAGCTGGCCACGGTCGTTTTGACCCCAGCAGAAGCCACGCCCGTCCCCGTCGAGGGCACAGGTGTGGGGGATCCCCGGCGCGAGGGATGCGTAGGAGATGGTCGTGGTGACGGGCACGGGCGTGGCCCGATCGGTTGCCGTGCCGTCTCCCAGTTGACCTGCCCCGTTGAACCCCCAACAGAACGCACCGCCGGTGGTGGCAAGCCCACACGTGTGTAACCCGCCGGCCCCAACAGAAAGGAAGGCGGTTGTGCCGGGGCCGGCAGGATCGCCACCACAGGCGCCTACGAGAAGCGCCGTGGCGATCCCGATTGGCAACTTGGGCACTATCCGTTTCCGATGGTGAACAGGACGCTCACGACCAGAGATTGAGACGTGACTTTTGGCATGGGTGAGCGGACTACTGTGCTGGCGGCGGCGGCCCAGGAGGCTGGCCTCCGCCCGAAATCCCTCCAAACGCCGCTCGCGCAATCAGACCCAACGCAACGATCAGGCCGGCGAACGCGCCGGTACGGGCCACCGATACGGTCTTCTTTTCGAGGCTCACAATGCGAGACCGTTCTATGGTGACGGATTCGCCAACGCCCCTGTGTTCGATGCCGCCACTGGACCTGAGCCAAAATGCCGACACGCGTAGCTGCTGCCGTTCCCACTCGATTACGTCCCCGTCCACTCTGACGACGTTCTCGGCGGTAATGTTGGTGAGGCGGACCCGATCGGGCGCTGAGAGGTGCGCCCGGATCCGTACACCCTGTTCAGGGAGGGGAGCGCCATCGGCCACCGTGGCGTAAGCGAAACAGCCCGATCCAATCGGTGCGGTCCCGATCAGGGCCACGATGGCAGTCAAACGGCGGTGTGTTGCCGAACGGAACCCTCTGGTCACTTGGTTCTCACAGCGAGGCTGTTCGTCGTTAGTGTCCACTCCACGGCCGATCTGGGAAAGAGGTCGAACGGCCGGGAGGCCACTTCTGTTCCTTCGGTGGTTTGCGCGACCAGGAGATACCCGCTCTCGAAGAACGACTCCTTGAACCGCAAAGTCCGGGCGGTCCGCGGCGGTACCGTGCCTAGAACGACCCTGGTGCCCGAGGGCTTGAGGACGCGGATGGTTATCGCGGTCGGCGGCGTGAGGTTGTTCCTTACCAAAACGGGAATGACATCCTGTTCGAGATCCTCAGTGTCCGAACCGGTGCTGCCGGCCGCGCAGGCTACAAACAGCACCATGGCGACCGGCAGAACCCCATTCAGGAGACTAGTCACGCCAGATAATCCGCTGTGACCAGTTCAACTCGTTCAAGTCCCTCCTGCTAGCAGGCGTTCGGATCGTTGTCATTCCGGGCCGGCTGCTGGCTCGGCGCCGGAATGTTCGGATTCGTCTCCCTCGCGTCAGGGGAGTAAAACAGTCGCCCCGGGACGTCACGCCCCTGGAACGTCACGATCGCGGGCCGGCAGGTGCGCTTGTAGTCGTTCCAGACCTCGCGGTTCAGGAACAACGAAGTGTACTTTTGCGACATGATCTCGTCGAACAGGGCGGCGCCTATCAGGCCGTCGTTTGCCGCTTGGGCCGCCGAGAGATCGACGCCCTTGCGGACGCCCTCGCAGGCGAGCGCTGCATCCAGAGCTACCCGCGCCGCTGCCTCGTCGCCGTTGGCCTGGAACTCCGCCTCGGCGATGATGAAGTTGTTCTCCGCGCACGTGACGATCGGGAAGTCAAAACCCGGCGCGCCGTACCCGGGCACTGCTAGTGAGGATGCGTCCGTCCCAGGATCGCCCGACGGATTCCCTGGGGGCGACCCGACAATCTGCCCGGCATAATCACCACTTCCCTCACCGTAGTAGATTGTCAGGCGCGGGTCGCTCCTGGCCTTCATATCCTCTACCAGGTAGTCGCCGGCGGAGATATACCCCGAGCGCTCAAACAAGAACTGAGACCAGATATTGCTCTCGGTGGCCACGGTACTATGATCGGCCATCCAGTCGCCTGACGCGTCGAGGATCCCCTGCTGGGCGGCCGTCAGGGCAGCTGTGTAGCGGCTGCTTCCATCGACCTCCACCCAGTGGAGGTTGTATCTCGCCTTGAGCGTATTGGCGGCCGCAATCCAGCGGCTCGCGTCGCCACCGTAAGCGAAATCGGGCGCCCCGGGAGGGGCCCCCGCCCCACTCTGCAGGTCCGCAATTGCCTGATCCAACAGGGCCAGGACCGCAGTGTAGACATCTCGCTGCTCGTCGAGCACGGGCGTTGGGAATTCGGGATCGATGGCCTGCGAGTACTCGATATCCCCGAAGTGGCTCGCTGCCATCCCTATTATCAAGGCCTCGTGCACCTTGAACACGCCGGCGTACACCCCGCGGCCGAGGTCTTCCGCCCCGCTGATGCCCCTCCTGATGTCAATGAGTCCTCCGCCGGTGTACACGTTGTTGTACACCTCATCGGCGTCGACCTCGGTGATGATCAACTCGTCAAAGCCCGTGAACTGCCGATCGGTCCCAGCCATCTGCTGCGTCCAGATGGATGCCAGGCGGGAGGCCTGGGCCTCCTCCGCGAAGTACGTGCCGACCGACGTGGCAACGAGAAGCTGATCGAGAGACGCGTCCGGAACGGCATTCGGATTCCCCTCGACCGGCGTGATGAAATCGCAGCCCGCAGCTACGAAGCTCGCGAGCAGGGCCGCGGCAAGGGCGCGGCCAGACCATTTGCTCCTCTTCATGATCTGTGACCTCCCTGACCGGGCGTTACCGGCGCAGTGTGAAGGTGAATACAAATGAGCGGGTCTGAGGATGGTTGAAGTACTCCAACCCGCGCCCCGGGCCCTGCCCCGTGAGGTTGGACTCGGGATCGAGACCGGTGTAATCGGTCCAGGTCACGAGATTCCGGCCGCTCAGCGTGACATCTAGCGTGTTGAACCCGACCGTGTTCAGCCACTTCCCGTCGAGGGTGAACGCCACCGACACGTCCCGCAGCTTCACGAAGCCTGCGTCCTCGATGAACTGCTGGCTCGGGCCGAAGAAGCCGTTCCCGACTCCAAACGATCCGTAGTTGTCCCAGTTGAGGGTCACCTGCGACCCTGCACCCGGTCCGCAGTCAGTACAGGTGGCGAACGTAGTGTCAGCGAACTCGTGGATCGGGGCTGTCTCCGCGTGCTTCCCGAAGTAGAACAACGCTCCCTTGGTACCGTTCCACATCTGGCCGCCCTTCTTGATGTCGATCAGGCCTGAAACGCGCACCTTGCGGAACAGGGTGAATGTGCTCCGGATGCTGCCCGTCCAGTCAGGGTTCGGATCGCCGACTGGCCGCGCCTGCGGATCCTCGACGGGGAAGCCGCTGGCGTCGATGTAGAGGTCGCCCGGCTGCCAGCCAGAATACACGGCGTCAATGCTGTCAGCGCCGACTACCACGCCCCGACCAAACCGGACGAAGTCCGCGCCGTAGAGAACCGGGTACGGGTAATCCTGCACCAACACGTTTTGCATGCTGGAGAAGCCACGCAGGAACACGTTCTCGGCGCCGAATAGTGTATCGACGTTGCTGTTGTTCTTGGCCCACTGACCACTGAGTCGCCACGAGAAGTTTCGCGTCTCAACCGGCAGCACGTCGAGCGTCACCTCCACCCCGTTGTTCGAGAACTCGGCGCCGTTCTCGAAGGTGGCGGAGAATCCGGTGCTGGGCGGCACGGGAAGCTGGATGATCGCGTCGTCCGTCTTCTGATTGTAGTAGGTCACCCCCATCGAGACGCGATTGTCCAACGCCGCGAAGTCGATACCGGCCTCGAATTCTCTGGTGCGCTCGGGCTCGATCGCTGTGTTGCCCAAGGTCGCTTCCGAAAAAAGGCCCTCGAAGCCCCGGTAGATGGAGTTGAAGCCGGTGCCAATCCAGCCGTCGAAAAAGTTCCCGGTCTGGAAGGAACTGATGTTGGAGAAGATCGGCGGTTGGGTACCGCTCACTCCGTACGCGGCGCGAATCTTGGCGAAGTCCACGAAGTTCACATACTGCGTGAAGTCCCAGGCCAGGCTGGCTCGGGGGTACCAGAACCGGCTGGACTCGCCCTTTCCGGTCTCGGGGTCGACGTCGCCACCGAAGGTGTTGGAGCCGTCGTAACGGACCCCGCCCTTCAAGTAGAGTTGCTCGAACAGATCGAGGTTAGCCTCGGCAAAGTACCCCTCAGTTCGCACCTTGGATTCGAACTCGCGAGGCACCCGATCGATTGCAAACTCCGTCTGCTCGGCACCGAAGATGAGGTTGAAGCCATCGACCTGGAACCGCCGGAACTTGGTCTGGTTGAGGTTTTGTCCAACCGTTACACTCGTGGCGAAATCAGGGCTGAAGGTGTGTTGCACCGTCGCCAGGAGGTTGTGGTCGAAGACCTCGTCGACCAGCTCGGCCTTATCGATCAACCCGTCCGGCCGCGTTGACGAGCTCTTGGGAAAGACCGTCAACCGGTCGTCCTTGGCGAAATCCGCGCCCAACAAGTAGCGGAGGCTCAGCCACGGGAAGGGCGTGTAATCGATGTTGATGTTCCCAAACGTACGATCGACGTCGGCCGTGTTGACAATCTCATTGGAAACCCAGAACGGGTTGTCATAGCCACGCGTCGCGACGAGCGTCGTGGGGTTCGGACTCCGATACGAGCGATGGAACCCGGTTTCCGGACTCACGTAGCACGGATCGACGTCCGGGAGGCAGTTGTTGAACTCGGGCGGGGTGCGGAATGCCGCGAGCAACATGCCACTGATGTTGGATCCCTGTTGCACCAGGTCGCCGCTGCTACTGGTGTAGGAGATGCTGGCTCCCACTGTCAGGTTGTCAAGAAAGTCGTGTGCGCCCTTGAGTCGCGTGGTGATCCGCTCGTAGTTCGAGTTTCCCTTAATGGTACCGTCGTGATACAGGTAACCGACGGACAGATAGTACGTCGTGCGGTCCGTGCCGCCGGCCAGGCTGATGGTATTGTCCGTTTGGACCCCCGTCTCGAACATCTCGCCCGCGTGATCGAAGACCGGCGTGCCCGGCGCCAGTTCGGGGCCGTAGGTGATCGAAGAAGTCGGGGAGATGTTGACCGTTGGGTTATCGGGATCGGCGAGTCCCTGACCCCAGCGCGTCTGCAAGGCTGGAAGGTTATTCACTCGATTAATCGAGGTCGATGTCTTGAGCGTCACCTGCGTGGCGTTCCGCTGGCCCGACTTCGTGGTAATGAGCACCACGCCGTTGGCGGCGCGCGAACCGTAAATGGAAGACGCCGCCGCCCCCTTGAGGATCTGGACGCTCTCGATGTCATCAACGTTGAGGTCGGCCGCCCGGTTCTGGTACGCCGTCGCGCCGGTTCCCGGGAACTGGGGCTCGTGATCCATTTCGTGCGACTCATTCGCGATGGGCGTCCCGTCAACCACGAAGAGTGGCTGTGTGCCGCCGGTGATGCTCTTGGCACCGCGAATGCGGATATACGTGCCGGCGCCCGGGTCGGCACTGGACTTGGTGACCTCGACGTTGGGGGCCTTCCCGGCCAGCGCGGCGACCACGTTCGTCTCGTTACTGAGCTGCATTTCCTCGGCCCGCACGGTGTTGATGGTTGCGCCGAGCTTGACGCGTTGGGCCTGCAGTCCTTGCCCGGTCACCACCACCGCCTCGAGCAGGAACGGGTCAGCCACCAACACGAAGTCCTGTGTGAGCTGGGAGCCGGTCTGAGCGGTGAGGTTCACCGACTGGGATCGAAAACCGATCGATCGGGCCAAAAGCGTCACCAGCACGGTACGTCCGGCCAGTCGAGCCTCGGGAATAACGAGGCGGTAGGTTCCGTCACTCCCGGTCACGCTCGTAGCCTGGAGGGCCTCGATCATCACCTGGACGCCCGGCAGCGGCGCGCCAGTGGCCCCATGGACCGTGCCGCTGATCACGGCTTCTTGCCCTTGGGCAGGAGATGTTGTGGCGAAGGCCATGATGGCGATGGCGACGAAGGCTCCGAACGGAGCCGCAAGGCCGCGCCACGCCCGCGCCATGAAGTTACCTGATGCGTCACAACTCATACGACGCTCCTGTGTTAAATGAGAAATCAAAGTCGGGCTGTCGGGGACACCCAATGGCATTACGACTCATAGGCACCTCCTGGACGATTAGACGGTGGGGGGAGTGAACAAGGCCAGGCATGCGGGGCCCGAAATCGTTGCGACGGCTCTGCGAAGCTCAGACCGGGCGGGCGCGGACTCGTAGGTGCAACAAACCCCTCGGGTCCACGGCAGACAGCGGAGACCGTGCGGTCAAGAACGTGGGATGTGACTTCGAGCCAACTGGCCGTAAGGCACTGCAAGTCTGACAACTCCTGTGTCGTCCTGCGACCTCCTGTGAACCTTTGAGGTGCCGCGGGTGCCCGGGGGTACATCCCAACCCCAGCCGGCAGCTGGGCGGCTTCGTGACGACCCGGAGCTTGAGTGCTGGGAGGGGGCTCCGAGATCCGCGACCGAATCCCTGTAACCATGTGCGCATTACATTATCTGTGGATTACACCTTCGTTACGGCAGTCTTTCGGCACGAGCAGTCGTTCTGGCCCCAGACGCTGGCCGAAGCCTGCCGCGGCCCCCCTTGGACCACGCGGCTCTGGCTCTGTCTTTCGATCGAAATGACGTGGGAAGTGTGGCGGACGCTTTGCCCCAGCGCGCATGTCGTTGTCAACATCGGCTCCCTTGGTGGGAACGACCGGTACGCTTACGGCAACTATCAGCAAAAGGAGGGCTTCGCCTTTCCGAGGCTCTACATCGACCCTCGGCGGCCGCCGGAGGAGCGGGTGCTCGGCCTTCGCGATGGAGAGGGTAGCGGACTTCGTTTCCGCTCGGCTCGCTGCAAGCGAGTGGTACGTGGGGTGCGGAGTCCCTGCCCGGCTGCTCCGGGGCGAAGCCCACGGTGCTCTTCTGGGACGACCGCCGCCGCTCCGCGATGGCAAGCACCGCAGATCGGGGACGAGGCGCTGACGTTTCGCGCCGGCGAAGCTGCTATTGAGGACGTGGAGAACGGCAGCCGTCGGTCGGTGGGCGGGCGTGCCGTCGCAGGACCGCTCGCTGGGACTCGGCTCGATCCGTGACCAATGCGTTCCTGTCCACCACCGGGAGGACGTGCGTGACGCGTCTGAGGCCGGCGAGCCACGGGGGGAAAAAAGGGGCGGCCATCATAGACTGCCCCCTTGTGCGCTGAAGACAGACGGGGCGCTCCCTAAGGGAGCGCCCCGTTCCATGTCCACCGCCAATCGTTCGCTACGCCGCTGCTAGATGTCGTCGCACGCTGGATTGGCCGACTGGTTCGGGTTGTTGTCCAGCTCCTGCTTGTCCACGGGCCAGCAGGTCTGGAGTCCGGGCTTCGCCGGGTGGAGGTCGATGGCATCCCGCTCAAAGAGACGGCGGAGCATCGGCAACCGCTGCCCCGTGAGCCACAGCTCGCGGTTCCTGTGCTGGGCTAGCTGGATGATCCGGGCCTGAAGATGCGGCAAGGCGCTGTAGTCGACTGCCGGGAGCACCCAGACGCCCACACGATAGACGTTCACGACGGCACTGGCGGCATCGAGATCGGCCTGCACGTCGGGGTCCGAGCCACGGCGGATGAGGACCTCGGCCTCGATCTGTCGGCTTCGGCCTTCGACGCGAGGACGACCGGGTCTGCGCCCCTCAGGTACTTCAGCTGGAGCCGCACCTGGATGGCGTTGTTCTGTGGCTCGACCCGCCGAAAAAGAACTGGGCGCCCACATGGGCGCCCAGTCGTAACTCACGTGTTTCCGGTCGGTCCTACGGCGTGCAGCCCTGCGAAGGATCGGGGCAATTGGCGCTGTTTTCGTTGGTGTCCAGCTCCTGCTGGTGCACCGGCCAGCACACCTGGTTGAAGGTCGCTCCCGCCGTGACG
>JBDHAF010000122.1:0-11886 GCA_039588255.1 Gemmatimonadota bacterium | reverse complement strand
ACCCGCCTCGTCGGTCGGGCCAAAACGGGCGAACGCCTCCGCGTCAGCGAGGGCGCCAAGCCACAACTCCTTGCTCGCCACGGGGTCGAACGGAACGGCCAGGTTCAGTCGCGCCATGTCCTCGGGGCGATGTCGCCCTCTTCTCCGCAGAAACTCCACGAGAGACAGCGGGGTGAACCCCGGATCCTTACCAACGGCCGCCCAGGTGAGTGCGCTCAAGGGGAGCACTCGCTCGTGAACGAAGAGGATATCGATGAAGTCGCGGGGCTCGTCTCTCCCCGCGAGGGTCAGCGTCTTGTTTACAGCGAGGTCGACATCATGAAGTACGAACCCGCCCATCGTGTCCCGGATCGGAGGCATGAACCGCCATGCCGAGTCGATCCGCGTCGACTCATCATCTCGACTAACAACGGCGCGGATGAAGCCCGGCTGGCTGATCTCCACATCGAGACCGTATCCTGCCCCCTCCAGTAGCGCCGCATCATCCGAGAAGGCGGACGCCACCCGCTGCGGCGAGTCGTGGAAGAAGTCGAGATGGTTGCTGTACCGGACCGAATTGGGAGTGAAGTGCAGCGCAGCGCCTCCCGCCAGGTAGCTGTCCGGTGCCCGGGTCTGAGCAAGGAGCGCCAGAATCGTCCCCTGAAGGTGGGTTAACGGCACAACGACCTCCCGACTTGCCAGGCTTCGCGGTTGCCGTTCTTCATCAGGGTCTCTGCCACCCAATCCACGTCGTCCAGACCGATGCGCAGATCGGGGCGGAGGTCCACTTCTCCACGTTCGGCACGAAACCGTCACCCGTCGCCGCCGCGACGTCCACCGGCGGCGGAAAGCGGGTCGCATCCCTCTCGCGCCGGAATTACCCAGCCAATCCCGCGACATTGGCAGAGGTCGTGCCGAGGGATTGACCGCGAGTTCCCGGGAATTGCCGCTGCTCCATTGCCAGGGTAAGATCAACCTTCGGTCCGATCATGACACTGCGCTGACCGGCTTGACTGGGTAGCACGCATGCTTCTACAAGCGACGGGCACCGACCTCGACGTCATGACGATCCTCGTCGGGTTGCTCGGTGGGTTGGCCTTGTTCCTCTTCGGCATGGAGCAGATGACCGACGCCCTCAAGGCCGTCGCCGGTGGCGGCATGAGGAAAACCCTCAACCGACTCGCCACCAATCGCTTCACCGCCGCCCTGAGCGGCGCGTTCGTCACCAGCGTCATCCAGTCTTCTTCGGTTACCACCGTGTTGGTCGTGGGATTCGTGTCGGCGAGCCTCATGACGCTGTCCCAATCCATCGGCATCATCATGGGCGCCAACGTGGGCACGACCATCACTGCGCAGATCATCGCCTTCAAGGTCACCAAGTACGCCTTGGTGCTCGTAGCTGTGGGGTTCGGCCTGATGTTCACGCAGAAGCGGGACCGCACCCAGCGCTACGGCGCCATGATCATGGGGTTGGGGTTGATCTTCTTCGGGATGAGCCTCATGAGCGACGCCACGAGCCCGTTGCGGGACTATCAGCCGTTCATCGACGCCATGGAGAGCATGCGGAACCCCTTGTGGGCCATTCTCGGCGGTGCGGTGTTCACGGCCGTCGTGCAGAGCTCATCCGCCACGACGGGCATCGTGATCGTCCTCGCCGGACAAGGGTTCATCACGCTTGAGGCTGGAATCGCCCTGACCCTGGGCGCCAACGTGGGCACCTGTGCCACGGCGCTCCTCGCGGCCCTGGGGAAGCCACGGGTCGCCGTGCAGGCCGCGGCGGTTCACGTGGTATTCAACGTCTTCGGAGCGCTGCTCTGGGTAGGGTTGATCGGCTCGCTGGCGGACGTGGTGCGGCAGATCTCGCCTGCGTCGCCGGAGCTGGCCGGGGCCGCCCGGCTCGCAGCGGAAACCCCGCGGCAGATCGCCAACGCCCACACGCTGTTCAACGTGGCCAACGTCGCCCTGTTCATCTGGTTCACCGGACCGCTGGCCAAGCTCATCTCTCGCATCCTACCGGTCCCGCCCGAAGTGTTCTCCATCGTGTCCAAGCCCAAATACCTCGACGACGTGTACCTCAAGACCCCCGCATTGGCCGTCGACAGGGTGCGCATGGAGATGGGGCACCTGGGCGGTCTCGTCGTGGAGACGTTCAACGCCACGGAGGTGCCGGAGACGGGAGAGCGGGTCACGTTGGTGCGCATCACGCGGGGGACGGAGGACGTGGACGCGGTGTACCACTGCATCGTCGACTACGCGAGGCGCATCTTGGCCGCGGACCTTCCACCTCGGGAGACAAAACTCCTCGAGGGAATGCTGGGAGCGGCCAACAACCTCCAGGCCATCGGCGAGACCATTCAGCTCAACATCGGGACGGTGGCTCGCCAGTGGCGCCAGGAGGGGCTGGCGGCCAGCGAGCAAACCCGGTCCATGTTCGCCGGGCTCCACGAGTCTGTCCGCCATTCGGTGGAGCGGGCGGCAACTGCGGTGGAACAAGAGGATCAAGACCTAGCCGTGGAGGTCATCGAGATGAAACGCGACATCAACGAACAGGCCGACGAGCTGACCACGCGCCTGGGAGAACGCCTCACCGCAGAGGGACCCGGCCGAGTGAGCGTCTATCGCCTCGAGATGGATGTCATCGAGGCCTTGATGCGGGTCTACTACCTGGCGAAGCGGGTCGCCAAGACCGTTGCCGATCAAGCTCCGTCCACGACCACCCACCATGGGACCAAAGTCCAATAGTTGCCGGGGACCAACCCTTGCGGTCCATGACGAAGGGTGATATTTCGTCCCAGTGCGGTTGAAATATCAACCAGACGGTATTTCCGCCGTGCTCGGAGAATTCAAGGGACCGGAGAACAGCCAAATGACCAGTGGCGGGCCAACAGCCCTCGGGGTGAAACCCGACCAAACGACGCGCCGGGAGTTACAGGAGCGGTGGTGGTTTCAGGCTCAACTCCTGGGCAGCATCCGTGAGTCTGTGGTTGCCACGGATCTTGAGGGCAACGTGACGTACTGGAACGCAGGCGCCGAGGCGTTGTACGGCTACAGCGCGGAAGAGGTCATGGGCGAGTCGATCACGTTCATCGTGGAGCCGGGCGAACGGGAGGAAGAAGAGAATCGCATGCGCTACGTCCAGGACACCGGGTCGTGGACGGGGCAATACGTACAGCGACGCAAGGACGGAACAACGTTCTGGTCGGACACCCTCATCTCACTGATGGTGGACGAACACGGTGAGCCGTGCGGGTATGTGGGCATCGACCGCGACATCAGTGCAAGGAAGGGAGTGGAGACAGCGCTCCGGGCAGTCCGCGATGGGCTGGAGGAACGGGTGCGGCTACGAACGCAGCAGCTAAGGCACGAACAGGAAGAGCTGACGGAGAGCCGCCGGAGACTCCTGAAGGCCCAGCGCGTCGCGCGCGTGGGGTTCCTCGATTGGAACCTGAAGACGAACAAGATCGCGTGGTCCCGGGAAGTGTACCGCATGTTCGGGATCGAAGAGGCGCAGCAGGAAGACATCGAGTCGACGCTGGCCCTGGTGCACCCGGACGACCTCGAGTTCGCGCGGCAACGGCTGGACATGGCCATCCAGGGCATTCGGGAATACGACATCGACCACCGGGTGGTCCGCCCTGACGGCACGGTGGTGTGGGTCCACGCCCGCGCCGACCTGGAGCGTGACGAGAACGATGAGCCGGCTGTCCTTCTCGGCACCGTGGTGGACATCACCGAACGCAAGGAGGCGGACGAGGCACTCCGGGAGGCGGAGTATCGCTATCGGACCGTGGCCGACTTCACCCACGATTGGGAGTGGTGGCAGGGGTCCGACGACAACTTCATCTACGTCTCACCCTCCTCGCTCCGTGTCAGCGGGTACGCGCCCGAGGAGTTCATGGACAACCCGCAACTGCTGCGTGAGATCATTGTCCCGGAGGACCTGCATCTCTGGGAAGACCACGCCGCCGCAGCCCGCACGGAGACGGGGATGCGAGAAGCCCGATTCCGCATCCGTCGCAAGGACTGCGAGGTCAGATGGATCGGGCACGTTTGCCAGCCGGTGATCGGTGAGGGAGGCGAGATCCAGGGATTCCGGGCCTCGAACCGGGACATCACCGATCGGGAGTTGCTGCGACAGGAGCTCGAGCGGCAGTTGGCCGAGCACACGGCCCCGACTCTCGACAACGAGGATGGCGCAGCCGATGCGCAAGCCAAAGGCAGAACCCTGGAGGAGCTGGAGCGGTCCCACATCCTGGCCGTGTTGAGCGCGTGTAACTGGAAGATCAAAGGAAAGGGACGGGCGGCTGAGAGCCTGGGCCTCAATCCCAGCACGCTGTACTCCCGGATGAGGAAGCTGGGGATCGTAAACCCCTACCGCGATACACCCTCGATGTAGGCCTTGATGTCGTGCCCCATCCGGTTCTGCGGATGCTTGGCGATCATCTCCTCGGCTAGCGGCAGCGCGAGTTGGGGATCGCCCCGCTTGATGTAGTGGTCGGCGAGGGCGTAGAGGAAATCCAGGTTGTCCAGCTCCACGTCGAGGGCCTTACGAAGCGCCGCTTCGGCAGGTTGTACCCGGCCGAGGAACTGGAGCGTGAGCCCCAAGTTGTAGTGCATGCGGGCTTGTCGCGGCAAGCCGTCTGACGCCCGCTGGAGATATTCCACCCCCTCGGCGTGCTGCCCCATCTCCGCCAGCAGCAGTCCCAGATTGTACGCGACGCTGTACTGCTCGGGATCTACGGCGAGGACCTCCCGCAGCAATGCCGCCGCCGCCGGGTTCCTCCCCATCGAGTTGTAGAGCAATGCCAGGTTCACCTTGGCGGGGAAAAAGAGATCGTCGATCTCAATGGCCGACTCGTAGTACCGCATGGCCCGTTCCGGATCTCCCAGGGCCTGATAGAGGTTGCCGAGATTCTGATTGGCGAAGGCAAAGTCCAGGGAGTACTCCATCGTCTCCCGATACTCGGCGAGGGTCGTGTCGAGAGCCTCCACCTGATACGGTTGCAGTCCCCCCCGCGGCACCCCGGCGAGCTGAGCGGCCGCCCTGATGCGGACCGCGTTCACCGGATCGAACAGGAGGGGCGCCACAAGCTCGACAAAGACGGCTGGGTCGGTGGCGTTCAAGTCGCGGACCGCCGTGTGCCGCACGAGCGCCTCCTCGTCCGCCAAGGCCCGGTTGAACGCGTCTACACTGACCTGCCCGGGGTAGCCGGCCAAGAGGGAGAGCGCCGTGGCCCTGACGATGGCGGGATAGAGGTTGTCGCCCGCCAGGCGCACGAGGTCGGGCAGCGCTTCGGGCTGTCCGTCCCTGCCGGCGGCGAGAATCGTTCCGTAATGGGGCTTCTGGGCCTCGCCGTACCACTGCCGGAAGGCATCCACCGACCACTGCAACGGTCTGTCGTCGTGACACCCCGACTGGGTACACGCGTTGGGCACGCCCAACTCGGCGGTCAAGTCCGGGCGCGGCACCCGCAAGCTGTGGTCCGCCCGGTCGTCGATCACCATGTAGGGCTGCTCCGGCATATGGCACTTCACGCAGAGCGCGCCGTCGCTGGGTGCTCCTTCGTAGACCTTCTGGTGAAAGTGATGGTCGGAGGTGTCGTACGCGTCGGCACGGTGGCACTGGGCACAGAGGGCGTTGTCTTCCTCGCGCAACCGAAGGCTGTGGGCGTCGTGACAGTCGGCGCAGCGCACGTCGTTGTGATACATCTTGCTCTGCACGAAGGAGCCGTAGACGTACACCTCGTCGAGGATCTGGCCGTCGGCGTGGTACAACCCTTCGCGCAACTCACTCGGCACCAGGTTACTCAAGAAGTCGGTCCGCCGGTGATCGTAATCGCCGAGTTCCGCGCGGCGGGAATGGCACGGTGCGCACGACTCTACCTGTTGCCGTGCCGTCACGTTGCTCGTTGGAATCACCAGTGCGTAGTCGTCCACCGCGGGCCGGCCCATGGGCGGGATCTCCGCCCACGCGACGTGGAGTGATCCGGGTCCGTGGCACGCCTCGCAGCTCACGTCGATCTCCGACCACGTCGTGTTGAACGTCTGGGTCTCGGCGTCGTATCCCTTGACGAGATTCGTAGAGTGGCACTCGGCGCACATGCCGTTCCAGTTCTGCGCGCCCCGGGTCCAGTGCAGCCAGTCGTCGGCGGGGATGTCTTGACCCGGATAGAGGAAGAACCACCGGTTTTGTACGACGTCCCACGCTGTCGACAGTGCTTGTAGACGACCCCCCGGCAGCGGTATCAGATACTGTTGGAGAGGCTCGAAGCCGAACGTGTAGCGGATCTCGAACTCCCCCATCTCGCCACCCGGCCCCTCGGTGTGGACGAAGTACTTGCCGTCCCTCCGGTAGAACCGGGACACGACGCCGCCGTGCTCGAACTCGGAGTCCTCGAAATCCCCGACGACGGTGCTGTCGTTGGCGACGGCCATGGCGCGATCGTGATCCGAGCCCACCCAACCCTCGTACGCGGCCTCATGGCAGTCGATGCACTGCTCCCGGCCTACGAAGGTCGCCGCCTGCGCATCAACGGTCCCATCTCGTGCGCCCAGCACTCGCTGCTTGAGAAGATAGACGGGTAGGGAGAGCACGATCACCGCGGAGGCGATGACTCCGATCATCACCCACCGCCGCGGCATGGCCGCGTCACCGCTCGGTTGACGTTCGTTTTCCACTCAGACTCTCCGGCTCCCCCTCAGGCGCGCGTGACCTGTGCGGACTCGAACGAATTCCTCCGGATCGTCGTGCCGGTGACGACTTTGACGATCTGGTTTTCAATCCGCACGGGATACAGGTCGAGCGCCCGCGGTGCGGGTGGGCTCAACACGTCTCCGTGAATGTCGTAAGTCGAGGAGTGACATGGACAGGCAAAGCGCTGCTCCTCGGTACTCCAGGGGACGGTGCAACCCAGATGGGTGCAGACACGAGACAGAGCCAGGAATCCACCGTCCTCCAACCGCACCAGGTAGAACTTCCCTTCGGGAAAGGCGGAGACTGAATTGGGTTGGAATCGCTCCACCGGCCCGGCCACCACAACGGCGTCACCGGACGTACGTTGCCTGCGGGGTCTCAGGAAGTCAACAATGACACCCAGGTACTCCACCAGCGCCACGGCCGCCAATCCGAGCAACGCCACCACCAGGAAACGGCGTCGGGGCGGTCCGCTGTCCCCCGTCGGCTTCACGGCCACACCAGCGCCATGCCGGGACCGCGAAACCATACGCCCGTCACGGTGAGCAGCGCGAACCCCACAAGCACCAAGACGAAGCACGCCTGGATCGCTTCGTCGTTGGAGGTCGAGAATCGCGTCTTCACCGCGGTGAAGAATCCCCAGATCGCAGCGAGCAGCACGGCGGCGGGGATGAGACCGGTACTGACGACCAACGGCACGTTTGGCAACCACGCCGCGAGATCGATCCAGTACTCGTCCGACACGATCCACACCGGCGTGGCGAGCAATGCGGTGACCGCCGCAATCGCCGCCATCGTCCGTCCCTTGCGGGACATCAAGAACACTCCCGACGTGTCCCGCTCGTAAAGCAAGTACGGGATGAGCAGCAGCGCCAACACCGCCACGAGGGGCAACACGAGCACGGCGAGGAGCGGGTGGAAGTGCAACAGCAGCTCCTGGATCCCCACGAAATACCACGGCGCCTTCGCCGGGTTGGGGCTCATGCCCGGATTTGCGGTATCCGCCAGCGGCGCATTGGCAATCACCGAGAACACCAACACGACAGCGACGAGCACGAGCCCCACTACCACTTCGCGTATCAGGAGGTGGGGAACGGCCAACACGCGTTCCGGGGGGCCGCTCAACTCTTCCCCCTCGGACCGGGGGATCACCACGCCACGAGCCTTTCGCACCCGCCAGAAGTGCCACGCCATGAATCCGACCAGCAGCGCCGGCACGACGGTGGTGTGGAAGGCGTAGAAGGTGAGGAGCGTCGCGCGACCGATCTCCGGTCCGCCTCGAATCACCTGCTGAACCCAAGTCCCGACGAGTGGGACGTAGCCTAGCATGCCGGTGGAGATCGTGACGGCCCAGTAGGAGAGCTGATCCCACGGCAGCAGATAGCCGGTGAAGTTCTGAACGCCGATGCACACCAAGAGCGACAACCCAATCAGCCAGTTGAACTGCCGCGGAGCGTGATACGCACCGGTGAAGTACACCCGGAGCAGGTGGAGCAGCGCGATGGCGATCAGTAAGTTGGCGCTCCAATGATGGATGTTTCGGACCAACTGTCCGAACAGCACGTCCTGCTGCAACCGCAGGATCGACTCGTAGGCACGGTCCGGAGACGGTTCATAGACGAACATCATCAGTGCGCCCGTGCCCATGAGCACCAGAACCAATACCAGTGACATGCCCCCGAGACCGAACGTGTGAGTCCACCGGAGCGTCCGGTCATGGATGCGTACGGGCCGGAAGTGCAACAGGAAGTTGTGAACCACGAACCGCTTCCGTTCGTGGTCGGTTCGTGGCAGGAAGGGCCCCTGGCTGATGGAGCGACGGATGCGGAGGAAAACGCCGGTCATGGTTCCAATCCGGCACCATCGAACATCCGGCGTGAAGTCGGGATGAATGTCCGATGAACGGGCGTCTCCCAACGGGATGGACCGAGGTCCAATAGGCGGCTGGCCGTTTTTGGGATACCCGCACGGCACGTGCGCGCTCTCTTGCTCGGGAGACACGGCCGTGGCGTTCGGCGTCGTGGCCCCTTTTTGGCCCTGTCCCAATCAGCTAGCTTATCCCTCCTGCTCGCAAGAGCTTACCCACTCCGGTAAACGCCGTGGTGGGCTGTCGAGTATTTGAAGCGGAACGCCGGATTTAACACACACGTGGAGTGAGCGGTCTAGCCAGACGACCCATGACCGAACCCACATTAGAAGCAAACCCCGAGCGCTATCGCGTCCTCCTGGAGTCTTCTCCCCTGGTACCCTGGGAGGCGGACGCAAGAACCTGGTGCTTCACCTACGTGGGACCCCAGGCGGAGGGTCTGTTGGGTTTTCCGGTGGAGGCCTGGTACGACGGGGATTTCTGGGTCCAGCAGATACATCCGGACGACCGCGAGAAAGCGCTAGCTACCTGCAAGCGACTCTGTCGCGAACGCAGCAGCTACCAGTTCGAGTACCGCATGGTGCGGGCCGACGGATCCATCGTCTGGATCTGCGACGTGGTGAGCGTCGAGATGCGGGACGGCGAGCCCGATGTGGTGCGCGGCTTTCTCATCGACGTATCCGACCGGAAGGAGAGCGAGGACCGGCTCCAACTCATGGCCGATGCCCTCCCGGCGGCGATCGCGTACGTGGACAAGGACCAACGCTATCAATTCGTCAATCAGGCCTACGAGGACTGGTTCGGCATTCCGACCACCGAGGTCGTGGGCAAAACGCTCGAGGAGTTTCTGGGCCAAGAGATGTACCGGTCGCTGGGCCCCCAGGTGGAGAGGGTACTTTCTGGAGAGCGAATCAAGTACCGATCCCACCTGCGGGGTCCCGACGGGGTGCGGCGCCACTTCGATGCATCTTTCGTCCCGCACCAGGAGCGCGGTGGAGAGGTCCTGGGATACTTCTCCCTGGTGCTCGACTCCACCTCCCAGGTGGAGGCCGAAGAGGAGGCCCGGCACACCCGAGACCAAATCGCCCATGTGTCCCGAGTGGCCACGATGGGAGAGCTAGCGACCTCGATGGCCCACGAGCTGAACCAGCCCCTCTCGGCCATCGTGTCCAACGCCCAGGCAGCAATGCGGTTTCTCGCCGCGGAGAACCCGGATCCGGACGAGGCACGAGACGCCCTGGCCGACATCGCGGACGACGCGAGGCGGGCCGGGGATGTCATTCGGCGGATGCGTAGCCTCCTGTCGGGAGATAAGCCCCAGCACACCGCGCTAGACCTCAATGGACTGGTGGAGGGCGTTGCCGCTTTGCTGCACGGCGATGCCATCAGCAGACAAATCACGGTCACGCTGGAGCTAGGGGAGGACCTTCCAGAGGTGATGTGCGACTCCATTCAGGTCCAACAGGTCGTCCTCAATCTCATGGTGAATGGCTTCGAGGCGATGAGCCACGAGGGCATGGAACACCGCGAACTCACCGTGGGGACGGCGGCGCGCAACGACGCAGTGGAAATCTCGATCACCGACACGGGGATCGGCCTCGACCCCGAGATCGTGGAGGAGATCTTCGAGCCGTTCGTGACGACGAAGGAGGGTGGCATGGGAATGGGACTCTCCATCTGCCGGTCGATCGTCGAAGCCCACGATGGGCGGATGTGGGCTGACACAGGCGCCGAAGAGGGAGCGACGTTTCACCTCGAACTCCCGACGCCGTCATGACGAGTAGCGATGCGACCGTGTACATCGTGGACGACGACCCGTCAATCCGCACCAGTCTGGCTCGACTGATGCGCTCGGTGAACCTGCGAGCAGAGACGTTTGCCTCAGCCCAGGATTTCCTCGAGCGAGAGCCCCCTCAGGACTCTGGTTGCGTGGTGTTGGATATCAAGATGCCGGGCAAGACCGGTCTCGAATTGCAGCAAGAGATGGAGTCGTTAGGTGTCGCCCTCCCCATCGTATTCCTCTCCGGTCACGGTGACGTGCCGATGAGCGTCCAGGCCATGAAGCACGACGCCGTAGATTTCCTAGAGAAGCCCGTGGGCGAAGGCGATCTGTTGAGCGCGGTACGGCTGGCAATCGACCGGAATATCCAGGCCCGGCGGGAGCGCGCCATACGGTCGGAGATTCGGGAGCGAATCAACACCCTGACGCCACGTGAACGTCAGGCATTGGACCTGGTGGTCAGAGGCATGATCACCAAGCAGATCGCCGCTGAGCTTGGGGTGAGCGAGAAGACAGCCAAGGTTCACCGCGCTCGGATGATGAAGAAGATGGAGGCCGGCTCCGTTGCGCAGTTAGTGCAAATGTTCGCCCGTCAGTAGCACCGCTGGCTACGGTGCAGGTAGTAGGTGTCCCCTTCTACCATCACCGCGTTGCCCTCCTCGCGCACCGACCAGTGGAAATACCTCCCGTCGGTGGCCTCGAGGACGAGGGTTGCGTTGCCGATGATGTCGGACACCAACCACCACATGCCCATGTGCTCGTCGCTGCTCTCGCTGCTGGCGGATGCGCCCTCGATGGAGATGTAGGTCTCCGAGCGCTCCTGGTACGCGTATTGGCCATTGCCACATAGGTCGATGTTGCTCCAAGACTGGGACGCGCCCGTGGCCGTGGCGCCGCCTCCGGTACTCATGTCCGATCCAACGCTGATGTGGACAACAACCCACCGGCCACCGCCTGGCGCCACTGCTGCGCGCCCGCGGGCCCCATCTGCATCGACGCCATGATACCGTCTACGATCTCCTTGAGCCCATCGGCGCTCTGGCCCATGCGGGCCGCCGCCACCAGCGCGGCGTTCCCCGGCTCCCCGACACGCGCCGAACCATAGAGCATCCCCTGCCCCTGCTGTGACATCGCCACGTAGGTCCCGCTGGCCGTGGTCTCGGTTGACTCTCCCTCGTCCTGCGGGATCAACGTGATGCCCTGGTTCTCCAGGATCCCCCCAACCTGCTCGACGATGTCCTCGAGGCCCGCCTCCGAATAGGCGTAGATCCCCACGAGCAAGCCTTGCTGCGCTTGGGATCCCATCACGAACGCCTGTGCCTCGGCGTCGTACATGCCGATGAATCCCTCCGGCACCACGAAGGACACTCCGGTGGTCGGCGAAGCGACCCGCGTACCCGCCGGGTACTGGCGGCCGGCTTGGATGGCTTGATCTTGGGCGGTGATATGAGCTGGAAGAACGGCTAGTGCCAGACCGAAGAAGAGCGGCGCTGCTCTCATGATGGCCTCCTTGAAGCGTCTAGCTTAGTTGACCGAGGTGGGGGGCTGCAAGAGGCGGGCTCCGGT
>JBDHAF010000121.1:0-13915 GCA_039588255.1 Gemmatimonadota bacterium | reverse complement strand
ACGTCATGTATCAATGAGTCAATCATCAGACGATTTCGAAATCGATTGTGAGGGTCAGGGATTCCCGAAGAGTCCAGCGCCCGGGTTGTGCGTGAAGGCCTTGCGCGGTGCATCACCCGTTCCCAGACATACCGAGAGCCGATCAACACCACCTGTTGCCAATACCAGAGAGCTGCTGACGCTCGACTCGTGGATCGGGCTCGCCGCGTGAACTCCTGTTGGAGATCACCCAGCAGGGAATCGCCCACGAGTCCCTTCGGGAGGCATGCGCCGATCACCGCCTCGGCCAAGCGGGGCGGCGTCGGGTTGGTCGAGCGAGATGTCATTTCTCCAGTACCGCGTCCAGACCGTCCCAGAACACCATCAGGGAACTGCGGGCACGACGCAGCGCTGCGATGCCGTCCGTGGTCACTTCCAGATATCGCTTGGGTCGACCACCCCGCTCGGGTTCGGGGTCACCCGCGGTCGATTGGAGTAGACCTTTCTTCTCCAACCGGTCCAGTGTGACGTACACGGACCCTCTTGAAACGCTACGCCCCATGCCGGATTCCAGTTTCTCGAGGATCAGCGGCGGATAGGCATCCTCACCGACTTGGAGGATTGCCAGGAGTACCATTTGCTCGAACGTGCCGAGCATGCTATCGTTGCCCATGCTGACAATGTAAGCATGGCCGACGAAAAGCCTAATTAAGCTTCCTTCACGCTCCGCGAATGGGATTGCGCCTACCCGAATTTTCCTAAAGAGATTCTCACGCCCTGCGTGAAACTCCGCGCGGTCATGTAACGTAAGCGTGACTAAGGTCACCTTAGGTAAGATTTGATTATGTCCCCATCGAGAGTATCACGGCTCCCGCCGGTCACACATCTCCAGTTCCTCGTGCTCGAGTTCCTCGGCGACAAGGAGGAGCCGGGACGTGCCGTCCGCGACATGCTCCGCCAGCACGGTGTACGGCGAAGCACGCCAGCCTTCTACCAGCTCATGGCACGGCTCGAAGAGATGGGGCTCGCCCGAGGCAAATACGTCCCGAAGCTGGTCAGGGGCCAGACCGTCAAGGAGCGCCGCTACGCGCTGACGGCGGCAGGTGCGCGGGCCTACAAGGCAACGTGCGCGTTCTATCGGGAGAAGATCGAGTTCCCCAAACTGGATTCACCCCAGGAAGCGTGACGTGAGCGATTCGCTGTTCGAGATGCTGCGGCGCCTGGTGCCAAACCGACAGCGGTGTTTGTTCGATCCGAGCTATCACGATCTCGTCGAAGAGCATCTGCGGGACGATCGACGGCTCGGCTTGGCGTTCCGCTGTCGGGCGCTGATGCTGATCATGCAGTGCCACACCTTGTGGCTTCGCGATCTGGTGACGCATGCGCTCAGCCGGAGGCCCTCCGACCACACAGCACCACAACCACCGACCCCACCGCAAAAAGGGCGTTTGATGCATTCCCTTCTGCAGGATTTCCGATACGCGCTCCGCACCCTGTCGAAGTCACCCGCCTACACCACCTTCGTTGTTTCGGTCCTCGCTCTCGGCATCGGCGCCAACGTGGCGATGTTCAGCGTCACCAACGCGGCGTTGCTCCGTACGCTCCCATACCCCGACGCCGATAGGCTCGTAATGGGAAGGGCCACGTTTGGCGGCCGGATCAACCCATGGATGTCGGTACCGGATTTCCGAGACTACCGGGATCAAACCGACGCCCTGGAATCCCTCGCCGCAATCTTCGGGTTCACCACGGGCCACACCATCACAGGCGGTGCTGAACCCGAGCGAGTTTCTGGAACGATTGCTTCGGTGAATCTCTTCCGGACCCTGGGCATCACCCCTCTTATGGGTCGACACTTCACGGCGGACGAAGGCGAGCCCCAGGCTGCCGACGTGGCAATGATCAGCTACGGCTACTGGCAGCGAAAGTTCGGGGGAACTCCCCAAGCTGTCGGGTCAACCCTCATCGTGGACGGGACCCCGCACATCGTGGTGGGTGTGCTGCCCGCCGGCTTCTACTTTCTCTTTGATGTCGACCTGTGGCGCCCGTTACGGCTGCCCGACAGTAGGAACAACCACAGCTGGCTCACGGTAGGACGCCTGAAGTCAGGTGTTTCGCTCGAGCACGCCCAGAGTGAGATGGATGTCATCTCGGCCCAACTCGCCGAGGCGTATCCGACAACGCACGAGACCAAGGCGTTTCTTCTGACCGACCTTCAGGAGGCTCTCGCAGCTGGAGTCCGCCCGAGCTTATTGCTGCGAGCACGGAGCTCTCCATCCGCGCGGCCCTCGGGGCTTCGAAAGGGCGACTGGCGCGCCAGCTTTTCACCGAGAGTCTCTTGATGGCAGTGGGCGCCGGCGTGCTGGGGACGGTTCTTGCTGTGTGGCTGCAGGGTTTGATCTTCGCCTTCGTTCCCTTGGACTCCTTGGGAATCCGGGACGTCTCGGTTTCAGCGCCGATGCTCGGATTCGCTCTGACGTTGTCTCTTGGAACCGCACTTCTCTTCGGTGCATTTCCAGCCTTCTCCGCCGCCCGAGCCAATCCGGCCGAAGATCTCAAAGGTGGAACCAGAACGTCTGCACACGGCAGGGCCACGCGGTTGCGGAGCGGTCTGGTCATCCTCCAGATCGCTCTCTCCGTCGTGTTGTTGATGGGTTCCGGAATACTCATTCGGAGCTTTGCGCGCCTGCGTGGCGTGGAGATGGGATTCGACACTGAGAGACTTCTCGTAGCCGATATCCAACTCCCCGAGGGAGCGTACCAGGATCAAGCCTCTCGGGTTCAGTTCTTTGCGGGCGCCCTGGACGACGTTCGAGCCATCCCAGGGGTCCTGTCCGCAGCAGTCATCAACAGACTGCCGATTCGCTCGCCATGGTCGAACTGGAGCGTGTGGGACCCGGAGAACCCCCCGCAGAATCGCAGCGATCGGCGGTCGGCGTTCTCACGGACGGTGCTGCCAGGTTATTTCGCCACTATGGGAATTCCCCTTCTCGCCGGCCGCGACGTCGAGGGGACGGACGGCCCAAATACGCCACCAAAGTTGGTTATCAACGAGGCGATGGCCCGAGGCCTATTTCCGGATCGGGATCCGATTGGGCGACAGGTGGGCGTGAGCGTGTGGCTCAACAGTAGCAAGAGGTTCGAGGCCAGGGTTTTGGAGATCGTTGGCGTCGTAGGCGATGTCCGCATGAACACTGTGGCCGCCGGACCTGGTTTCCAGATGTATTTCCCCTATGCCCAACTGGACCACCCATCGATGAGCCTTGCCATCCGCACAGCAGGAGAGCCCATGTCGACGGTTGGTGCCCTTCGCAGCACCTTACGCGTGCGCGATCCCGATATCCCGCTCGCCAATCTGGACACCATGGAGGAGATCGTTTCGCGCTCCGTGTCCGGCAGTCGGACACTCAACGTGACCCTCACGCTCTTCGCCGCGGTGGCCGTCTCATTGGCGGTGATCGGCCTGTACGGCGTACTCGCCTACCACGTGGCTCGGCGGATCCGCGAGATCGGCATCCGGGTGGCGTTGGGCGCCACGGGAGGAAGCGTGGTGCGGCTGGTGCTACGACGGGGACTGGTGTTGGTGGTTGTGGGCCTCGCTCTGGGCGTTGCGGTTGCCGCCGGCTCCACGCGCATCCTGCAACAGCAGTTGTACGGCATCAGCCCGACCGATCCCGTCACTTTTGTCGTGGTGAGCATCTCCTTTGCCGTGGTCGGGGTGCTCGCATGTGTTCTACCTGCGATGCGAGCGATGCGGGTCGATCCGTTGGTTGCACTTCAAGCGGAGTAGTCGGGTGAGCCCATTGTTCCAAGTGCTGCGGCGTCTCGTACCCATGACGCAGCGACGACTGTTCGATCCGAGCTATCACGACCTCGTCCAAGAACACCTGAGCACCGGCCGCACCCTCGGCCTGACATTTCGACTGCGCGCCGTATTGCTCGTCGTCCAATGCCACTTGTTGAAGCTCCGTGATGCCGTGCGGCGGCGGATTCATAGGGCATCCCCGACATCCTTCGCCTCGCACTCCAGCGACCCCACGAGGAAGTCACGAGAGCCACATCATCGTCCCCACAGAGATTCCCGCACGCAATCCATCCTGCAGGACATCCGCTATGCGCTGCGCTCGGTGGTGAAGGCTCCGACACACACGGTCTTCGTCATCGTGACACTTGCCCTCGGCATCGGCGCCAACGTGGCGATGTTCAGCGTCACTAACGCGGCGTTGCTCCGAGCGCTCCCGTTCCCGAACGCCGATCGCTTGGTCATGGGTAGAGCCACGTGGGAAGGACGAATCGGCCCGACGGTCTCCATTCCAGACTACCGCGACTACCGTGACGAGAGCGACGTGTTCGAGTCCTTCGCGACGATCCTGGGAACCACCACCGGCAACACGATCACCGGAGGCGCAGAGCCCGAGTGGGTTTCCGGCACCGTCGTATCCGTAAATCTGTTCTCGACGCTGGGGATCGATCCTCAGGTGGGGCGACATTTCACCGCAGACGAAGCAGAGCCGCGGGGCCCGAACGTCGCGATCATCAGTCACGGATATGGCCAGCAACGGTTCGGGAGCGCCGCGGAAGCTGTTGGTGCGAACCTAGTCATTGACGGTACCCCTCACAACATCGTGGGAGTGATGCCTGCAGGTTTTCACTTCCTTCACGAGGTCCACTTCTGGACCCCGTTGCGGCGTGCCGGCCATCGCGGGTCCCACAGTTGGCTCACCGTGGGGCGACTCAAGTCAGGGATTTCCCTTGAGCACGCACAGAGCCAAACGGATCTCATCTCCGCGCAGTTGGCGGCGGCATACCCGGAAACCAATGAGATCAAGGCGCTGCTGCTGACGGGCCTACAGGAAACGTTGGCGGAAGGCTACCACCTGAGCCTCTTGCTGCTCACGGGGGCCATCGGGCTCGTCCTGCTCATCGCGTGCGTCAACATCGCCGGTCTGCTACTCGCTCGGGGTTCCACCCGCAGCCGGGAGCTGTCGGTCCGCGCGGCATTGGGTGCATCGCGGGGTCGTCTGGCGCGCCAGCTCTTTGCGGAGAGCGTGTTGATCGCCGTTGCCGCAGGGTCTTTGGGCGTCGTGCTCGCCGCGATGTTCCAGAACCTGGTTCTCACATTCCTCCCCCTGGACTCCCTAGGAATCAGTGAGGTCGAGATCTCGTCGTCGATGCTCCTGTTCGCGCTGGTCCTTTCACTCGGCACAGCGTTGATTTTCGGGGGCGCTCCCGCACTTTCCGGCGCCCGCGCCAATCCGGCGAGGGATCTCACCGGAGGGACGAGAACCTCCGCGCACAGCGGGGCCACCCGGTTGAGGAGTGGGCTGGTCGTTCTGCAGGTTGCGCTTTCTGTCGTGCTGTTGATTGGGTCCGGACTGCTCATTCGAAGTTTTGCACGCTTGCGGGATGTCGACATGGGATTCGAGACCGAGCAGCTCCTCACGGCCGACGTCCGGCTCTCCCCAACCGAGTATCCGGACCAGGCGGCCCGGGTGCAGTTTTTTGAGAACCTCCTGGATGACATTCGGGCGATTCCTGGTGTCCTGTCGGCTTCGGCCATCAACAAGCTCCCCATTCGCTCTCCATGGATGAATTGGGGGGTGTGGGATCCGGACAACCCGCCGCAAGACCGCAGCGAGTCTCGGTCGGCCTACGCGCGGTGGGTCCTACCGGGTTACTTCGACGCCATGAGAATCCCAGTGCTCTCGGGTCGCGACGTCAGGGTGACCGACGGCCCCGACACCCGCCCCAGGCTGGTCATCAGCGAGGCGATGGCGAACTGGTTCTTCCCGAATCAAGAGGCGGTTGGCCAGGATGTGGCTTTGAACTTCGGTGCTACGGAGCCGATGAAGCTCGAGGTGGTCGGTGTCGTGGGCGACGTGCGCGTCAACACGGTGGCCGGCGACCCCGGGTTTACGATGTACTTCCCACACGCCCAGGTACCCGACAATGCGATGAGTCTGACGGTTCGCACGCAAGGCGAACCGGCTGCGATCGTGGCCGCCATTCGCGGCGCGGCTCAAGCGCGGAATCCGAATATCCCCCTCGCCAACGTCGCGACGATGGAGCAGATCATCTCCCGCTCCATATCGGCGAGTCGAGCCCTCAACATGATGCTCACGCTCTTTGCCGTGGTGGCGTTGCTGTTGGCCGTGATCGGACTCTATGGGGCGCTTGCCTACCATGTGGCGCAGCGAGTTCACGAGATCGGCGTTCGGGTTGCGTTGGGCGCGTCTTCCGGCAACGTCGTGCAACTGGTGCTGCAGAGAGGCCTCTGGCTGGTCGCAGCCGGCATCGCCCTGGGTGTGCCTGCCGCCGCTGGCGCTACAAGTTTGCTCCAACAGCAGCTCTACGGTGTGGAACCCACTGACCCGGTGACATTCGTGGGCGTGAGCGTCTGCTTTGCCCTCGTGGGAACGCTCGCCTGCCTCATGCCAGCCGTCCGAGCCATGCGCGTCGGTCCGCTGACGGCGCTACAAGCCGAGTAGTGATCGTGTCGCCAGGCTCAGCGTTCAAAACGCTCCGTCGCCTCGTGCCACCGAAACAACGGAGGCTCTTCGACCCGAGCTACCACGAACTCCTTGAAGAGCACCTGCGCGGGGATGGGCGCCACGCCGTTTCCTTTGGCGTTCGCGCCCTGATGCTCGTCATCCAATGCTACACCCTGTGGCTGCGAGACGCCGGCCAAACCGTGCTGATACGACCCCGGTCCACCAATTCACGCCGGAGAGGATCGATGCTGGGACACGCCGCCAACGCCCTGTACGACATGCGTCTCGCCATCCGCAGATTGGTGAAGCGACCCGGCTTCACCCTCGCCGCCGTGGGCACGCTCAGCCTCGGCATCGGTGCCAACACCACGATCTTCAGTGTGGTGCAAGGGGTGCTTTTCAGGCCGTTGCCGTATCCCGACGCCGACCGGTTGGTGGGCGTGTATCGCGTCCGGCCCAACTGGTCCACTGCGCCGGCCCGTTTGAACGGGGTCTACGCCGTACCGTTTGGCGTACTTCGGGATTGGGATGAGCTGAGTCCGGCGTTCACCCACCTCGGCGGGTATGAAAACTGGTCATACACCTTCACCGGGGGCGATCGTCCGGAGCGCCTTGTCGGCGGCCACGCCACGGCTGGCACGTTTGCCGCACTCGGGATGCAGCCGATGTTGGGACGACGGCTTGTTCCGGAGGACGATCGCGTGGGCGCGGCGCCGGTTGTGATCCTGAGCCACCGCCTATGGCAGCGCCGCTTCGGATCCGATTCCACGATCGTGGGAAGCGGCGTGGTGTTGAACAGCGCACCCCACACAATCGTTGGGGTCATGTCGCCCGACTTCCTGTTCCCAGGTTACGGTGACCACCAACTGTGGACGACCTTCGAGGACGACCGCAAACAGGCGGGACGGCAAGCCGGCTTCCTTCAGGTGGTCGGGCGGCTCGCGCCGGGGGTTTCACTCGACGCAGCCCGCCGGGAGCTGGTCGCCGTTAACAGACGGATCGTGGAGTTGCACCCGGATGAAGCCGATTACCGCGTGATGCTCGTGCCCCGCAAAGAGTTGCTCGTGGCGGAATCCCGCCCCGCGCTGATCCTGCTGTCCGGGGCGGTGGGCCTCGTCCTCCTGATCGCGTGCGCCAACATCGCCAACCTGCTGCTGGTCCGGGCATCCGAGCGCCGCAGGGAAATCGGCGTGCGACACGCATTGGGCGCAGGGCGCGCCCGGCTGTTCATCGAGCAGCTCAGCGAGAGTACCGCACTGTCGCTTGGGGGAGCAGTCGTCGGGTATTTCATCGCCGTCGCCGGCGTGGGACCCCTCATCGCCATGTTCCCCGGTGACCTCCCGCGAGCCGCGGAGATCGGAGTGGACCACCGGGCTCTCGCGTTTGCGGCAACCCTTGCGCTGTTCACGGGATTCTTGATCGGCACTTTGCCTGCAATCCGGTCCGCCCGGGCGTCCATGGCCGACGCGTTGCGGGACGTGGGTCGGACATCGGCGGGCGGCAAGCAGCGCAACCGCACGCAAGCGGCGCTGGTTGTATCGGAGATTGCGCTGGCGTTCGTGCTGCTCGCGGGAGCAGGCCTGTTCCTCCAGAGCTTCGCACGCCTCACTTCGGTTGATCCCGGGTTTACGTCGGAGAACCTACTGATTGTGCCGGTGAATTTACCAGGCCCATATCGGACGTCCAACGATGCGACCCGGGCCTTCTTCCGCGATGTCACGGAGCGGTTGGAGGCATTGCCTGGCGTGGAGATGGTAGCGCAAGTGAATCAGATGCCCTTGAGCGGACAGGGATCGTCATTTCCACCTACTTCCATGGAAACATCGAGCGGAGTCGTGGAAAACAACATCCACGAAGCCGTCGTCACTCCCTCGTACTTCGCCGCGATGGGTATTCCTCTCATCACCGGTCGTCTTCTCACTACGGATGACCGCACGGGTGGTCCGACGGTTGCGGTGATCAACGAAACGATGGCCCGCAGGTTCTGGCCCGATGAAGATCCCATCGGCCGGAGGCTGAAGATCGGTGCCGACGTGGGCGACACCACGTGGGTTACGGTGGTTGGTGTCGTAGGCGACATCCGATATTCTCTCTCATCGCGTCCATTTTCCGAGTACTATGTGTCCTTTGACCAACGACCCGTATCGTATCAGACGGTTGTGGTCAAAACGACCCTCGACGTCTCCGCGGTGGCCGGCGCCGCACGCACTGCCGTTCGGGCCGTGGATCCCGACGTGCCCACGCGCGTGAGCCGACTGGACGACCTGATCGGCGCGTCCGCGGCGGTCGTGGGGTCGCGCTTCGCGATTCTAGTCATCGGTTTTCTCGCCGCCGTGGCGGCGCTCCTGGCCATCCTGGGCGTGTACGGCGTCCTGGCATACACGGTGACGCAGCGGACCCGTGAGATCGGCATCCGGATCGCCCTCGGCGCCGGCCGGGAGAATGTGCTCAGCACGGTGATGCGACGCGGCCTGTTGATGGCAGGAGCGGGCGTGGGGATCGGCCTGGCCCTTGCGCTCGTCGCCGTCCGAGTGACGGAAAGCATGCTGTACGAGGTGAGCCCCACCGATGCCCCGACGTTGGCTGTGGTGGCCCTACTGGTGGCGGTTGCCGCGTTTGCCGCGAGTTACGTCCCCGCCCGGCGGGCGACGCGGGTCGATCCGGTGAGGGCCCTGAGGCAGGAGTAGTCGCGACCCACCGGAATCCATGAAGAATCATTCAGCACTCCGCTGAAACCTTATTTCTTCGCATCCGTAGAAATGGGTACCGAACACACCATTTCGGCCCCATTTACGACAGGATGCACCATGGGTAAGCGCGATCTCCCCGAGTTCGAACAGCTCGTCCTCCTGGCCCTCGTCCGTCTCGGCAAGCAGGGCTACGGCATGACCGTCCGGCGGGAACTGGAATCCACCAGCGGCCGGAGCGTTACCATCGGCTCGGTCTACGCCACCCTCGAGCGGTTGGAGGCAAAGGGATACGTCACCTCGTGGCACGGCGACCCCGACCCGGTGCGTGGCGGCCGCGCCCGGCGGAATTTCGAGCCCACGCCCGACGGGCTGGTGGCGTTGGCCCGAGCCCGTGACGTGATGGAGCGCATGTGGGACGGCGTCTCCATCGACGCCGAAACCGGGTCCCGATGAGCAGAAGCCCACTCGGGTCGCGGCTGGCGGCAACGATGCTCGGAGCGTTCCTCGCTCCACACCAACGCGACTACATCCTGGGCGACCTGGCCGAGGAATTTCAGCGCCACGTGCTCCCGCAACGGGGCGCCGTTCGCGCACACCTGTGGTACTGGCAACAGGTCTTCCGCTCCATTCCCTCCAGTGCTTCACGCAAGCGGGGCCGCCGCACTCGCAAGAGAGACCCATATATCATGACTCTGATCCAGGACCTCCGGTTCGCAGCTCGCAGTCTCATCAAGACCCCGGGCTTCACGGCAATTGCGGTGCTCACCCTGGCCCTGGGCATCGGCGCCAACACGACGATCTTCAGTGTCGTGCAGACCGTACTGCTGCGTCCGCTACCGTACGACGAGCCTGATCGCATCGTTCAGATTTGGGAGACCCACCCCGATCGCGGGTGGAACTCCATGTCGTTCTCCCACCCGAACTTCTGGGACCTCTGGGATCAGAACGAATCGTTTGAGGAGATGGCGGCGATGGCCGGTGCCGCCGTGAACCTGACGGGTTTCCAGTATCCCGAGCGCCTCGCGGCCAGAAGAGTTTCTGCTGAATTCTTCCGGGTGTTGCGCGTCGAGCCCATCATCGGACGGGGCTTCCTGCCCGGGGAGGATCAACCCGGCGGCGACCCACGCGTCGCACTCTTGGGAAACGGATTCTGGATGAGGCGTTACGGCGGCGACTCGAGCGTTGTGGGTCAGACGATTACCCTCAACGACACCCCCCTCACGGTGATCGGTGTCCTCCCCACGGGAAACCCGTTCCCGGGCGAGACCGACGTCTACGTGCCGTTGGTGCGGGGGTCGAACACGATGCGGAGCGATCACCGCCTGTTCGTGATGGGCCGGTTGAATCCCGGCGTGACCGTCGATGCAGCATTCGCCGACCTGAGCGCCATTGCGGACGGCATCGGTCTCCAGGACGAAGACGGTGCGCTCGGCGTGCGGATCGAATCGTCGAGTGAATGGGTCGCGGGGTCACAGCTCCGAGTCGCCCTCTGGGTGTTGATGGGAGCGGTGGGATTTCTCCTGCTGATCGCATGCGTGAACCTCACCAACCTGTTGCTGGCGCGGGCCACGGGTCGGCAGCGGGAGACCGCGGTCTGTGCGGCCCTCGGGGCGACGCGTGGCAGACTGACGAGCAGAATCCTCACAGAGTCCGTCGTGCTCGGCCTCGTGGGTGCCGCCCTGGGCATTGGACTTTCCGTCCTGGGAATCCGCTTGGTGCAGGCATTCAACCCGGGCGGCATTCCCCGCCTCTCGGAGGTCGGGATCAACCACTGGGTGTTGGGATTCACACTGATCGCGGCGCTGGCCACAGGCGTTGTGACCGGGCTCGTGCCCGGTCTCCAGATGCCCTACGGCAACCTCCTCACGATGCTGCGGGACGGCGACCGTGGCGTCGCCGGTAATCGGCGGCAGCACCGGACGCGGAGTGCGCTCGTCGCAGCGGAGGCGGCGCTCTCCCTGATGCTCTTGGTGGGTGCCGGGCTCCTGATTCGCAGCTTCAGTGAGTTGCAGCGCGTCGATACGGGATTCGATTCGAATAACCGCATGAGCTTTCAGGTGAGTCTCCCAGGATCATATGGCAATGAACAGCGAACGGAGTTCCTGTCCCGGTTCCTCGGACGGATCAACGAGATTCCCCAGGTGCATGCAGCCGGGGCGGTCAACATGCGGCCCATCGTGGGCGGCAGTACCGGCATGGGCATCGCCACCGCAGAGAACATCGACGATGAGAGCGCGGTCACCTGGGTCGATTGGCGAATGGTCACGCCGGATTATTTCCGCACGATGGGTCTCCCCCTCATTCGCGGCCGGAACTTCACCGAGCAGGATCGCATCGGCCAGCCCTGGCAGGCCGTGATTAGCCAGCAGCTCGCCGACCTGCTGTGGCCCGGCGAGGATCCGCTAGGTCGCCGCGCAGCGCTGTGGGCCGATCCGGGACGGATCGCCGAGATCATCGGCGTCGTGGGCGGTATGCGCGAGCGCGGCCCCCAAGCCGACCCCACAATGGTCGTCTACATCCCCTACTACGGCGCCGGGTGGACTCCCGTGACCTTCATGGTGCACACGGCAGGCGATCCCGCCGTTGTCATTCCCACTTTGCGAACGGTCCTGAGCGAGATCGATGCCAACCTGCCCATCTCCAACATCGCGCAGATGGATGACCTCGTGAGCAACTCGGTGGCCGGGAACCGGTTCAATATGCTGCTCCTCGGAATCTTCGCGGGGGTGGCCATGCTCCTCGCACTCGCGGGGATCTATGGTGTACTGGCGTACAGTGTCACCCGCAGGACCAACGAGATCGGCGTGCGCGTCGCCCTCGGGGCGAGCCATGGAAACGTGTTGCGTCAGATCGTGTTGCAGGGCATGCGCCCGGTGGTCGTCGGCATCGCCACCGGTGTGGCCGGGGCAGTGGGGCTTTCACGGTTCATGTCGACGCTGTTGTTCGGCGTGGCGCCAACAGATCCCGTCACGTTCGCCGGCGTCGCTGTGTTGCTCGCCATGGCAGGGCTCGGTGCCTGCTACCTGCCGGCACGGCGCGCGTTGCGGGTGGATCCGGTGGCGGCGTTGCGGGAGGAGTAGGTCCCAGGCTCAGAGCGGATTGCCACAGCTGGACGGGAGTTTTGGGCCTGTTGACAACTCAACCGATCATCGGTATATTGACCATCGGTATAGCAGCACACCCTTCGGTACACTTCATTTATTAAGAGAAACGGCAGCCGTGCACCCATCCAAAGACGTTTCCCAGACCCTCCCACTCACGCACCTGTCGTTCCAGATCCTGCTCGCCCTGGCCACAGAGGATCTCCACGGGTACGCGGTGATCAAGGCGGTTAAGTCGAATCCAGCCAATCCTCTCAGTCCTGGCACCGGCACCTTTTACTCCGCCATCAGTCGCATGCTGGAAGAGGACTTGATCATGGAGGTCGAACCACCCGCGGACGAATCGAGCGACCCAAGACGCCGCTACTACTCGATCACGGACTTTGGCCGCCAGGTCCTCGCCGCCGAGACTCGTCGCTTGGAAGCATTGGTGCAGTTCGCCCAGGCGGCGGTGGCCATGTCGTCGACGCAGAAATGAGCACGCCGCATCGCCGCCGGCTCGTGACCTGGATACTCGGGCTCGAACTGTACCTTTGCCCGCCGTCGTTCCGCAGGCGGTTCGGGCCGGAAATCAAGTTGATGGCGCAAGAGCGGGCTGCCGATGTACGCGAGGAAGGAGGGCGGGTCGACGCTGCGATCTACTGGGTCGCCGAAATCATGAACCTGCTGGATACTGCCCGACGTGAGTGGAGCCGCGTACTCAGGAGAAACGTCGCGCCTGGGACGATCGGATCGGATGTCCAGCGGCCGAGCCGCCGTCACGAGATCGACAATGTGACCGCGGAACATGCTCCGGGCACACCAAGGAGACGCCGACCGGGAGTGACCGACGCCTTTCAGGCCGTACTACAGGATCTCCGATACGCTCTCCGCCAGCTTGCAAGGTGTCCTGGTTTCACCGCCGTAGCCATCATCTCTCTGGCCATCGGCATCGGCGCGAACACGGCGGTCTTCTCGGTGGTGAACGCCGTGCTCATCCGAGGCCGTCCTTACGAAGCACCGAACGAGCTGTTGCACATCTACACACGCTCCGAGAATGGGTCCGACTACGGCAATTCGTCCTACCAGGATCTTCTCGACCTGCGAAAGTTAGATGATCTCTTCGCGGAGGTAGGTGCGTTCGCGGGTCGCACCGGACGGGTGCGGATCGGTGACGAGACCGTTCCGGTCATGGTGGAACCGGTCACCCAAAACCTCTTTCCCTTGCTGGGGATCGAGGCGGCCCTGGGGCGAACCTTTCTCCCGGAAGAAGACGTAGCCCCCGGTGCTCACGCCGTGGTGATCCTGGGTCACGGCTACTGGCAGCGCGTGTACGCCGGAGACTCGGCAATTCTGGGCCAAACCGTCGATCTTGCCGACCGGCCGTATACAATCGTCGGTGTGATGCCGGAGCGTTTCGAAAGCCTGTTTGTGCCCGGTGTGAGAACCGATGTGTTCGTGCCCATGTTGATGACCGCATCCCTCTCGGGAGGCGGCGAGCAGGGATTGTACACGGATCGTCGGGTGCGGGGCATCAAGATCATCGCGCGCCTCCGGGGTAGCGTTCGCGTGGAGCACGCCCGGGCTCAAGTGGCCGGACTTTCTCAACAGCTGAAATCCAACCACCCCGAAGCATACGAGACCCGATCCTTCAACGTGGTTCCCACACAGGACG
>JBDHAF010000120.1:0-11933 GCA_039588255.1 Gemmatimonadota bacterium | reverse complement strand
CAGCACGCCCTCCACGTCGGGGCGTCCCGTGGTCAGCATGCCCCCGACGTCGGTCCAGATCTGGATCTCCGACGCGTCGAGCGCTGCCGCCAGGAGCGAGGCCGTGTAATCCGATGCTTCGAATCCCATGGTCGTGGGTACTCCGTCGCGGGTGGCGCCGATGAATCCCTCGACGAGGGGAATGCGGCGTTGTTCGAGGAGCGGCAGAATGGCTTCCCGAGCCCTGGCTTGGATCTCGCCCCGATCTGGTCGCGCCGCCCGAAAGCGCGCGTCGGTGACGATGACGGTGGCGGCATCGACCGTGGCAACGTCGAGACCTGCGTGGCCGGCTGCCGCGACAAACAGGAGCGTGGAGAGTCGCTCGCCGTGACAGATGATGGCGTCCTCGGTGCGGGGCGTGAGTTGCTGCAGCAAGGACACGCCCTCCAGGAGCGGGGCGATCCGGCGGCCGATCTCCGCCAAGGCCTTGTCGGTGCTGCCGGCCGATTTCTCTGCGACATCGAGGTCGGCGAGAATTGCGCGGTGGTGACCGACGAGTTGGTCGAGGAGAACCCCGGCCGCGTCGGCGCCGTTGGTGAGCGCCGTTTTGCCGACCTCGAGGAGGGTCTTGGTGGTTGTTCCGATCGCCGAGACGACCACCACGGGCTGTTGGTCCCGGTGCTGTATCACGATGTCGACTGCTCGTCGGATGCACTCGGCATCTTGCACCGACGTCCCGCCGAACTTCATGACGATCATGTGCTGCCTCCCAACAAGCCCTTGGCGATGGCGAGCTCGGCGTTGAGGATGGATCCCCCGGCGGCACCTCGCACCGTGTTGTGTCCCAGAACGGTCATCTTGAAATCCAGCACGGCGCATGGGCGGATACCACCGATGATCGTCGCCATGCCGTTCTCCCGGTCTACGTCCAGCTTGGGTTGTGGCCGATCGCGCTCGTCCATCACGACCACGGGGTGGGAGGGCGCCGACGGCAGGCCCTCGGCCTGCGGCTCGCCGGAAAACGATCGAAGGGCCTCCCGCACGTCGTCGAGCCGGGCGGCCTCGGCGAGCTTGACGGCGACGGATTCGGTGTGGCCATCGATGACCGGGACGCGGTTCACCTGAGCCGAGATGGTGATAGGGGCGTTCTCGACGGTCCCGTCCGCGAAATACCCCAGGATCTTTTGGGTCTCGGATTCCAGCTTCGGCTCCTCATCCTCGATGAACGGGATGACGTTGCCGGTGGTGTCCAGCGCCGAGAGACCAGGGTACCCGGCACCAGACAGGGCTTGCATCGTTACGACCGACGCGCGTTCCACCCCGAACGCGCGGTGCAGCGGCGCCAAGGCCATGGCGAGAAACGTCGCCGAACAATTGGCGTTGGTTACCAGAAAACCCGACGGCGGAAGTTGGCGAGCGGCGGCCTGACGAGAGATCAAGCCGAGATGCTCCGGGTTGATCTCGGGGATCATCAGCGGAACGTCCGGCTCCATCCGATGGTTGCGGGCGTTGCTGAACACGGGCACCCCCGCCCGGGCCCACTCCAGCTCGGTGTCGCCGGCAACGCTCGCGCTCAATGCCGAAAACGCGAGATCGACATCGCTGGGATCGGTGATGTCGTCGATGACCATGTTGCCGACCGCTTCCGGCATCGGGGTCGGGAGGAGCCAGCGACACCCGTCGCGGTAGCGCTTGCCGGCCGATCGCTCCGACGCCGCCACCCGGCCCACCTCGACCCACGGATGGCCCGCCAGGAGTGCGACGAACCGCTGCCCCACGGCGCCGGTGGCTCCCAGAATCGCCGCCCGAAGCGGTCGCTCAGGTTTCACGCGACCTCCAACAGGCGCCGGACCACATCCCGGTACAGCTCCACTCCTTCTGACAGCTGCCGTTTTTCAATCTTCTCCCCGTCACTGTGCGCGTCGTGAATTGACCCGGGTCCCAACAATAGCGCCTTCCCAAATGCTGTGAGGGCGGGAATGTCGCTGCCGAAGGCCACAGGCGTCGCCTCGAACCCGTCCAGCGTCACGCACGTCACCGGTTCACTCTGCGTAGTGATCTCGTATGCGAGTCGCGAATCCCGACCTGCGATCTGAGCGAGCGTCTCCTTGGCTTCCGCCAACGGCCCGACCAGGCGTACGAACACCCTCGCTTCGGCGCTCGCGGGTATGACATTTCCGGCCACGCCGCCCGATACGGTCCCGATGTTGATCGTCGCATCGCCCAGCGGCTTTCCCCGTCCCCAGTCGGCGCGGCGGATCCGCTCCAAGGCCTGGAGCAGTCGCTCGATGGCCGAGTCGCCGCGTTCGGGATACGCGGAGTGGGCAGCCGTACCGTCGGCGTGGATCACGAACTCCAGGGCGCCCTTGTGGCCGCTGGCAAGGCGGTTTCCGGTTGGCTCGCCCACCACGACGTACTCCGAATGCACGGCCAGGTCGTTGGCCCTGTGGGCACCAACGCTGTCGACTTCCTCCCCGACGACAAAGAGCAGCCCGACGTGACGAAGCTCCTCCGGCGAGAGCTGCTCGGCGGCCGTAACCATGGCTGCCAGGATTCCCTTGGCATCGCAAGCGCCCCTGCCGTGGATGACCCCCTCGTCTTCGGAGCTCGCGATGAAGGGAGCCACCGTATCCAGGTGGGTGCACAACACCACTCGAACCGGCTCGCCGTGGTCGGCGAAGACATTGAATCGCTCGGGTCCGATCTCTTGGAGGCGGACGGTGAACCCTCGGGTGATCAGCTCGGTCTCCAGAAACCGGGCCAGTGCTCCCTCGTCACCCGTCACCGACGGTATATCGATCAACGCTCGGGTGAGAGAGAACAACGCCGTCACGATGCTCCTTGAGGGCTCATCGGGAATACGGAGGATGGCGCCGCAGCAGTGCGGTGCCCGCGCTGCCATGCAGGCTAATGTGGGTGGGGTAGGTAGCCAAGCCTTTGGGGAACCGAAGGAACCCCGAATTAGGGCCGGCTCAGCCGATCACGTGGCGGTTGCGGCTGCGCTTCTTGGCTGCAGAGCCGTTCGCCAGCCAGCTCGTCAATCCGACGATGATCGACGCCACGATGGCTGTCCCCATGCCGTCTAGGTGGAACGCCGGCATCAGGCGGGCCACCAGCAACACCATGGTGCCGTTGATGATCAGCAAGAAAATCCCGAGGCTCAGGAAGGTGATTGGAAGGGTCAGGACCACGATGATGGGGCGCACGAACGCGTTCACAACGCCGAGCAACAGCGCCGACAGCACCATCGAAGGCACGTCGTCGAAACTCATGCGGCTCAGCATCGCATCCGCCAACCACAGGCCGACGGAGGTTATGAGTACTCGAGAGATGAATCCACGCATCGCGGTGGCCTCGCAGGGTATGACCTCACTGAAAACTACGGTGTTTTCGCGGTGAACGTTTCGGTCGTGGTTAAAGACCCCTCCTTAGCTCAGGAGGCCTCCTCCGAGGAGTCTATCGCCGTCGTACAGGACTCCGGATTGGCCGGGGGTGATGGCGCGGGCCGGCTCATGCAACTCCAGCTCGAGCGCCCCGTTTGTCACTCCCGTGATCCGGACGGGGACGGGTCGCGAGCGGTAACGAATCTGCAGCTGGCAGCAATCTCCCAACTGTAACGGCTCGACGAGCCAGTTGAGCTGCTCCAGCTCGGCCTGGTGCCCGTACAGCTCGTCCGCCGTGCCGATGACGACCGCTCGCTCGTCGGGATCGATGCGCACCACGAACATGGGCTCAGGATACCCTCCGGGGAGTCCCTTGCGCTGGCCGATCGTATATCTCGCGTACCCGTCGTGGGTCCCGACGATCTTCCCCGCCGTGTTGAGAAACGGCCCCGCAGCCAACGCCGGCGTGGCCGATCCGAGGTAGCGCTCGAGCACGCCCGGGTAATCCCCGTCCGGCACGAAGCAGATTTCCACGGATTCCTTCTTGTCGGCGGTGATCAAGCCGAGCCGCCGCGCAATCTCCCGGGTCTCAGCCTTGGTGATCTCGCCGACCGGCGTGAGCATGCGGGTCACCACGGCACGGTCGATGCCCCAGAGGAAGTACGTCTGGTCTTTGTTGGGATCCGCGCCGCGGTGCAGGGTGCCGTTCCGGGCCACGGCGTAATGGCCCGTGGCGATGTAGGGACAGTCGAGGGCGTCCGCGTGGGCGAGGAGATCGCGGAACTTCGTGAACGTGTTGCATCGCACGCATGGGATCGGCGTCCGCCCCTGGGCGTACTCCTGCACGAAGTCGTCGATGACATCGCGGCGGAAGCGATCCTCGAAATCGAGCACGTAGTGCGGGATGCCGAGCGTGTTGGCGACGGCGGCCGCGTCCTGAATGGAGTCCAGGGAACAACAGGGACGATCCGGGACGGTGTCGCCGTAGCAGAACAGCTTCATGGTGGTGCCGATGACGTCGTAACCCGCTTCGACCAGCAACGCCGCGGCCACTGAAGAGTCCACACCGCCGGACATGGCGACGAGCACGCGTGCCCCAGCCATTATTCCCCCAGCGCCGCCGACAGCCGGCGGACCTTCCCGACGATGCCGGGCAGCACGTCGATGACGCGGTCCACGTCTTCCTCCGAGTTCTGCTTGAAGAAGGAAAACCGGACCATGCTCGTGGCAATCTCCCGGGGCAGCCCCATCGCCTCCAGCACGTGGGACGGCTCGGGCAATCCGGTGTTGCAGGCTGAGCCCGTGGAGCACGCGATCCCGGCGAGGTCGCATTGGACGATCAGGGCCTGCGGGTCGATACCGGGAAACGCCAGCGCACTGACGTGGGGTGCCCGGTGGGCGTTGATCCCGATGACGTTCACGTCGGGAATGGCGCCCAGTACCCGCTCCTCGAACGCGTTTCGCAGACCACCCAGACGGGTCGCCGCGTGGTCGACCTCGCTGACGGCCAACGCCACGGCTTCGCCCAGGCCGACGATCCCCGCAACGTTTTCCGTTCCGGGCCGGATGCCGAACTGCTGACCGCCTCCGTGGATGATGGCCTCCACCGCGGTGCGATCGCGCACCAAGAGCGCCCCCACGCCCTTCGGTGCACCGATCTTGTGGCCGGAGATCGCCAACAGGGTGCAGGGGATGTCGTCGATCCGGCAGGGAATCTTGCCCACGGCCTGCACGGCGTCGGTGTGAAAGGCCACCCCCGCTTGGCTGCAGCGCTCCGCCAGGGATCGCACATCCTGGATGGTCCCCACCTCGTTGTTGACCCACATCGCGCTGAGGACCGCCGGCCTTCGCTCCAGCGCCTGCTCCACGGAGTCCGGGTCCACTTGGCATGCTCCGTCGACCGGCAGGAACACCGCGTCACCGCCCATGGACTGGACCGTCTTGGCGGCGGCGATCACCGCCTTGTGTTCCGCAGAGCCGACCGCCACGGCCACGGGATCTCCGCGATGCCGGGCGGCGAGTGCCGCCCCGATCACCGCCAGGTTGTCGGCTTCGGTTCCTCCCGACGTGAAGATGACCTCGCCGGGGTCCGCCCCGAGGGCGGCGGCTATCTGCCGCTTGGCCCGATCGATTCCGGCGCGGGCCGCCCGTCCGAAGCGGTGCGCAGAGCTCGGATTGCCGAATGTCTCATCCGTGAGGTACGGCATCATCGCGTCGAGCACTTCGGGCCGGACCGGTGTGCTGGCAGCGTTGTCGAGATACACGACTTCTGTCATGACTGAGCCGTCAGAAGGTGGTCACACCCATGGCGACCACGTCGTCGATGCGGACCGTCTCGTGGGTGAAGAACGGCTCACCGTATGCGCAACGGATGAGGCTCCCGTAGTGGGCGTTCTGTACGCGGATCAACTCGTACAAGTCCTGTCCCGTGGAGAAAAGCTCCCCCGCCGCGGTGGCTCCGTCGAACTGGGAGCTATAGCAGTGGATCGCTTCCATCTTGGTGTCGAACTCCGCAGAGACGTCCACGACGAACGTGGGCTTGACCGGGTCTTCGCGATACGCCTGGGCGTAGAGCACCTTGTCCGGGCGATGCGCCTCGCCGGGAGCGTCGTACCTGCCGAGGCCCGCCAGGTAGCAGGCATCACGACACAGCTCCGACGCGATGCGGTGATCCGGATGGCGCCCTGCTGGGAACGGCACGATGACCGTTCGCGGGCGCATCCGCCGGAGGAGCTCCACAACGACCCTCCGGCTCTCCGGCGTGTTGAAGATTCCGGCGTCAGGCAGCCCGGCGTTCACCCGCTCCGCCACGCCCATGACCTCTGCCGCGCGGTGCGCCTCCTGGGCACGGGTCTCGGCGTCCCCCCGGGTTCCCGTCTCGCCGGCGGTGAGGTCGATGATGCCTGTCCGGTAGCCACCGCGCTGGGCCCTGATGAGCGTCCCGCCACAGGTGAGCTCTACGTCGTCCCGATGGGCGGCGATCGCCAAAAGATCTAGTTGATGCATGGCAGGGGAATGTAGCTACTCGTACCGCAGGGCCTCCACCGGATCCAGCCTCGACGCCCGCATGGCCGGGAAGAGGCCGAACCCGACGCCGGTGAGCGCCGACACGCCGAGGGCGGCGATGATAGACCACAGAGGCACCACCGCCGGAAGCGGGGTCGTCGCCCGGGCGACGAGCGTCAGGGTCCCGCCGAGAATCATCCCGATCGCGCCGCCGACCATCGTGAGGGTCGCCGCTTCCACGAGAAACTGCCACAGGATCTCACGCCGCTTGGCGCCCAGGGCCTTTCGCACGCCGATCTCACGGGTGCGCTCCGTCACCGAGATCATCATGATGGCCACCACACCCACGCCGCCCACCAGCAGCCCCACGCTGGACAGGCCGAGCATGACCATGAAGAACACCCCGGTCATACCGTTCCAGCTCTCCAGCAGCTTGTCTTGGGTGACAATGTCGAAGTTGTTCTCCTCGCCTGGTCGGAGCCCGCGGACGCTGCGGAGCGCTGCGGTGACGTCGTCGATGGCATCGGGCACCGTCACGCCGGGTGCCGGCGCCAGCATGAGCGCCATTCCTCCGCGCCAGTGGGGCACATGTTTGTTGAACGTGTTGTGGGGGACGACCGCCTGGGGCCGGTTGCCCGCCCCGAACAGGTCGGGAGGCGGCGTGTACAGCCCGATCACCCGGTAGGGGACGCCGGCAATCTTGATGCGTTTTCCGATGGGGTCGCGGCGGCCGAACAGCTCATCCGAGAGCTTTTCATTGACGACCACGACTCGGCTGTTGGCTTCGTGCTCCACCCTGGTAAACGAGCGGCCGGGATAGACGTCGCCGCCGCTCACCGCGATCCATTGCGGTCCCCGTCCGATCACGCTCACGGATTCGAGCTTGCGGTTCTCGAAATCGACCGCGGGTGAGGCTTCCTCGTTGACCACGACGAAATCCACGGTGGGGAGCTCGGCGATGCGGTCGGCTTCCGCGGTGGTGAGCGGCGGTTTTCTCCGCCGGTTGCGTCGTGAGTCGTCATCGATCTGGATGCCGCCCTCAAAATTCCGAAAAACGAAGAACGTCCGCGGCCCGAGCTGCTCCACCATGTCGGTGACGCCGCGGTTGATGCCGGTGATCATGGCGGCAATCACCATGACGACGGCCACGCCGATGGCTACCCCTAGAATCGTCAGGGCCGCCCGGGCCTTGTTGGCCTGAATCGAGCTCAGCGCAATTCCGACGCCCTCGAAAACCTGCATGACTACTCCTGACTCATGGCGCGCACCGGGTCCAGCTTGGCGGCGCGGTTGGCGGGATACAGACCGGCGCCGATACCCACCCCGGCGCCCAGCGCGACCGCCACCACCAACGACCACGGTGCGACACTCGCTGGCATCGGGCTGGCAGCCTCCACCAGCGCGGCGAGTCCCAGACCGGCGGCGATACCCATGCCGGCCCCGACCACTGCCAGCGCCGCCGATTCCACGAGGAATTGGCGCAGGATATCGCTGCGCTTTGCGCCCAGCGCCTTGCGGATACCGATCTCGGCGGTCCGCTCGGCGACGGACATGAGCATGATGTTCATGATGACGATGCCGCCGACCACCAGGGAGATCCCCACGAGCCCCGGGAGCGCCAGGGCGAGAATCCGGTTGATCTGGCCCCAGAACTCCATGATGGCGTCGGCGGTTTCCAACACAAACGTGTTTTCCTGGGTCGGCCGCAGTCCCCGCCGGCTCCGCATGATGGCTTCGGCCTCTATCCTAGCCGACTCCATTTGTTCCTCCGTGTCGGCCTTCACCAGCAGGATGTCCACGACGTTGGGCGGATTGACGAACCGTTTGACCGGGGACAGAGCGGGCGCCACGGCAAAATTGTCGAGGGACATGCCGAAGATGTTGCCTTGGCTCTCCACGACGCCGATCACCCGGTAGGGCAGCGCCCGGATGCGGATCTCGCGTCCGAGGGGGTCGAGGTCGTCGAACAGGCGGTTTCCCAGCTCCTCGCCGATGACGACCACCGGCCGGCCGGCGTGGACCTCTTGCGCCGAGAAGGCCCGGCCCTCCGCGATCTTCCACCCGCGCACGTCGAAGTAATCCTCCGTCGCCCCGATGATGCGGATGCCCGTGGCCACCCGCCCCCGGAACGCGACGTCACTCCGGCTTGTGGACTCCCACGCCGTGACAACGGGGGTCTCGATACCTTCTTCCACGGCCCTGGCGTCGTCGTAGGTGATCCGCGGCCGGCGCAGCCATTGCCGCCAGGTCTCCCGGCTCGTGTCCCCCACGTTGAAGTCGGGATAACGCCGCAGTTGGAAGGTGTTGGCCCCGAGCAGCGTCGAGAACCGGTCGGTCATGTACTCATTCATCCCGTCCACGATCGTGACTACGGCGATCAAGAACATGACGCCGATGAACACGCCGATCACCGAGAAGGCGCTCTTCAGCTTCTGGGCCCAGATCATGCGGAGGGCAAGGCGGATCGCTTCGAAGAACGGCACGAATCAGACTATGGTTGGGTTATGGCAGGCCCTCACGGGTCGCGACCGCCATTGTCGGCGCTGTGGGCTGACCCCCGGACGGCGGTGCTGTCCTGCAAATCCCGGATGGTCTGGTAGGGCCCGGCGACGATGGAATCCCCCTTGGCGAGCCCGGACACCACCTCGAAATGCTCCTCACCGGCAATGCCGATCTTCACGGGGATGAAGTGGGCGACACCATCCGTGACAACGAACACGCCCTCGGTCTCCGTCGCGGCCGTGTCCTGCGGCATGGTCTCTGTCGAGATCGGGTGGTGTTCCCGGACGGTGAGCGCGATGATGGGAACGCTCAATACGTCCTTGCGGGTGTCGGTGATGATCTTGGCCGAGGCAGACAGGTCGGGCCGAACGTCGGGCGGCGGGTTGTCGAGGATGATCTCCACGTCGTAGTCGACGGCCCGGTCGCCGGTGCCGCCGGTGCCGGCCACCTGGGTGGCGCTCTGAGAGATCCTGGTGACGCGTCCGGTGAACGTCGTGTCGGGAAAGGCGTCGATGGTGACCTCCGCCGAGTCGGCTTCCGACAGGCGGACAACATCGGTCTCGTCGACCCGGACGTTGACCTGGATGACCGAGAGATCGCTGACGGTCATGAGCAGGCCTGTCTCCCGGGAGAACGTGCTTGCCAAGGCCACCTCGCCCTCTTCCACCGCCAACCGGGTGATCTGACCGTCCATCGGGGAGACAAGGGTGGTCTTGGAGAGTTGCTCGTTCGCTTCCCGTAGCCGTGCCTCGGATTGGGACACCTGGTGCCCCTGGGCCTCCGCCACCGCGACGGCGACGTCGTAATTCGAGCCGGCGGTCTCGAGTTGTTCTTCGGTGTTGGAATCCATGCGGCGGAGTTCCACCGCACGATCGAGGTTGCGCTTTGCCTGGTCGCGGTTGGTGATCGCCTGGAGCTCTGAGGCTCTGGCGGAGGACAGGGCCGCCTCCGCTTGCTGGACGGTGGCCTGGAACTGCGTGGGGTCTATCCGAAGAAGCAGCTGGCCCTGGGTGACGAACTGCCCTTCGTCCACCGGGAGATAGATGATGCGCCCCGTGATATCGGACGCGATGTCCACGGAGCGCTCCGGTTCGATCTTGCCGCTGGCGATGACGGTGGCCACCAGGTCGCGACTCTCGACCGCGTCGATCCGGACCGAGACGCCGCGGTTGCCGTTGCCCACCTGCCCTGCGATCAACCCACCCAGGCTCAGCACCACGATCCCGATGATCACGATCTTCTTTCGACGGCTCGTCATATTGTACTATCCCTCAATCGCGCAACGTGAGGTAATCCTTACCTCATGGAGTTTAATCAATTCATTGCGCGATTGACCCCGGCCGTCAGCGGAGGCGCCGGCCCACGGCTGCCTCCAGCCCCACCAGCGACCGGTGATAATCGAACAATGCCCTGATGTAATCCGCCTCGGCTTGCTGGGCGGCCAGTTGGGCGTCCAGCAGCTCGAAGAACGTCCCAACCCCCACCCGGTACCGCTCCCGCGCCAGCCGCAGACCGTCCTGCGCCTGGACCCGGTTGTTGTCCTGAATCGCAATCGACTCGTAACTCGCCAGGAGGCCGTAGTACTGCTGGCTCACGTCCGTCCGCACCTGCAACTCGCGGGCACGGCGCAGCTCCGTTGCGTCTTCGGCTTGAGCCGAGGCCTGGCTTACCCGAAGGTTCCGATCGAATTGGTCGAAGATCGGCAACCGGATCTGTAGCTGCGCCACAAACGGGTTTTTGGAGAAGTTGAACGGAAAGACCCTGTTGCTGGCGAGGATTGCGGCTTCTTCCTCCGAGGTCAGGCCAAATGTGGTGCTACAGTCTGGAATGATCGTGCGGTTCAACCCGAGCCGAGAGTTGAGGTCCTGGTTGATGGTGTTCCCCTCCTGGCACGACGCGATGCTAGACACCGCGGCCGCTTGCTGTTGCGGGAGGACAAACGAGCCATCGGTCCACTGCTGAGTGAACCCCGACCACGTCGCGAAGAGGTTGACCTGAGGGAGCCACTGGGACTTGACCGAGCGCTCGTTCCATTCGGCCGAGGTTTCCCGCGCGCGGAGGGCGCCCACGTCGGGGTTGTAAGCGTCGGCTTCCGTCAGGAGGTCGGCCAATGTCCATATGGGCTCGACAACCGGAAACGTGTCCGATAGGGTCACCATGGTGATGTCTTCCGGAGCGGGTACCCCCATCTGCTGGAAGAGGCGCAGCGTCCCGACTATCACACTCTGACGGGCCTGGAGCAGTGCCACGTCGCTCTGTCCCTTGGCGACCTCGGCCTGTCGCACGTCGATCATCGTGGCCTGGCCCACGTCGAAGCGTGCTTGCGAGAGTCGCAGGTTCTCGATGTTGCGCTCCACCTGGCGCTCCTGAAGCTCCACCTGGGCCTCGGCCTCCAGCACGGCCAGGTACTGCTGAACGATGTTGTTCCGCAGCGTCATGCGAGACGCGTCGATGGACGCGTCGGCGGCGCTCAAGGCCGCCTTCTGGACCCCGGGCTGCAGCAGCGTGTTGCCATCGAACGTCCAACTCAGGTTGAGGTTGTAGCTGGACCCGATGGTGGCCGACGGCTGAGCGAACTCCGTTGTCAGGAATCGCTGAACGCCGGCACCTCGGTACTGCGCGCTGGAAGACACGCTGAAGTTCGGAATGAACGACGCGTAGGCGTTGCGCACGCCCCACGCTGCCGGTCCGCGGTCGTTGGCGGTCTGGAGGTAGATCGGGCTGTACGTCTCGGCCAGGTCGAGGGCTTCCTCCAGCGAAAGCTGCTGGGGAATCGACGACAATCGGCCCTGCGCGGAGAGGACGCTTGGGGCGCCCGCGACCAGGATTCCGAGCAGTGAGATTACGCGTGCATTCATCAGACTTTCCTTGCGCGTGACTGGTTGCTGACCTTTACGCCGCGCCGCAGGAACGAGTTTCACCCTGCCGACGCAACGTGCTGTTCGCTTGTCGATTGGGAAACGGAGACCCACGTGACCGGTCATCCGTGCGACCCGAGTGGTCGGCTTCCCAAGTCCGGGGGGAGGGCTCACGCCCCTCCGCCGGACACACTCTTGGTACGCA
>JBDHAF010000119.1:0-12383 GCA_039588255.1 Gemmatimonadota bacterium | reverse complement strand
AGCCACCCGCGAAGATGCGTGTCCATGACGAGTCTGCTCGGGGATCAAGTTTAAGAACGGTGGGGCAAAAGCGAAAGATGGGCCAGCGGAGGATGCACCGGCTGTCGATGTGGCGCCGATGCTGTCCAACATCGTGTCCGGTAGGGTGTCCCACCAATGTCCCAGTACGTGCGGGGCCGCGGGGTTCTGCCTCTTCTGCATCTCTGCCCCTCTCCATCGTGGTGTGGGGGCAGGGCGGGGAATACGCCAGGCGGGATTCGAACCCACGACCTTTGGCTCCGGAGGCCAACGCTCTATCCAGCTGAGCTACTGGCGCGCATTTCGTTCTTCAGTCGGGGCGGCCGGACTTGAACCGGCGACCTCCTGCTCCCGAAGCAGGCGCGCTACCGGGCTGCGCTACGCCCCGTGTATCCAATTGAGCTATGGGCGCTGGTGGGCGGTACAAGATTCGAACTTGTGACCTCTACGATGTCAACGTAGCGCTCTAACCAACTGAGCTAACCGCCCCGAATCCCGCCACCCACCGCGAAGACAGGGGTGGGCCGACAAATGTATCTAGCCCCCTCCGTGGGCGGTACCTCTTCGACCTCGGTTTCCAGCATTCCTTTAAGAAGGGGGTACTCCTCGCGCCTCGACCGCCTCCAGGTGCCGGAGGGCCGCAAAGGCGGCCGTCTGCCCGGATCGAATGCAGTCGGAGATCCCCACGCCATGGTACGAGTTGCCGGCGAGGAAGAGCCCCGGGGTGTCGCCAACAAGCTTCTCGATGCGGTCCACCCGATCGAGGTGGCCCATGGTGTACTGGGGCATGGAGCGGGGATAGCGGTAGACCCGTGAAAAGATGGGCGGTTGAGAAACCCCGACGGTGTTCCGCAGCTCGTCCAGCGCCAGGTCCACCAGGTCGTGGTCCGCCGTGGCATCGTCGATCTCCTGGCCGGCCCGGCCCAGGAACACCCGGGCGAGGACGCAGCCGTCGGGCGCGCGCCCTGGAAGCTTGGACGTGGCCCAGGAGCACGCCAGCGCGATCCGGCCCTCCCGGCGGGGCACCACGTAGCCGTATCCGTCGAGGCTGTGTGGCACGTCGGCCGCCTTGAACCCCAGCGATACGGCGGCGTTCGAGATGAACGGGATTCCGGCGAGCGCTTGGGACAGCTCGGGGTTGAGGGGCTCGCTCATTTGCGCCGCCGCATACGCCGGTGTGGCCACGATGACCGCATCCACCGTGACGGTCTCGCCGGTGCTCAGATCAAGTCTCAGGGCGTGGCCGGCGCGGTGCACGGCCACCACGTCGGTGTAGGTCATGACATTGACGCATTCCTCCAACCGACGGGCGAGTGCGTCCACCAGTTCTTGTACCCCGCCCTCGAGGGAGATGAACGGCGTGGGATACTTGGCCAGCTCGCGGGCGGCCGCCCGGCGGGCGAGGCGCATGCCCCGCAGCACGCTGCCGTGCTCCGCCTCCATGTCCTTGAGGACGGGAGCCGTCGCGTCGAGGCTGAGCTGCTCCCCGTCTCCCCCGTAGATGCCGCACAGCAGTGGCTCCACCAGGTAGTCGTAGGCCTCCCGTCCCATTCGCCGTCGCACGAAGCCGGCGACGGACTCCTCGGCGTCATCGCCGGTTCGAGCCACGAACGGCTCCCAGGCGGCGCGCAGTCTCCCGAGGGGAGAGAGCATGCCGCTCGTGAACAGCGGCGCGATGCGTGACGGCACGAGTCCGCTCATGCCCTCGGGAAGTTGGTGGAGCTTGCCCCGGCGGGAGACGAACGCGCGCCGCTTGGCAGGATTCGTAGAAATGAGCTGATCCTCGAGCCCCAGCTCCCGGCACAGGGCCGCGGCTTCCGGCTTCCGGGCGAGCCACGTGTCGGGCCCTCCCTCGACGAGGAATCCCTTGACCCGATCCGTGAGGATTTTCCCCCCGAGCCGGTCGCCCCTCTCGATCAAGTCCACTCTAAGCTTGGCATCCTTCGCCACTGCCTCGGCGAGACGGTACGCGGCGGTGAGTCCGGTAATGCCGCCACCCACCACCACCACGCGCCGCGGTACGGCGCCGCTCACGTCCACCCCCTCGCAGTGGCGGCCTCGTGCACCACGCGCGCCAATCCGGCCATGATGGCGGGATCGTCGTTCACCATGTCGATCCGCCGCAGTGCAAATCCGAGTCGTGACGCCAGACGTTGGTATTCCACATCGATGTCGTAGAGAATCTCCACGTGGTCGCTGGTGAATCCGATGGGCACGATCAACGCACCCGGGACGCCCTCGCCATGCAGTCGCTCGATGACTTCTCCCGCGTCGGGACCGAGCCATGGATCGGGCGTCATCGCCGCTGACTGGTATGCGAACTCGTGGTTGTTCCGGATCCCGTTGGCGTCGAGGCGTTGCGCGACACCGTCCATGGTTGCGCGCAACTCTTCGGGGTAGGGATCGTGCCACTCCAGGATTCGCTCCGGCAGGCTGTGGGCGGTGAAGAGGATCGCGACGCGGTCGCGGACTTCACTGGGGAAGGTTTCCAGACCGGTCTCGATGCGTGACGCCAGCGCGTCGAGGAGCTCGGGTAGGAGGTGCCACCGCTCGATGGGCGCCACGGTTACCGACGCGGCCGCGTCCTCCACTTTCTCGAAGTACGCTCCGACGCTCATGCGGGAGTAGTGCGGCGCCATCACGAGCCCCACCGCATGTGAGACGCCCGCTTGCTGCAGCTCGGAGAGGACCGCGGCGATGCGTGGTGTCCAATGGCGCATGCCCACCACGCAGCGGAACCGGATTCCGTCGCTCGTTTCGTCCAACGCTTGCTGCAATCGGTCGGCCTGCGCCCGGGTCCGGTCGAGGATCGGCGACCGGCCGCCGATGAGGCGGTACCGCTCGCGCATTTCGTTCACCATCTCGGGGCGCATGGGACGTCCGCCCCGCACGTCGAGGAGATACGGTTCGATGTCGTCCAACGAGTCAGGGCCGCCGTAGGCCATGACCAGCACACCGATGGTGTTGCTCACTACTCGCTCGTTGCCGGGGCGTGGAAGGGAAACAGGCGGGAATAATACGCGATTGGGGCCACCGTCTGTCAGGTACTGGACAAGAAAACGCCGCGACGTAACCGTCGCGGCGTTGAGTAGCGGGGGCGGGATTTGAACCCGCGACCTCCGGGTTATGAGCCCGGCGAGCTACCAGACTGCTCCACCCCGCGTCGTTGTGTGACCAAAGATAATCGGTGCGGCCGGATCTGCATCAATATTAAAGGCGGCTTCAAGGCTGCCCATAATAGCCGAGTCAGAGTGCCACTCTGCCGCCGAGAGCGGGAAACGGGACTCGAACCCGCGACCCCAACCTTGGCAAGGTTGTGCTCTACCAACTGAGCTATTCCCGCCGGTCACCTGCGACTGGCAATCGCAGGTCCTTCTCCTATAATGGTTTATCTTACCATGGAGGCGAGGGGAATCGAACCCCTGACCTCGTGAATGCCATTCACGCGCTCTCCCAACTGAGCTACGCCCCCGTTATATTGGTCGCGGATGAAAATCCGGTCGGGAACACGGCAAGCTAGCCGAGCCCCCGAAACGTGTCAAGCGATTCGCGTCCTCGTGTCGCAACAATCAGATTGGGGTCGGGGTAGGGTGGAGTAGGGTTCCAGAGCTCAGGCCATACAACTGTGGACCTAACGCGGCGAGGGCCGAGTCGGTCTTTGGAGTGTGGAAATACAAGGATCAGGATGACTGAAAAGACCAAGAAAGCAAAGGCAACCAAGAAGCCAACGCTCCGCAGGAAGCGTGGGCGCCGGCCGGCGCCGGCGATCGCCGTCAACGAGGCGGACCGCGACCTCCTGGACCAGTACCTCTTCGAGGTCAGCAAGACGCCGCTGCTCAAGCCGCCGGAGGAGATCGCGCTGGCGAAGAAGGTACGGGCGGGTGATCAGGAGGCCATGCAGGAGCTGGCCAAGCGCAACCTCCGCTTTGTGATCTCGGTGGCCAAGAAGTATCAGAACCGCGGGCTGCCCCTCACCGATCTGATCGGCGAGGGCAACGTGGGGTTGCTGACCGCCGCCCGGAAGTTCGATCCGGACCAGGGCGTCAAGTTCATCTCCTACGCCGTGTGGTGGATCCGCCAGGCGATTCTCGCGTCGCTGGCGCGGCAGGGCCGCACGGTGCGCGTGCCGCTGAACCGGACCGCAGACCTGTCCAAGATCGTCCGGACGGCCGAGGCGCTGCGGCAGGAGCTGCGTCGCGAGCCCACGCCGGAGGAGATCTCGTCGGCCACGGGACTCTCCCTCGAGGTGGTGCAGTCGCTGGCGGCTCTGAACACCGGGGAGGTGCGCCTCGACGCGCCGCTCGAGCCCGACGGGGATCGGGCGCTGATCGAGCGGTTCATCGCCGAGGACCTGCCCGACACCGAGGAGAGCTCCATGGACCGCTTCCTCAGCGATGAGGTGGAGGAGGCGCTCACCACGCTGCCTCCACGGGATGCCAGGGTCCTGAAGCTCTACTTCGGGCTGGACGGCGGGCGCGAGCACACCCTGGAGGAGATCGGTGGCATGCTCGGGGTCACCCGGGAGCGGGTGCGGCAGCTCCGGGACCGGGCCCTGAAGCGCCTGCGGGAAGGCGACGTGGGCAAGGCGCTGGCGAGCTTCGCGGCATAAACGGCCTTCATTGTTGGACTTGCAGGTGGCGAGGCCAGGGATTTCCCCTGGCCTCGCTGCGTTAGCCCCCGTAGATTCGCGTCGTGTATAAAGCGCTGAGCCTCAAAGTCGCCGGTTGGCTCTCGAGTGTGGGGTCGTTGGGCCACTTTTTGGCGGATGTCGCTCGGAGCCTCCGGGACGTGCGGGTGTGGACCAGCCTCACGGTGGAACAGATGCGCCGGATCGGGGTGAACTCCGTCCCCATCGCCCTGTTCATCGCAGCCTTCACCGGCATCGTCCTCGCCCTCCAGGCGTCCTACACGCTGACGGGAGCCGTTCCCCTGTACTTCGTGGGCACGGCCGTGGGCAAGAGTGTGCTCCTGGAGCTGGGCCCCGTGCTGACGGGCCTCGTGCTGGCGGGCCGAGTGGGCGCCAACATCGCCGCCGAGCTGGGCACCATGAAGGTCACCGAACAGGTGGATGCCCTGGAGACGCTGGCGTACGATCCCCACTCGTACCTGGTGGTTCCCCGCGTCGTGGCGGCCTCGGTGATGTTTCCCATCATCGTGGCCCTGGCCTCGGCCCTGGGCATCATCACCGGATGGCTTACGTCCGTCAACATGTTGGACCTGTCCAGCTTCGAGTTCTTCAAAGGGATCAAGATGTTCTACCAGGACAAGGACGTGTGGTACGGCCTGGTCAAGTCCATTTCCTTCGGCTTCGTGGTCGCCCTCATTGGGTGCATCATGGGACTGCGCGTGCGAGGTGGTGCGGAGGGCGTGGGGCGTGCGACCACCAAGGCCGTTGTGTACGGGGCCGCCATGATCCTGGTGTTGGATGCCCTTTGGGCCATGACGGTGCTGTGACGCCATGATCTCCTTCAAGGACGTGAAGAAGGCCTTTGACTCCAACGTCGTCCTCGACGGCTTCTCCCTCGACGTGCGCGACGGGGAAACCATGATCGTCCTGGGGTACTCGGGGACGGGAAAGAGCGTGGCGCTGAAGCACATCGTGGGGTTGTTGGAGCCCGACGAGGGGCAGGTGGAGGTCGACCAGCAGATCGTCCACATGTTGGACCGGGACGGGCTGACCCAACTCCGGTCCAACGTCGGGTACGTCTTTCAGTTCGCGGCGCTCTTCGACTCCATGACAGTGGCCGAAAACCTCGCCTTGGGCTTGAAGCGCCAGGCGCTGTCGGCGGTGGACATCCAAGACCGGGTGCGTGAGTCGTTGGCCCTCGTCGACATGGAGGGAACGGAAGACAGACATCCTGCCGAGCTGTCGGGGGGGATGCGGAAACGGGTGGGCATCGCCCGGGCAATCGCTCTCCATCCGAGGTACATTCTGTACGACGAACCGACCACTGGTTTGGATCCGGTGACGTCGGCGGTCATCAACCAGCTGATGATTCGGACACGAGAGAAACTCGGTGTAACGGGGGTGGTTGTGACGCACGACCTGGAGAGCGCTTACACGGTGGGTGATCGTATCGCCATGCTCTTCCATGGACAGATCCGCCAGGTAGGGTCGGTCGAGGACGTTCGCCGAAGCCACGACCCGGTGGTGCGACAGTTCCTCGACGGGCGCCCCGAAGCCGTCGCCGAGGCCGACACCGGAACCTTCCGGGCCGTGCGATGAAGCGCCGCGACGAACTCCTCGTGGGATTCACGATCCTGGTGGCGTTGGCCACGGTGGTGGGCGGCGCGCTCTGGCTCTCCGAGCGGCAACTGGGGCAGGCCGGGCGGACGTACGTGGCCCGTTTCAGCACCGTGGGCGGCATGAGCGCCGGCAGCCCGGTGGTGCTCCGCGGTGTGCAGGTCGGGCGGGTGCAGGAAATCCGCCTCGGGGAAGGGGAGTGGGTCGAGGCCGTGCTCCAGGTCTACCCTGATGTGGTGATCCAACCGTCACCAGCGGTCATTGCCGCCTCCGCGTCTCTCTTCGGCGAATGGCAGGCCAGCATCATCAGTCGCTCGGCCACCGACATCACCGACCCCAACGTCTTGCGGGATCTGGAGCTGGCGGCGGCGCAAGGGGACGACGCGTGGCCGGGTGCCACGTTGCCGGACATCGGCCAACTCACCGCCCAGGCCGGGCGCATCGCCTCCGACATCGGTGCGTTCTCGAATCGCATCCAGACGGCCTTCGACGACGAAGCCGTGGTGCACCTCCAAAGCTCGATTCGGGATTTCGGTCAGGTGGCCGAACGGATCAACGAGTTTGCCGGCCAGCAGACGGAGATCTTGGGTGAGGTGGCGGACAACGTGCGCGTCACCAGCAGCGTGGTGACCCGCACCGCAGAGATGCTGAGCGCGATCATCGCCCGCATCGACTCGTCCACCACCCACGGGCGCCTCGATTCGATCACGCAAAACACCATCGGCATCACGACCGATCTGCGCATGGCGATGGAAGATTTTCGCAGCTTCGTCGGCTTGGTCAACGAGAACAGCGCTAGCATCGACCGCATCATCAGTGGGACGGACTCGATGGTCACCAGGCTCACCGAGGGCACGGGGACGGTGGCCCGGTTGGTTCAGGATTCCACCCTGTACGTGGAGGCGAATCAGGCGATCATGGAGCTCCGCGCCCTCCTCGCCGACATCAGGGAGAATCCCCGCAAGTACTTCAAGTTCTCCGTCTTCTAGGATGCGTTCCCGAGTCCGGCGCGAGGTCAGCTCCGGTGGGATCGTGTTCAGACGCCTCGCCGGCGGGCACAAATACCTGCTCATTCGCGACGGCCACGGCAACTGGGGATTTCCCAAAGGACACCGAGAAGCCGGCGAGCCGTCGGAGGCAACCGCCCGCCGCGAGATTCACGAGGAGACGGGACTCGCCGAGCTGTCGTGCCACGCCGCGCTGGGGGAGTTGAAGTGGACCTTCCGCTCGGGCCGGACGCTCGTCCGCAAGCGCTGCGAGTACTTTCTGTTCGAGTCGGTCTCGGGGGAAACCCGTCCACTGAGGGGAGAAGGCATCACCCGGTGTGAGTGGTTTCCCTATGCCGACGCGGTCCGGCATCTCACGTTTCCCGACGCCGTCAGACTGCTGGAGGGCGCGGATCCCATCATCGACCGGTTGAGTCCCTGCGGCCCGGCCGACCGTCCGCGGTAGCATGGGGGTCGTACCGGTCTATCACCCCGACCCGAACGTCCGCGCGACGCTACGGAGGGGACTGCGGTCCTCTCGCACGCGGCTGATCAGCTGCCGGACCGTGGGGCGGCTCGACCGAGTGCTCCAGGAAGAGCTGGTCAACGCGGTGGTGGTGGACGTGCGAAGCGCTCCCATGGAAGGGGTCTTCGAGCTCACCGAACTCTATCCCCGCATTCCCGTCTTCGCGTACAGCGCCTTCCGACCTCAGGACGGCCGGCTCGTGGCTGCCTGCTCCGTGGGGGGCCTGCGGGGTATTCTCGTGGACGGCATCGACGATGCGATAGCCGGAGAGGTCGTGGCGTCCCGCTCCGCCGCCCGGGAGCGGGCCGCGCTCCTGGCGGATGCCCCCCGGCGATTGCGTCTCACCGAGCCGATTCAACTCCGCGCATGGGAGGAGGTGCTGGCTCGTGTGGGGTCTCCCACGAGCACCTCGGACATCGCCCGCGCACTGGGGCTCGGCCGGGAGCACGTGTCGAGAGAGTTTGCCGCCGGCGGCGCCCCGAATCTCAAGCGCGTCATCGATTTGGTGCGCGCGGCGTGCGCTGCCCATTTGCTGACCAACCCGGGGTACTCGGTGGCCGCGGCGGCCCGCATCCTGGGCTACGCGTCGTCGAGCCACCTCTCGAGTTGTGCCCGCCGCGTCGCCGGAGTGAGCGCCAAGGGACTCGCCCAGTTGGGTTCCCGCGGCGTCCTCAGCGGGTTCCTCCGCAACCGAACGCGCAGCCGCCTGTAACAGAGGTTCCCGCTTGCAGCTAGAGGTGTTTGTGATATTTTTCACAAGTCCGACTCGCCCTATGCGCAGCGCTGGCGAGTGGGTAAGCTGTGTGCGGGCGTGTCCCTGGCCCACCGGCATCCATCGGGGGACATTCGAATCACCTACATAAGGATGAATACCGCGTCATGAGTAACGAAATGACCCTCCGCCCGGGAGAGCTCAAAGATGTTCTCCTGAGGGAGATTGAAGCGGCAGACCTGTCGGCACTCGACGTGCAGGAAGTCGGGACGGTGTTGGAGGTGAAGGACGGCGTCGCCCGTGTGTACGGGCTCATGTCGGCGATGTCGGGTGAGATGTTGGAGATCACCGCGTCGGAGACCGGCGAGACCGTGGTCGCCCTGGCGCTCAATCTGGAGGAGGACAACCTCGGCGTGGTGGTGTTGGGGGATTACCTCCAGCTCAAGGAGGGCGACGAGGTGCGGCGCACGGCGCGTGTGCTGGAGGTGCCCGTCGGTCCCGAAGTGGTCGGACGCGTGGTGGACCCCCTCGGCCAGCCGATGGACGGCCTCGGTCCCATCAAGGCGCACGCACACCGTAAGGTCGAATTCAAAGCCCCCGGGATCGTGGCGCGGCAACCCGTGAACGAGCCGCTCCAGACCGGGATCAAGGCGATCGACTCCATGATCCCCATCGGTCGCGGCCAGCGTGAGTTGATCATCGGTGACCGCGGCACCGGGAAGACCGCGATCGCGATCGACACGATCATCAACCAGAAAGGCACCGGCGTCATCTGTGTGTACGTCGCCATCGGACAGAAGAACTCCACGGTGGCCTCCGTGGTGGAGCGCCTCAAGGAGCATGGCGCGATGGACTACACCATCGTGGTGAACGCGTCGGCCTCCGATCCGGCGCCGCTACTGTACATCGCGCCGTATTCGGGGTGCGCGATGGCCGAGTACTTCATGTACGACGAGAACGGGGCCACCCTGTGCGTGTACGACGACCTGTCCAAGCAGGCGGCGGCCTATCGCCAGATGTCGCTGGTGCTGCGCCGCCCGCCCGGTCGCGAGGCCTATCCGGGCGACGTGTTCTACCTCCACTCCCGGCTCTTGGAGCGCGCCGCCAGACTGTCGGACGCACGGGGCGGGGGATCGCTTACGGCTTTGCCCGTGGTGGAGACCCAGGCCGGCGACGTGTCCGCCTACATTCCCACCAACGTCATTTCGATCACCGACGGTCAGATCTTCCTCGAGTCCGATCTGTTCTACTCGAACGTGCGTCCGGCCATCAACCCGGGCATTTCGGTGTCACGCGTGGGTGGCAACGCGCAGATCAAGGCGATGAAGCAGGTCGCCGGCAAGTTGCGGCTGGACTACTCCCAGTACCGAGAGCTCGAGGCGTTTGCCCAGTTCGGGTCGGAGTTGGACCAGACGACGCAACGCCAGTTGGACCGCGGTGCGCGGGTCGTGGAAGTGCTCAAGCAGCCACAGTACAACCCGGTGCCGGTGGAGAAGCAGGTGTCGATCATCTTCGCCGTGAACAACGGCTACCTGGATGACGTCGCTGTGAATGGCATCAAGAAATGGGAGGAAGCGTTCCACTCCTTCATGGACGCGCGGCATCCGAGCCTGTTGGAACGGATAAGCGCGGAGAAGAAGCTCACCGACGAGTCCGACGCGGATCTCAAGCAAGCCATCGAAGAGTTCAAGGCACTACAGTAAATGGCCAAACCTCGCGAGCTGCGACGGCGGATCAAGTCCGTTGAGAACACGCGCCAGATCACCAAGACGATGGAGATGGTGGCCACATCGAAGCTGAAGCGTGCAAGAGACCGGGTGGTCGCGGCACGCCCGTACGCTGCGGCGCTGGCGGAGATCATCGCGGACCTGCACGATCCGGAGCTGGTGGAGAAGTTCCCGTTGCTGCGGAGGCCGGAGGGCGGGATTCGCCGCGCCGCCGTGGTGGGGATCACGAGCAACCGTGGCCTGTGTGGCGCCTTCAACAACAACCTGATCAAGGAGACACGGGCTCGCACGGCCGCGCTGGAGGCGGAGGGCGCGGAGGTCGAGCTCCACATGGTCGGCCGCAAGGGCGTCGGGTACTTCAAGTACGTCGGCCGGGCGATGGGTGCCGCCTATCAGGATATCACCGACCGGCCGACGATGGACGACGCCACGCGGGTGATCGACGGATTGATGGCCCGGTTCGAGGCGGGCGAGTTGGACGCCGTGGAGGTGATCTTCGCGAAGTTCGTGAGCGCGATCTCCACGCCCCCAACCGCGCTGCGCGTGCTACCGGTCGACGTGGAGGCGGTGGGAGGCCGGGAGGAGGACCAGGGGCCGAAGAATTACATCCTGCATCCGTCGGCCCAGGAGATCGTCGGGGCGGTGCTTCCGCTGTACGTACGGAACGCGATGTACCGGGCGTTGGTCGAAACCGCCGCATCGGAGCAAGGCGCCCGGCGCACCGCCATGAAGAACGCGACGGACAACGCAGGCGAGATGATCGACAAGCTGCGCCGCACCTACAACCGGGCGCGTCAGGGACAGATTACTCAAGAGATTTCCGAGATTGTCGGCGGCGCAGCGGCGCTGCAGGGATAGGGGAGCAAATGGCAGCAGAGACCAACACTGGGAAGATCGTTCAGATAATTGGACCCGTGCTCGACGTCGAGTTCGAGCCGGAGAACCTGCCCGAGCTGTACAACGCGCTGAAGGTGGAGAGCGCGGGCGGTGACGGCGGCGTGCCCATCAGGCTCGTGGCCGAAGTCCAGCAGCACATCGGCCGGAACCAGGTGCGCGCCGTGGCCATGAGCAGCACCGACGGTGTGGTGCGTGGAATGGATGCGGTAGACACGGGCGGACCCATCACTATTCCGGTGGGTGACGCCGCGTTGGGGCGCATCCTGAACGTGATCGGCGATCCGGTGGACGACGGAGAGCCGATCCCCAGCGACGTCGAGCGGTGGCCGATCCATCGCAAGCCGCCGGAGTTCAAGGATCTCGAGCCGAAGACCGACGTGTTCGAGACAGGCATCAAGGTCGTCGATCTCCTGGCCCCGTTCGTGAAGGGTGGTAAGATCGGCCTCTTCGGCGGCGCCGGCGTGGGCAAGACCGTGGTGATCATGGAGCTTATCAACAACGTTGCTATGGGCCACGGTGGCCGCTCGGTGTTCTGCGGCGTGGGCGAGCGCACGCGGGAAGGGAACGACCTCTATCTCGAGATGAAAGAGAGCGGCGTGCTCGAGTCCGCCGCGTTGATCTACGGACAGATGAACGAGCCGCCCGGTGCGCGCCTTCGCGTGGGCCTGTCGGGCCTCACCGTGGCCGAGTACTTCCGCGATCGGGAGAGCCAGGACGTGTTGGTGTTCATCGACAACATCTTCCGGTTCACGCAGGCCGGCTCGGAGGTGTCCGCGCTCCTGGGCCGGATGCCCAGCGCCGTGGGATACCAACCGACCCTCGCGACGGAGATGGGCGATCTCCAGGAGCGGATCACATCGACGAGGAAGGGCTCAATCACGTCGGTGCAGGCGATCTACGTTCCCGCCGACGACCTCACTGACCCCGCCCCGGCGGCGGCGTTCAGCCACCTGGATGCGACCGTGGTGTTGAGCCGGGCGCTCACTGAGATCGGTATCTATCCCGCGGTGGACCCATTGGATTCGTCGAGTCGGATTCTCGATGCTCAGTACCTGGGCGACCGGCACTACGACGTGGCCGTCGAAGTGCAGAGGGTCCTGCAGCGCTACAAGGACCTGCAGGACATCATCGCCATTCTCGGGATGGACGAGTTGTCCGAGGAGGACAAGGCGCTGGTCGCGCGGGCGCGGCGGGTTCAGAAGTTCCTCTCGCAACCGTTCCACGTGGCGGAAGCGTTTACCGGTACGGCGGGTCGCTACGTGAAGATCCAAGA
>JBDHAF010000118.1:0-12381 GCA_039588255.1 Gemmatimonadota bacterium | reverse complement strand
ACGCCTTGGCGACCCTAATCATGTGCAGGGCCGCGTCGCGCATCCGGGTGGTGCACATCTTCGTGAGGAAATTGAAATTGTCCTCGACGAGCGCCACAATTTCGGGTCGTGTTTCCTCCAGTCGGGTGGTGAAGTCTTCCACTCCGTGCGCCAACATCGCGTCAAACAAGTGAACGTCACGGCCTCGCGCGCGCAGATGTGACGCCACCATCAGCGTTGCCAGCGGTGGGTACGGCTTCATCCGTTGCCAGCGGTGGGTACGGCTTCATCCGACGCCATTGCTTTTCGTCGTACCGAAGGAAGTACGAATGCGCGACGAGAATCGGCGACGAATGCCGGGCAGATTCCATGCAACCTTTCAGCACGCTGAGTGGTCGGCGGGATGTCTCGAGTCAGTTTAGCCGCGGCAATGATGTATGGCCAGCCCAAGCACCCCTTCTGGACTCCGATTGCCGCGGTCTTCGTTAGACCGCTTTCCGATCGGCAATGTTCCCAAGCCTGCCACGGGGATGGTAGTTTCAGTCATGGCCGATCTGCTGTTGACCCACGGATATTTCCTTCAAGAGGACGAGAAGGAACAAGAGACCATGAAGCCCTATCCTCCGTTGGGGTTGTTGTATCTCTCGGCATATCTCGATTGCGCGGGCTTCGACGTTGAGACCTTCGACGCTACCTTCGCCGGACCGGAGGATCTTGCGGCCCGGCTGTCGCAGGGGAGCGGTGTCCTCGGGATCTACACCAATCTCCTGACCCGACGCTCCGTCCTCCGGATTGTGGACGACGCAAAGCGGTTGGGCTGGACCGTCGTGCTGGGAGGCCCCGAGTCGGCCAACTACCCGGAGGAGTATTTGCGCCGCGGCGCCGACGTTGTCGTGATTGGCGAAGGGGAGGAGACGATGGCGGCGCTGCTGCCCGCGTTGAGTGGGCGCGGGCTCAACCGGCTCCACGATGTGTCCGGAATCGTGTTCGTCGACGAGAATGAGCAGGTCGTACGAACGAACGAGCGGTCGCTGATCCAGGATATCGACAGCATTCCGTGGCCCGACCGCGAGGCCATCGACCTCCAGCGGTACGTTGACGTGTGGCGGCAACACCACGGGCAGGGAAGTGCCAACCTCATCACTGCGCGCGGCTGTCCGTACAAGTGCCGCTGGTGCTCGCACGCTGTCTTCGGGTTCACGCACCGGCGGCGGTCGTACGTCGACTGCGCCGACGAACTGGAGCACATCCGGGAGCGATACCAGCCCGATCAAGCGTGGTACGCGGATGACGTGTTCACCATTCACCACCGCTGGCTCTTCAACTACGCGGCGGAGCTGAAGCGCCGTAACCTGCAATTGCCGTTCGAGACCATTTCGCGGGCCGACCGCATGATGAAGGAAGAGGTACTCGATACCCTCGCCGAGATGGGGTGTTGGCGTATCTGGATCGGATCGGAGAGCGGGAGCCAGCGGGTGCTCGACGACATGGAACGGGGTGTCACGGTGGAGCAGGTACAGTGGGCTACCCGAGCGGCGCAAAGCCGGGGCATTCAGGTCGGCATGTTCCTCATGTGGGGGTACGAAGGGGAGACGCTCGACGACATTGCCGCCACCGTCGAACACGTGAAGAAAGCCAACCCGGATGTGTTCTTCACCACCGTGGCGTACCCGATCAAGAACACGGCGTACCACGATGCCGTTGCCGATCGAATCACACTGGAAAAGCCCTGGGAGAACGCCACGGACCGTGACTATCAGATTCGCGGACGCAGGAGTCCCGACTATTACAAACACGCCGATCGGTGGCTCCACAGCGCCGTGGAAGCCCAGCGGTGGCGCGACGCAGATCCGGTGCGGGCGCGCGAGGAGCAGAGGAGTGCAGCGGAGGCCCAGCAAGCATTGCAGGAATTGGCGTCCGCCCTGGGAGCATGACCAAACTCGCCAGCGTGTTCGACGGCCTTGCATCGGAATATGACGCCGCGTTCACCGACTCGGTCATCGGGACCATCCTCCGTGAGGCCGTGTGGCGACGCGCGGATGCCTGCTTCGGACCGGACGACCACATCCTCGAGCTGAACTGCGGTACGGGGGAAGATGCAGTCCACCTGGCCCATCGGGGCGTGCGCGTCCTCGCGACGGATGTCTCGTCAAGGATGCTTGACGCAGCCCGAGAGAAGGTCACGACCAACGGATTGACGGATCGGGTCGTGTTTCGACGAAAGGCCATCGAGCAGTTCGCCGCGGAGCCGGCCGAGGCGTTCCTCGGGGAAGCCGGCGTGCCGTCGGGGTTCGACGGAGTGCTGTCGAACTTCGGAGGTCTCAATTGCGTGGCCGACCTGAAGCGTCTCGGCGACGGGCTGGCGCAGTATGTCCGGCCGGGAGGCCTGGCACTGTTCTGTATGATGGGGCCGGTTGTGCCGTGGGAGTGGCTGTGGTATCTGGCGCAAGGACGCCCACGGACCGCGTTTCGGCGGTTGCGGCGTGGGGGCGTCGTGTGGCACGGGGTCCACGTGCACTATCCCACGATCCGCGCTGTCTGTCGAGCGCTCCTGCCGGCGCTCCGGGCGGAACGGGTAAGCGCGGTGGGAGCCTTCGTTCCGCCGCCGTACACGGAGCGGGTCGTGGCGCGGTTCCCCAGACTGTTACGACTGGCGGCCCGGTGGGAGCGGCGTCTGGCAACTGTGCCGCCACTTCCGTGGCTGGCCGATCATTACCTGGTGGAGTTTCGACGAACGTAGGAGGCCGGCGGTTGGTCCTACGGGACGACGCTCTCCCAGACGTCGAACCGTGACGGCGGGCGGCGTCGGCGCAGCAGTGCCACCACCGGTCGCAGCTCATACCACAGCGGATACCACACGCGGTGCCGTGTCCACGCTAGGCCGAGACGCGAAGACGCTTCCTCGAGGCGCCGAGGCGTCAAGAACTCGATGAATGGCAATCCTGCCAGGTCTTCGGCCAGATCTCCGAACTGCCGGCCGGCGCTGCGCCGTTTCTCCTCCACCATCTGATGGCCGACCTCCTCGCTGCGGTAGAACGGCGAATCGATGATGAAGATCCCCCCACCGGCGACCACGACCCGGGTGACCTCCCGCAACACAGCCTCGAGGTCCAGCGCGTAATGCAGCGAGGCATTGAAGATGCCGACGTCGAAGCTGTCGGTCCGAAACGGCAGCCCCTCGAACGAGGCGGCCACTCGGGGAAACAGGGTCTTGAGGTGCGGTCGGTACCCACCCGCCGCTGCCAGGCCGTCCACGCTGTCTATGCGGACGTCGACCGCCACCGGCTGGTGTCCGCTTCGGGCCGTCCGGTAGCACAACCAGCCGTTCCCGGCGCCGAGATCGAGGATTCGCTTCTCTCTCTCTCGCAGCCACCGTCCATCGAGTGCGTCGAAGGATCGAGCACGCACGCTCCACTCTTTCGCGAGCGGCCCGTGCGTGACGTACGGCAGCTCCAGGAGCTCCGCCTCTCCACCGCGGCCTTCACGGGCTCGGGCGACTCCGTACGCGGTACGAAAGCGCCGCAGGCGGTCGGTGAGATTGGGAGGGGTCTCGGTCATTGCGTCTGCATGTGTCTCAGATACTCTCTCGCTGCGGCTCTCTCAGGGGAATGAACCGTCTCGCAAGATCCAACTCCCACGGTTGCTCGTAGCGCCCCATGGCATATCGCCAACGAGCCATGTGTCGCAGCACGCTCTTTCCCCACCGCGGGGTGGCGTAGTCCTGCACCGTCGGAAAGCGGGAATACAACACGCGGGAAAAATCCCGCACCCGACGACGCATCCTCGGCGTCAACCACGGCGCGTCCTGGTGACAGACGTAGTCGATCCATTGAGGCTGGGTCCACTCCTCCGGCGTTGTCGGAAGCGTCGGACCTTCGGGGCCGTACGTCGAGAGAACGGGGATGCGACCGCCGCCTGTTTTCTCGCGTTGCTTCCACGCTGGCTCACGCTGCGGGGTGGGGCTGTAGAAGTACAGAATGATCTCACACTCAGAGTGGATCTTCTTGAGCTGCTTGATGAATCGAAATGTCTTCTCGATCTCGCCTTCGGGGTCCTCGGGGCCACCGAGCACGAAGGAGAACTCGGGAATGACCCCGAACTCGCGGCATCGGCCGGCCACCTCGAAAGTGTGCTCGACCTTGCTGCCTTTTTGCATGCGCCTGAGGGCCGAGTCGCTGGCCGCCTCGGCTCCGATGTAGGTCATCTTGAGTTGACTCTTCTTGATCAACTCCCACGTCTTGGTCGAAAAGCCGGCCAGGGTGTCGGCCCGCGCATAGCACCACCACGGGAGCTGGAACCGCGCCATGACCTCGAGAGCCTCGACGCTCGTCTCTTCCCGGTCGAAGAAGTTGTGGTCGTAATACTGCACGGCGTTGGCGCCGTACTCGTCCCGGAGCGTCGTGAGCGCCTCTGCCAAGCGCGCGCCGCCCTGTAGGCGGGTGAACCCATCGAACATCGACACCACGCCGCAGAAGCTACAGCGGTAGCGGCAACCGATGGCGGCCTGGTGGACGGCCGTTCGGGTCCCGAGAAAGCTCGGGCGGAGGTAGCGGCCGACGTCGTCGAGACGGGAGTAGGGGAAGGGGGGATACGTGTCGGGGGGGCGAAACGGCCGGTCGGCGTTGTGCACGATCTGGCCGTCGCGTTTCCACGTCAATCCCGGGATATCGGCGATGGCGGCATGGGCACCCGACTCCGTTTCACGGAGACTTTGCAGGAGATCGAGGATCGTGTCCTCACCCTGCCCGCGAATCACGAAATCCACATAGGGGGCGTTGACGGCGGAATCCGGATAGAGGGTTGGAAAGTATCCTCCCCACGCGATGGGCACGCCTGGCGCCTGGGCACGGACCGAAGAGGCGATGTCGATCGCGGGGGCGACCTGCGGACCCGGCATGACCGTGATGGCGACCAGGGCGGTGTCCCCTTGGCCCAGGTGGGCCCGCACCGTTCCGGCGGCGTCGGGATCGACGTTGCCGTCGACAATGTCATACTCATGACGCCCCTCGAGCACGGCCCCGAGGGCCAGCAGCGAGAGGGGCAGGCGCACCGCTCTGGGTGAGCACATCTTGGGGTTTACGAGAATGACCCGTCGAGTCACGTCGGCTCGCTCGGTGTGGAACGGGTCGCAGCATAGACGGTCAGGACTTCGTTGCGCAAGTCGCGTCGCTGGACCGGTGTCGTCACAAATCCGTTGGCATGGAGTGCATTGAGGAGGCTGGCTTCGTCGCCGTCGCTGGAAAAGACGATCAGCGCGCGCCCCGCCGGGCGGAGCGCGGTCGTCAATCCCATTGCGAACCGCTCGAGAATGTTCGGGCTCCGCCAGGCGGTGTCGGCGAGGTCGTGGGGTTCACCTCTGAAGAACGGGGGATTGAAGGTCACCAGATCGAACCGCGTTCCGCGAACCGGCGCGAACAGATCACCCTGGAGAATGTCGACCGCATCCTGCAGATCGTTCATGAGCACGTTGGCCCGGGCGCAGCGCGTGGCGACGGGATTGATGTCGACCCCGACGACCCGGTACCCGCGGCGCGCGGCAAAGATCGCCGCGATGCCGGATCCGGTGCCCATGTCGAGCGCCAGCGGCTTCTTTCCGGCATCGGGCGCCGTCGGGGGTGGGGTTTCCGCCACCACCCGGGCCAAGAATCGGCCGCTGCGAAAGACCACCGGGTCGTGCACATCAGGCAGGACCAGGATCGGAACGCCGTCTACGCGACGGAGTCTGGGGCGACGGAGCTGCCGGCGGAGAAACGGGCGCTTCAGGTTCAGCCACAGCAGGGTTAAAAAGCGAACCAGCTCAGCACCTCGCTCGTTGGTTTGTCACGCCGGGAAGATACATTGGTACATGCCCTCGCCGGGCGGCACCGGCAGCGCTCGAGAATAATATGACCGAATTGACACCACGACCAATCACCCGATCGGCGGTCGCCGATGCGCCGCCTCTTCTGCCGCGTGAGGATCCGGTGTCTCGCCTGCCAATCCTCATCTTGTACCCCCACTCACGGTGCAACTGTCGCTGCATCATGTGCGATATCTGGCGCACGACCACGAAGGACGAGATCGGTGTCGAGGATTTTAGACGCTGGCTGCCGGAGTGGAAGCGGTTGGGGGTCCGGCGCGTCGTGTTGAGTGGCGGTGAGCCGTTGATGCACTCGGACTTCTGGGGACTTTGCGAGGTGCTCGGCGGCGCCGGCATTGGCGTCACCGTGTTGAGCACGGGCCTCTTGCTGAACCGCCACGCGGAGCGCCTGGTGCAGCATTGTGATGACATTGTGGTGAGCCTCGACGGGCCGCGGGAGATCCACAACGAGATTCGCAACATCCCCCGGGCGTATGAGAAGCTGGCTGAAGGTGTCGCCGCGGTGCGGGCTACGGGTGGCGCCGTGAGTGTCTCGGGACGCTGTACGGTTCAGCGGCACAACTTCCGGGCGTTACGGGCCACGGTGGAAGCCGCCCGCGAGCTGCGACTGGACCGCATCAGTTTTCTTGCCGCGGACGTGAGTACCGATGCGTTCAATCGCCCGGACGGGTGGGATACGGCGAAGACGGCGCAAGTGGCGTTGTCGGAGGACGATCTCGAACCGTTGCGGGCCGAGCTCGAAGCTTTCGAGCGCGAGTGCGAGCGGGAATTCAAGGACGGGTTCATCGCCGAGAGCCCGGAAAAGCTCCGCACGCGCATCCTCCGGTACTACGAGGCCCTCAACGGCCGAGCCGATTTCTCGCCCATCGAGTGCAACGCCCCCTGGGTGTCCACGGTGATCGAGACCGACGGCACGGTTCGTCCGTGCTTCTTCCAACCGCCTCTGGGAAATATCTTCGACGCGCCGAGCCTCTCGGCGATTCTCAACGCCGACGAGGCCCTCGCGTGGCGACGTGGGCTCGACACCGAACGCGACGCCATCTGCCGCAAGTGTGTGTGTTCGCTTGCTCTGCGACAAGCCGGCGGCAAGTTTGACCAGAGCTGAGTGCCGGCCCACGACTTCGGTGTATCTACACCACGCATGAACGTGCTCCACGTTGGCACCCATCTCGACCGACAGCGTCGGTCTCCCGAGGAGCTGCTCGAGGCGTGGCCCACGTTGACGGATTTGGCGGTGGCCGTGTCCCGGGCGGGCGCAACGGTGAAGATTCTTCAGGTTGCCGGCGAGGACGCAACCCTCGAGCGGAACGGGATTGCCTGCGAGTTCGTGGCCGAGCGCGTCGTGCAGGTCGGACGCCGGGACTTTTTTTTCCCTCGCCGGCTCGCCAAGCGACTTGCCGAGTTGCGACCCGACATCATCCACGTTCACGGATTGTCGCACCCGGTTCACGTGAGGTGGCTGCAGCGGGCGGTCGCGGGAACCCGAGTGCTCGTGCAGCATCACGGCGGCGCCGTGCCGCGGGGGTGGCGGATTCCACTCTACCGGTGGGGATTGGCGAAGATCGATGCCGTATCGTTCACGTCATCGTATTTGGCGGCGCCGTTTCAAAGAGCCGGGTGTTTTCGCGCCGGTCTCCCTGTCTTCGAGGTGGTGGAGTCATCGAGCTGGTTCACCCCGGGAGACCAAGTTGCCGCCCGAGAGGTAACCGGCCTCGGTGGCGACCCATGTTTGCTGTGCGTCGGACGACTAATCCCGGACAAGGATCCGGAGACGCTACTCGAGGCGGTGCGGCTTGCGGCGCGGCATCTGCCCGAGCTTCATCTGTGGTGGTGCTATACGGAGGCACCGCTGTTGGCCGCCGTCGAGCGGCAGATCGCCGCGGACCCGGGGTTGCGCTCGCGTGTGCACCTCGTGGGTCGCGTACCCCACGACCGGATGGAGGAGTTTTTTCGTGCGGCGGATATGTTCGTGCTCCCGAGCCTGCACGAGGGTTCGGGGTACTCACTTCTCGAAGCGCTCGCAACCGGTTTGACACCGGTTGTGAGCGACATTCCCGCGTTTCGCAAGATCACCGGGGATGGTGCGGTCGGTATGCTGGCACCGGTGAGCGATCCGGAGGCTCTTTCGCAGGCCATTGTGCGCCTCGCCTCCGCCGACCGCGGCTCACTGCGGGCGGAGGCGCGCTCGCATTTCGAGCGCACTCTCTCCTTTGATCTTCTCGGAGCGCAATTGGCCAGCGCCTACGACACGTTGGTGAGTACATGAAGGTCGCTATGGTCGTTCCGGGCGGTGTTGACCGCAGCGGCGAGTTCCGGGTCATTCCCTGTTTGTTATGGCTGATAGAGCGCCTTGCACGGCAACATGAGCTGCACGTATTTGCGCTATATCAAGAACCTCATCCGTCCAGGTACGAGTTGCTTGGAGCGGTCGTGCACAATATTGGCATGCGCCAGACGGTCCGACGGGCGGTTCGCACCATAGTTGAAGAGCATAGGCGAGGTAGGTTTGATGTACTGCACGCGTTCTGGGTCAAGGGGCCGGGAACGATCGCCGCCATGGCTGGTCTAATGCTGCGACGTCCAGTCATCGTGCACGTAGCCGGGGGTGAGTTGATTTCGCTTCCCGCCATTGAGTACGGAGGGCGACGGTCGTTAAAGGGCCGGGTGGCGGTGCAGATTGCGCTTCGGGGTGCATCCCGTGTCACCGCGGCGTGCAGGCCGATCATTGACGAGTGTATTGCGCTTGGTGTGCAGGCGGAACGGTTTGTTCTTGGCGTGGACTTGGAGAGGTGGCCGGCTGTAGAGCCGCGGCGCCGAGATGGTGAGACGCCTCTTCGGATGCTTCACGTAGCGAGCTTGAACAAGGTGAAGGATCAGCCGACTTTGCTGCACGCCGCGGCGCGGCTGCGCGATAGCGGTGTAGCGTTCACCCTGGATATTGTGGGGTCAGATACCTTAGGTGGAGAGTCACAGAATCTGGTTCGCTCGTTGAGCCTCGAGAACCAGGTCACCTTCCACGGGTTTCTGCCCCATGCGCGGCTGCGCCCAATGTTCGACGACGCAGATCTACTTGTGTTGTCCTCGCTCCATGAGGGAGGGGAGGTCGTAACGCTCGAAGCGGCCGTCGCGGGTGTTCCGGCGGTGGGTACCCGAGTAGGCCGCATTGCTGAATGGGCTCCTGACGCGGCAGTTGCCGTGGCTGTTGGTGACGTGACGGCTCTGGCTCGCGAGATTCGCCGCATCGGCAACGACGAAACGAGTCGTCTGCGCTTGGCTCGAGAGGCGCAGCAAATCGCGGTGGCGCACGACGCCGACGCGACTGCCAGACAGGCCGATGCGATGTATCATGAACTTGCGGACGGTCAGGATGGAAAGAGAAGTCAATGACCCGGTGTGCCCGCGGTTCAACCTCCGGAGTAAACAGGTTAATCTCCTGTGGGTCCGCGACCGAACTGAACCAGGGTTGCACCCATGCCGGTTCTTCGAGTCGCGGACGGCTCACAGGTGTGTCAATAACTTTCGTGAGATTTCCATGAAATCAAGCTCGCTATACATCGCACTTATCTCGATGGGCCTTGTCGCCGTCGGCTGCGGTGACCCGTACCTTACGCCCGTGCTCCGAGTCATCGATGACACGGGACTCCGAGGGCACATCCAGCGATTGGCCTCAGACGACTTCGAAGGTCGCGCTCCGTCCTCCCCGGGCGAGGACCTCACGGTGCAATACCTCGCGAACGAATTCCAGACAATGGGTCTGCGGCCGGGCAATGGGAGGAGCTACTTCCAAGATGTCCCGCTGGTCGAAGCGGTCGTCTCCAACAACCCGAGCCTGACGATTCGCGGCGGCGGCGGGACCAGCGAGTTGGCTTTCGGGAACGAGTTCGTCGGATGGACGAAGCGGGTGGTTGAACAAGCGAGACTCGCGAGTTCCTCGATGGTGTTCGTGGGCTACGGCGTCGTCGCCCCTGAGTACGACTGGAATGACTACGAGGGGGTCAACGTGCGGGGCCGTACGGTCGTGATTCTGGTGAACGACCCGGGCTTCGCCACGCAAGACGAGGCGCTGTTCAACGGCAACGCCATGACCTACTACGGCCGGTGGACGTACAAGTACGAGGAAGCGGCCCGACAGGGAGCGGTGGGCGCCATCATCGTTCACGAAACCGAACCGGCCGGCTACCCGTGGGACGTGGTGGAGAGCAGCTGGACGGGGCCCCAATTCGACCTGGTCGCAGATGACAACAACATGTCGCGAGTCGCGGTGGAGGGCTGGATCACCACAGACGCCGCCCGTGGTGTGTTCGACCAAGCCGGGCTGGACTACGACGCGCTGAAGGCCCGGGCGGTGTCCCGAGATTTTCAGGCTATTCCGATGGGACTCCGGGCGAGTACTAGTCTCGCTAACGAGATCACTCGCTCTGCTTCCCGAAACGTGCTGGCGGTGCTCCCCGGCTCGGACCGATCCGACGAGTACGTCGTCTACATGGCGCACTGGGATCACCTGGGCCAGGATGCGGATGTCGAGGGCGACGGCATCTATAACGGTGCGTTTGACAACGCCACCGGTGCCGCCGGGTTGTTGGAGCTGGCCCAGGCATATGCGTTTCTCGACGAACCGCCGTCGCGCTCGATCTTGTTTCTCGCGGTGACGGCGGAGGAGCAGGGCCTGCTCGGATCGGCGTACTACGCGTCGAATCCCGTGTATCCGAGAACGAAGACGGTCGCCGCGATCAACATGGACGGTCTCAACGTGGACGGTCCGATGAACGACATCACGGTGATCGGCTATGGTGCGTCGGAACTGGACGATTACTTGGAAACCGAAGCCACCAAGCAAGGGCGGGTGATACGTGCCGATCCGGAGCCCGAAAAGGGATTCTACTATCGGTCCGACCACTTCAGCTTTGCCAAGGAAGGGATTCCGGCCCTGTACACCGACGCGGGCATCGACCACGTGGAGCACGGGGAGCAGTGGACGTTGGCGCGGCGGGATGAATACACTGCCGAGCGGTATCACAAGCCCACCGACGAGTTCAATCCAACCTGGGACTTTTCCGGCGCGGTAGACGACCTGCGCATTATGTTCAATATCGGGTTCCGCCTGTCGAACGAATCGACGTTTCCCAACTGGCGGGTCGGCAACGAATTCCGTGCCCGGCGGGATGCGGAGATGGCGCAGGAGAGCGGTCTCGAGATGGGCGAAGCCCGCTAGCGAAGCACGAGCCTCCCAACCCCGATCATGGCTACCGTCGAATCGCTTCCCAGGTCGTTTCCGTCGCGGTACGACGTACCGGTCATCGCCCACGTCGACCTCAGTATCTATCACAAACAGTACTTCACCCACTGCATGTCGTGCACGTTCTGTGCGGACTCGTGCTGCTCTCACGGTGTGGATGTCGATCTCCATCACGTCGAACGACTGCTTCAGCGGGCGGACGCCCTCGAGGCGTATACCGGAGTCAGCCGGGATCGCTGGTTCGTGCGGGATCACATCGAGGATCAAGAACTCCCGGGAGGCGGCTCGGTGCGCACACAGGTCGCCGGCGGGGCGTGTGTCTTTCTCGACCGCCGGGACCGGGGGTGCATGATTCACAAGTTCTGTGATGAGTTCGGCACCGATTACCACGAGCTCAAGTCGATTGTGGACTGCCTGTTTCCCCTCGCCGTGACCGACAGCACCCTCTATCCCGCATCCGAGGTGGAGGACGGGACGCTGGCCTGCGTCGGGACGGGGCCGACCTTGTACCGGGGATTACGCGGAGAACTGCAATACTATTTCGGCGAGGAGCTGGTGCAGGTGCTGGATGCGATGGAGGTGAGCGGTGAGCCGTGAGCGGGAAGCTCACGCCTCACCGCTACTGGCCAATCGTGTAGCTCAACCGCGTCGCAACAAGCAAGTCGTTCTTCTTAATCCCGGGTTGGGGCTTGCTGGAGAACTCGTCAAGCACGCTGAGCCGGAATCCGATCCCGAGGAAGAGGGGAGCGGTGATGCTCGCGTCGGACACGAAGCGAAAGTCTCCAAGGTCCTCCACCTTGGGCGAGAGATCGACCTGCCACAGTAGCACCATCGGGCCGAAATCATGGCGCAGCTTCGAGGCGGCAGATACTACCGTGGCCGTCTCGGACCCGGCGGAGATGAAGTTCTCGCGGCGCACACCGCCGGCGAAGGAGACATCCAAGTCCGTGGCGTCCTGGGCGACAGCCTGGAAACCCAATCCGGCGTTATACGTGGACCGGAGCGCGATGTCCTGAAACCGGTCCCGCTCCTGCCGGGTCGATGCGAAGAAGAAGAACTTGGGGTTGACGAAGACATCCAACCGCAGGCTGCCGTAATACTTGCTCACGGTGTTCTCGAAGTCGCCTCCCGCCGTCTGGCTCGATTCCCGGTTGACCCCGAATCCCAGCGTGATGCGGTCTTTGGTCGTCCGACGCTCGACGTCCAAGGTCGAAGAGAGGCCCCGGGCTCTGCTGTTACCGCTCTTGTCCGAGAACCCGAAGGCCAGGTTCGCCACCCAGAACCTGGCAAATGGTGTGAGGAAACC
>JBDHAF010000117.1:0-12204 GCA_039588255.1 Gemmatimonadota bacterium | reverse complement strand
CCGCAGCGCGCGAAAGTGACAAGCGGCGGCCTGCAGTGTTACTCCGCTCGCTGCCCCGACCCCGTGAGCTCCATGAAGTCCGCCCCCGTGGGATGCTGGAACAGCCGGAGGTCAAACTCCGGCAGCAGGGCGATGATGTGGTCGAAGATGTCGGACTGGATGTCCTCGTATGCCACCCACGCGGTGTCGTTGCTAAAGACGTATAGCTCGATGGGGAGCCCGTCCGGCGTGGGCGGCAGCTGCCGGACCAACAGGGTGCGGTCTTGGTGAATCTTGGGGTGATTGCGCAGGTAGTTGACGATGTAGGCCCGCAGCGTCCCGATGTTCGTCAACCGCCGCCAGTTCACCTTCCCCTCCGCACCCACCGACTCGTTGAACGCCTTGAGCTCCTTCTGCTTGTTCTCGATGTAGTCGCTCAACAACGTGAACCGCCGAAAGCGCTCCACCTCGTCATCCGTGAGAAAGCGGATGGCGTTCTTGTCGATGGAGATGGAGCGTTTGATGCGCCGCGCGCCCGACTCGGACATCCCGCGCCAGTTCTTGAACGATTCCTCGATGAACTTCGAGGTGGGAACCGTCGTGATCGTGTTGTCCCAATTCTGGATCTTCACCGTGTGCAGCGCGATGTCGATCACGTCGCCGTCGGCGTTGAACTTCGGCATCTCCACCCAGTCGCCCACTCGGATCATGTCGTTGCTGGCGATCTGGACGCTGGCGACGAGGGAGAGGATCGTGTCTCTGAACACCAGCAGGATGATCGCGGTCATCGCCCCGATGCCGCCTACGAAGACCAGTGGGTTCTTCTGCATGAGCGTGGCCAGAACCACCACGCCACCCAGCACGTACACGATGATCTTGACGACCTGCAGGTACCCTTTGATCGGTCGGGTCTTCGAGATTTCGTAGTCTTGGTAGATGTCGTTCGTGGCGGACAAAAACCCACCGACGGTCAGTACGACGATGGCGACCATGACCGCCGCCGCGAGGCTCTGGATGGAATCGACGACCGAATCGGAGATTCCCGGAACCAGTTGGACGCCGAAGTACACCACGACCGCTGGGACAATGTGGGACAACTTTTCGAACACACGGTACTCTTGAAGCACATCGTCCCAGCGGTATTGGCTTCGCTTGATCACGAGCAACACCAACTTCATCACCCGCCGTCGTGCTATGACGTCTGCGAGGTAGGCGACGAGGATCAGCGCCACAGCCGTCAACGCAGTCGCGGCCAGCGGATATGCGGCGAGCCAGTTGGTCACCGCGTCGAGCGGGCCAACGCCGGTAGTATCAGCGGGTGTCTGAATCCACAACATCTGCCTGTTTCTCTCCTTCGCGTCCGCCGCGTGGTTTCGGTAGTGAGCCGTGGCGCCGCTAAACTACCCGATGATCTCGCTTCAAGGCAACATTTCGCTATCTTTGCTCGCCTGATACGACCTCGGCCCGGGGGAGGCCATGGGGATCGCACGAAACATGCTGTTGTGGGGTTCACAAAACCGCTGGATCGAGAACCAGTTTCGCCGGCGGCGGTTCGCCAAGAAAGCAGTTTCCCGTTTCATGCCGGGGGAGGACGTGGACTCCGCCCTCGCGGAATCGAGGAAACTGGCAGAGCACAACATCACGACGATTCTCACCTATCTGGGCGAGAATGTCTCTTCGATCGAAGACGCCCGTGAGGCGGCGAATCAATACGTGGATCTCCTCGACAGGACCCACGCCCTCCCAATCGACTCCCAGATCTCAGTCAAGCTCACCCAGCTCGGCCTCGACATCGACAAGAACGATACGGCGCGGAACCTCGAGAGAATCGTCGGGCACGCCTCGTCGGTGAACAATATCGTGTGGGTCGATATGGAGGCGTCCAACTACGTCGATGCCACCATCGACGTTTTCCGCATCGTCCGAGCGAAGCATGTGAACGTCGGCCTCTGCCTCCAAGCTTACCTCCACCGCACACCGAAGGACCAGAACGCCCTCCTCTCCGAAGGGGCGGCCATCCGCTTGGTAAAGGGGGCGTATCAAGAGCCGGCCGACGTCGCCATGCCCAGAAAAAGGGACGTGGACGCAGCTTTTCTCCAGCTCTCCATCCAACTCGCGGAGTACCCGCCGAAAGGCGACGCCATCAAACACGGCGTCGCGACCCACGACATGGCGATCATCAACGAGCTGAGCCGCATCGGTACCAAGCGACAGTGGAGCAAGGACGCGTACGAGGTCCTGATGCTCTACGGCATTCGCACGCCGGACCAACTTCGCCTGGTAGGCTCCGGCGTCCCCATGCGGGTCCTCATCAGCTATGGGGAGGCCTGGTTCGCGTGGTACGTGCGGCGACTCGCCGAGCGCCCGGCCAACGTGGGGTTCGTCCTGCGGAGCATGTTCTCTCGATGACCTGGCCGGGGATCTGGTGAGCTTCGGAGACGCCTGCTATGATTGATCGATGATCGAAGAAACCATCAAGAAACTCCAGGCCGAAGTGGAGTCACTCCACCACGAGCTGAACGTCACGCTGCCCGAGGCGTTGGAGAAGGCCATCGCCATGGGCGATTTGAAGGAGAACGGCGACTATCATGCCGCGCTCGAGCGCCAGCAGTTCGTGCAGGCGCGCCTCGTGCACCTCACGTCTCGCCTGACGAAGTTGTCTCAGATCGACACCAGCAAGATCCCCGCCGACCGGGTCGGTCTCGGGTCCAAGGTCGTGGTCCGCGACATGGACACGAAAGAAGAGGAGACCCTCGAGCTGGTCATTCCCGACACCATGGACATCGACGGCGGCCACGTTTCTGTCGCGTCACCCCTCGGAAGCGCCCTGGTGGAGAAGAAGGTAGGTCAGGTTGCCGAGGCGCGGCTGCCTTTCGGCACCCGCAAGCTCAAGATCCTGAAGCTCCAAACGCTGCACGATCTGACAAAAAAGGACCTCACCGCCTAATCAGCGACGGCCCATCGCCGATTCCTAGAACCCAAACGCGATGCCGGCTCGGGCCAAACTCAACTGCATTGGGACTTTAGACGACGCCACCTCCCGATCGATGCGCTGGAACTCGTATTCGAAGTGAACGCGAAACCGCTTGTTGGCTGTCCCGATGCCTACCCCGAGCTGGAACTCGAAGGCCAAGTCGGCGCTCCCCCCACCTGAGAAGCGGGGATCCGCCAAGTACGCCCCGCGCACCCACACATCCGCGAGCCGCGTGAGTTGATTTTCCGACAACACGCCGATCCGGATGATACCGACCTCTTGCGTGGCAAACTCGGGATCGACGTACCGGCGTCCACCGCCCACTTCGAGCGAGAGGAGCCGGGTCACAGCGAAACTCACCCGCACGTCGATCTGTTTGAAATCGTACGGCGAGCCTCCCGAATCAGGCTCGAGTTGGGCGGCGTACGCTCGGGCGTCGAGACGAAACCTACCAACCCGCAATTCCACACCACCACCACCACCGGTGCCCGTGGCTTCCCGGCCCTCCCGGACTTCCTGGTAAGTGAGTCCCACCGCATCGAAGTTGAAGCGCACGATCTGCGCCAGACTCACACGGGGAGCGCACAAGAACCCGGCAATCAGCAGGGGGACGATGCGCCTCATTGTGTCCCACCCGTCACCGGCACGACCGTGACCTGTACCTGACTTCGTATGACTTCGTTCTGACGCGCGATCTCGGCGTTGCGCTGGGCGATCTGATCTCGGAGTAAGCGGTTGTACTCGATGTTCGCCGGTACGGACCGGGGATCGGGTTTCTTGACGCTCATGATGAATCCCGTCAACAGCACCGCGCCGCTCACCGCGGCGATCTCTTCACGCGGGGGACTCCCGAGGCCCGAGTTCTCCAACGCCAATGAAGCCGCAGACGCCACCGCAGTGTAGAGTGCCGCGAGCCCGAGGGGCCGCCAGTTGCGACCCGGTTGTTCCAACTCATCGAGGAGGTCGTATCCCTCGAGACGGGTGACATGCGCCAGGGTATCGACCGCGCCGTGGCGGATCTCGACAACCGTCTGGGCCGCGTACTGCTCGGGGCGGGCGAAGGCCTCGATCACCAATTGATATTCACCTGGCGGTACCGGTGAACCGTCTTCCAACACGGGCGACCAGAACACGCCGCCTGCCGCCGCCACCGAGAGGGAATCGACCTGAATATCGATACCGTTGCCCACGGCCCGCACGCGGACCACCGCCGGCTGGCTCACGTCGAAGCGCAGCGGCACACGACCCACGCCCGCGACGAACGACGTGCTGTCGATTCCCACCTTCCGCACCACGAGGACTTGGCCCAGCGCGTTAGCGTACAGGGAAGTGATTTGGGGCGACACGCTCAGTGGATCGGGCTCTCGATCCGGATCGAGAATGATCAGGTTCCGAAACGCCTCCACCGCCTGGTTCGTAGAATCCAGGGCCGCGTACATGAAGCCCAGCATCTCGTAGGCCTCTGCCAACTCTCCCCCCCCGAGCTGCTGGCCCAACGCCCGTCGAACCGACACGATGGCGGACCGGTAGTCGAGAGCCTCATACGCCTGGCGTGCCTGGACGAGTGCTGCGTTCTCCTGTGCCACCACGTGGTGAGGGAGCGTCGTCAACAACACGGCCAACAGCGTCAGTCGTCTCACCACGTCATCCTCCGCATGTCAGCGTGACCGTGAGCCGAATGGTTTCGTTCACGGCGACTCGTACGGTGTCAACCCAATCCTGGCACCCCTGCCTGGCAATGCGAATGATGTGTTGCGCGGCGGCTACCTGGTGCTCGATCAAGGGCGTCTGCCGGATCCGGGCGTCATCGATGTAGACCGTGCCAAAGCCGGACACCACGTTTACCGAGATGGCGCCGTACTGGGGTTGGGGCACCGGCTGGGGGCGGGTTTCGCGCGGGGGCGTTTGCTGCTGCCGGCGCCGCTCGTCCTCACGTTGCTGCGCCGCCGCGAGCTGTCGAGTGACCCTCGCGAGTGAATCCCGCTGAATCGAATCTCGCCTTGCCGCCGCAAGGCTGTCCGCCGCCGCAGCGGCGATGCTGTCTGCCACGGTTGCAGAATCCGGTTGCTGCTCGGGTGCGGCCGCCACGGCGGAGGTCTCCGGACTCGGCAGGAACTCGAACTGCTCCAGGTACCCCTCCTGCCATGCCCAATACCCTGTCCCACCTCCCACTACGAGGAGGGCCGACACGAGGGCAGCGGCCACGCCCACACGACGCTTCTTGGGCGCCTTCCGAGGCGTGACAAAGGTGGGTCCGGTGGTGGGCGTGATGGTGGTCGGCGCATCCGGTGAAACGTGCTCGGAGCTGGTTCCGATGCCGGCCCCGGACGTAACGCGCCGGTGGGGCATGACGGCACCCGCAAAGTCCTCCATCGATTGGAAACGGTCTTCGGGCTCCTTGGAAAGAGCCTTGTGGATCGCGGTCGCCAAGTACGCGGGACAGTCGGGCCGCAGCTCCCGGACTGAAGGCGGATCCTCAAAAATGTGCTTGTAGATGATAGTGTGAACCGATTCGTCCAGGAACGGCATGCGCCCGGCGATCATCTGAAACGCGACCACGGCCAGCGAGTACTGATCCGACCGGCCATCGACCTCCTGGCCCTTGGCCTGCTCCGGACTCATGTAGAACGGGGTGCCGATCACCTGACCGGTGCCGGTGTACTGCGTCGCGGACTGCATCGCCTTGGAGATGCCGAAGTCCGCCAACATCGCCCTGCCGTCGTGATCGAGCATGATGTTGCCCGGCTTGATGTCCCGGTGAACGACATTGCGCTGGTGTGCGTGGCCCAACGCCCGGGCCGCATCCCAGAGCCACTCCTGCGCCTGCTCGATGGGGAGCGCGCCCTTGGTCAACAACTGCTCGAGAGACTCTCCGGACACGAACTTCATGACGAAGTAGTGCAGGCCTCCGGCGCTCTCCACCGCGAAGATCGGAATGATGTTGGGGTGGTCGAGCTTGGCGGCTGTGCGGGCTTCCCGCTCGAAGCGCCCCACCAGGTTCTCGTCATGCGACACTTCCGGCGGGAGCACCTTGATGGCGACGGGGCGTTCGAGGGTGAGATCCTCAGCGAAGAACACCGCCCCCATACCACCTCGGCCCACCATCTTGCCGATCCGGTACCGCCCCTCGAGGGTCTGCGTGAGCCGGGTCGTCAGCTCCTCGGGCCGCTCGACCGTGCGAGGACCACTTCCCGGATCGGAGATATCAGCGCCGCATTCCAGGCAGAACTTACTGCCTTCCGGGACCGGGCTGTCGCAGTGAACGCAGTTCATGAACCCATTAGCGGTTGGTCTCGAACACGATCGGACTCGGCCGCACCGACTTGGTAGTGGGCATCTGCGGCGGCGCCAACGTCTGGGACAAATCCACCGCCGCCGCGGCATTGACGGACGTCAACACATACTCGGTGGGGACGCCGGCAAAGTCGACCACCACCAAGAAGTAGTCTCCCGCGTCGAGCGGCACCGTTGCCACATCGGTCTCACCGCCGATGGTACTGAACCCCATGAGCGTGAGGGCCGTCGGCAGATCGTCCCGCAACACATAGATGTCCAGATCGGCGCCCACCTCGACCGCGTTGACGTCGAAGGTGACGCTACGTCCGTCGGCCGCCACGTTGAACCGGAACCAGTCCACGTCATGCGGGTTGTCGATCGTCAAATTGCCGGTCGCATCGAGACTCAACGGCGCCGCCACGTCACAAAAATCGTTTTCCTCGGCGGCGTCGGGCGGGAGGGCGGATCGGTACTGGGGGATGATCCGGAAGTCGTACGCCCCCCGCCGCGTGTACGCCGCCAGAATGTCGTATTGGCCGGCTGGAAAATCTCTCAGCGCAATGACCACCGAATCCGCCTGGAGCTGGGGAGGTGCGAAGGGAATCCCCTGGCAGGCGTAGAGGCTCGGTCCGATGGTGAACGACTGTGATCCTATCCCGAAGTTGCCTGCCGCCCCACTCCAAAACAGGGCGTCCGTGAAGAACACCGAGTAGCTCTCCGGACCCACCTGATCGGACCGGATGATGATGGTCCGGTCGGCGGGCGCAATCTGGGTAAAGCGGTACCAGTCGTACTGCACACTGTCGTCCCGGGAAATCTTCTCGAACGCCAGCGCCGGGTTCCGGATCGGCCGGTCCAAATCCCCGAAGTCCCAGGGAATCGAGTCGTTGGGCTCGTAGATGTCGCGTTGGCCCACCAGGATCGTGTCGAGACCGACGGCCAGGCCCTCGAACCCCAGGGCGAGCGCCTGGGCGAGGAACGGGGTCGGAGGTCGGACCCACACCACCAGCCGGCCGAATCGATTGGGCTGCTGGGGGTCCACCGGCACGTAGTTTCGGACCGGCACCTCGACATTGCCCAGGTTCACCAGGAGGAAGGGGTTGGGATTCAAGCCGGCGCCGAAGATGGACAGGGTGTCGCCGAACCGAACCAGCCGGGGCCGCACGCTGTCGATTTCGATGAGATCGTGGATCCGCACCATCTGGGCCGCCACGGCCGCCTCGGCGAACTCGATGGCCGTGGCCGTGATCTCGATCGTGCCCACGCTCACCCCGAGCATCTCCCCCGCTGGGGTCACCGCGGCGATGAGAGGATCCGCCGAGGAGAACTCCACCTCCGCATTCTCCAACGGGGACCCGTCGCCATGGACCACGCTGGCGGTGAGCTGGTAGGGTTCCCCCCGGAGCAGCTCCGGGATCGGGTCGATGATGACCTGGAGCTGCTCGCTTCGCTCGGTGGGATAGACGCATGCCACAGCCAGCCCCACACCAAAGGACACTCCGAGACCGAGGGTCTTGCCCGATTTCAGCATACCCATCTATCTGCCTAATCTATTGTATTACAATGACTTACGCCAACGCCAAACCCCTGGGCCGGCCACCCGGAATTTCACCAGATCCGGCCTCTTGATTGTTTCCTCACCGCCCGGCTCCCCGCGGCGATCTATGTCACACATTGGGGTGCCCAATACTCACAATTCCCGACCCGTTTCCCGCCGCCGATCGAGCAGAATCACCCTGTCCGGGATCGGGAACAAACGCCCAGGCCAGAGCATCTAAACTCCCGGCGGCGTTTTCCGTAGTGCCCAGCAACTACATCTCGACCGAGGCGACAGGCATGATCACACTGCGTGGCATCAGCCGCACGTTCGGGCGCGGCGACGAGCGGACCGAGGCGCTCCGGGGAGTCGACCTCGACGTCTCCGAGGGCGAGTTCCTCACGGTGATGGGGCCGTCGGGCTGCGGCAAGTCCACGTTGCTCAGCGTGGTCGGGATGCTGGACGGCGAATGGCAGGGAGAATACCACTTCCTGGACCAGGCGGTGCACAAATTGAAGCAAAAACGCCGCATCGATCTGAACCGCAAGTACATGGGGTTCGTTTTCCAGCAATACCACTTGATCGACTCGGTGACGGTGTACGAGAACTTGGAAATCCCGCTCTCCTACAGAAAGATCCCGCCCCGGGAGCGTACCCGAATGGTCGACGCGATTCTGGAACGCTTTGAGATCGGCGACAAGAAGCGCCTCTATCCCAGCAGCCTCTCCGGTGGCGTCCAACAACTCGTGGGCGTGGCACGAGCCGTCGTGGCGCAGCCGAGCATCATTCTGGCGGATGAGCCCACCGGCAACCTACACTCCGAACAGGCCCGTGATATCATGGAGCTCTTCCAGGAACTCAATCGCGGCGGCACCACGATCATGCAGGTCACCCACTCTGAAGAAAACGCCAAGTTCGGAAGTCGAACGGTGGAGATGCTCGACGGAGGAACGCTGAAACACTGAGGGCGGGGACATCTTGGCTAGGCGCTGACGCCGAGTTACGATTCCCCCCATGGCACTGGAGGAGCACCAGCTCAGAATCGAGCGGACTGCTCGATACGCCACCCTCGGAGACGACCACAACGAGCTCAAGCAGGTGTGGTTCGTCTGTCACGGTTACGGGCAGCTCGCCCGTGAATTCATCCGCCATTTCGAGATCCTCGACGATGGGACCCGGCTCGTAGTCGCGCCCGAGGGGTTATCGCGCTTCTACCGCGATGGGATGCAGAGCGAGATCGGTGCGTCGTGGATGACGCGGGAAGACCGCCTCACCGAGATCGACGATTACGTCAAATACCTCGAAGCGCTGTACACGCGGATTTTCGAGCGCGTTGACCGCGACGCCGTCGATGTTTTTGTCTTGGGGTTTTCACAGGGAGTGGCTACCGCCGCCCGGTGGATCGCCCACGGGACGGTGCACGCCGACCACCTGGTCCTTTGGGCGCAACTCGTACCACCGGAGTTTCAGTCGCGCGAGGGTTTTCGGCGGTTGCGTGCATTACATCTGACCCTCGTGCGCGGAACTCGCGACAGTTCGGTGTCCGTGGAGCATCTCGCCGACCAGCGCACGCATCTGGATGCCCACGGGATCGACGCCCGCGAGATGGCGTTCGAGGGCGGCCACCGCTTGGACCGCGAGACGCTCGTCGAGATTGCCACGGGTCGAAAGGCGACCCGCCAACTCAAATCCTAGAGCGAACGAAGACGAAGTACAGCAGCAGCACGACCGCCAGCAGCCACGTCCCCCACCGCACCTCTCCCCTGCCACCGAACGACTTGATCACCGGGTAGGTGATCAACCCCAACGCGATTCCGTCGGCAATGGAATAGAAGAAGGGAATCCCGATCATCGTGAGAAATGCCGGCACACCCTCGGTGTAGTCGTGCCACTCGATTTTCGTGACGTTGCGGACCATCATGGCTCCGACCAGCACCAACGCCGGCGCCGTGATCGGCGGATAGCTCCCCACCATGGCCACGATGGGATAGAAGAAAAGGGCTACCACGAAGAGGACGGCCACCGTCACTGCCGTCAGGCCCGTTCGGCCGCCGTGCTCGACCCCCGCGGCGCTCTCGATGTAACTGGTCACCGTGCTGGTGCCCAGAGCCGCACCCGCCACCGTCCCGAACGCGTCGGCGAGCATGGCCCGCTCCGCCCGTGGCAGTTTCCCATCCCTCATGAGCCCGGCCTGCTCGCCGACCCCAATCAAGGTGCCCATGGTGTCGAACACATCCATGAACAGAAAGATGATCACGATGGGAATCATGGCCGCCGAGAGGGCCGTCACCACGTCCATGCGGAGGAGGGTCGGGCCGACAGACGGCGGCATCGCCACCACCCCCTGCGCCGGACTGAATTGCGTCATCAAGAGGGATTCCGTGACCAGCGCCGAGCCGGACACGCTCTCCGGCAAGAGCGGCAGGAGAGTCTTCAGCAGCACCGCGACGGCCAACGCACTTCCGATCCCACCCATGATCGATCCCGTGATCCGACGCGCGTGCAACACCGCTGCCACCAAGAATCCCACCAAGAAGACGATGATGTCCGGCGAGGCGATGTGTGGATTCATCACGACGGCCGTGCCGGGACTCGCGAGCACGAGCTGGGCGTTCCGTAAACCTATGAACGCAATGAACAGTCCGATCCCCACGGCAATGCCGTATTTCAGGTTCGGGCTCACAGTGTCCATGAGCTTTTCGCGCACCCCGACCACTGAGATGACAACGAACACCACGCCGGCCACGAACACCGCTCCGAGCGCAGCCGCCCACGGCTCCGACGCGCCGGCCGCAGCAGCCACGGGGATCGCGGTCAGGACAAAGAAGAAGTTCTGCCCCATCCCCGGTGCGAGGGCGATGGGATACCGCGCCGCCACGCCCATGATCAAGGTGGCCAATGCCGCCGCGAGACACGTGGCAGTGGTTATGGCGCCGAAGTCCATCCCGGTGGGTGAGTCGAACATCGACCCCGACAGCACGGCGGGCTGCACGAAGATGATGTACGCCATCGTGAGGAAGGTCGTGACGCCCGCAACGAGTTCGGTGCGAACCGAAGTCTGATTTTCGCTGAGTCGGAAGATGCGGACTAGAGAGGACACCGCGGATTGGTTCGGTTGTTGGGGTTGAGGTTGCAGGGGCCGGGACCCTGTCTCCCACACGTCACGCGGAGTGTTGGATCCCAGACCCCTGAAAACGACGGCTTACTCGCCGAGCGACGAGACGCTACGACATAGGGCGTTCCGCTCCGGCGAGATAGATCGCGTTGAACAAGAACTTGAACGTTCCGTGGGGCTGGCCCCGCCGAATGATCTCCGGTCCGAACATGTAGAGCCGGCCGCCTCCAACTTCGGCCTCGATCATCACAACGCCGTTCTCGAGTACCTCCTGTCCCCACGCCCACCCACTCCGGAGCGGGGTACTCGTGTCGAACCATCCGACGCGAGCAATGTCCGCGCCCGCCGCAGCGGCGTCGATGCCGAAAACCGGGCTGTTGCTGAAGTGGACGTCCACTTCCTCACCGAGGCCCCACGCCACGGGGCGGGAGTTGTCGATGCGAACCCGCAGTAACGATCCCGGAATGAAATGCTCCTCCCGCGACAGGGGTTGACCGCCGTCATCGACCTTGTAGTTGCTCACAGGCAATCCGAGGTGATAGCCCAAGCTCGTCGACGAGCCGATGGTGACGATAGTACCGCCGTGCTCCACGAATTCCCGCAACTGTGGCACCGTGTTCTCCACGCTGACGCGCCCCAGCCGGTCGCGGTACTCGGCCGGGATAGAAGCGGGCTGCACATCGCCACCGAATCTCCCGCGTCCCCCTTGCCCCCCCGCACCCGGGATCCCGCCCGACGGGAACACGAGGACATCAAACCGGCTCCGCAGGTTTCCCTCGTCCATCGTCGGCGGGAAGACGACCTCGAACGGGAACTCGAACTGCTCCAGAATCCAGCGTGCCCAACCCGAGGGCATGGATCCACCGTACCGGTCCCAGAGGCCGACGCGCACGCGGCGCATCCGCATCATCTCCCGCGCGGGCGCGGTCTGCACCCCGTGGAAATCGAGTCCCAACTCCGACGCCATCGTCTGAAGCTCGTCGGTGACGCCCGAGCCGCTGGGGATATACACCGTGCCCGCTGGCCAGGTCTCCCCACCAGAGGTGAAGGCGTCGGTCAGCCAATACACTTCGCTACCGGTGGCAAGTAGTCTGTTGGTTGCGACGAACCCGTCGTTGGGAACGTGGCTCAATAGGAAACCGGCCGATCCGCTAGCCGCCGTCACCGAGCCGGCCGCCACGTCGGCGATCCACTCGATCTTCTCGAAGGGGCCGTCGAACCCGTCCAAGATCCTGTCGAACTCGACGTCCATCTGATAGGCCAGCGTCCAGCCTGTGTTGTCATACGGGGCAATCGGGGGACCACCCGGGTATTCAAAGTCAT
>JBDHAF010000116.1:0-12220 GCA_039588255.1 Gemmatimonadota bacterium | reverse complement strand
CATAGAGGTAGGCCCGGCCCTGTTCCAGACCATGCCAGAGGTCACCGAGAAGGAAGAGGTGGTGAGCCACCTCCGAAAATCCTTCGAGTACTGTGTGGAGACGGTGCGGAATCTGTCCGACGAGCAGCTGGACTCCACCATCCAGTTCTTCGGCAGAGAACGCACCGTGGAAGACGCCATCTTCATTATTATGGGGGACATGCACGAGCACCTGGGGCAGGCCATCGCCTACGCGCGAATGAATCAGGTCGTGCCGCCGTGGACAGCGCGGGCCGAGGCCAACAACTAGAGCTGAGTGTGACGCCGAGGGTGGAATAGCCACCCTCGGCTCACTCACTCCTCGCGCAGCACCTGCATCAAGTCCAGTCTGGTGATCCGGCGGGCGGGGATCAAACTTGCCGCTACCGCCGCGGCGAGTAGTACGCCGACGGGTACCGCGAACGCGATCGGATCCAGCGGACTCACACCGTACACGGCGCTTTCTCCCAATCCCGACAGCAGCGCGGCAATCCCAACGCCCACTGCCACGCCGACGAGACTCAAGCCGATACCGTCCCGCGCCACGGTCTGGACGACCTGAGTCCGCTTGGCACCGACGGCCTGGCGGATCGCCACCTCGCGCATGCGCGCGGTCGCGGCGAAGGATACGACGCCGTAGATGCCGACCACGACCAACACCAATCCGAACACGCCCGCGGCCCCCAGTACCTTTCCGACGACACCATAAAACGCAGTTTGCAGTGAGATCATCTCGTCGTATGTGGTGGGAACGAGCAAGGTGTACTCGCCTGCCTCGAGTCGAACCTCCGTCCGCAGCACGTGGAGCATGGATTCCGCACTGGTTCGACCCTTGAGATGGATCAACGCCTGCCTTTCTGGATCCTGGTAGAAGGCGCTCCAGAAGAACGGCGTCGCGTCGTCGTCGATATCGGCGTACCGGCCGTTCGCCACAACGCCCACGACCTCGAATGTCTGCTCGGCACGCTGAACCAGGTCGTCGCCCGACCGCTGGTTGGTGATGGTAAAGCGTTGGCCGAGCCCTCCGGAGCCGGGCCAATACCGGCTCACGAATCCTTGGTTCACGACTGCCACGAGGGTAGCGCCCCACCGGTCGCCGTTGGTGAGCGAGCGCCCCCTTAACACCGGCACCTGGAGTGTCTCGAGGTAGCCGGGTGTCACCGAGTTGTAGTTGACGGTCGGCTCACCTGAATTCGGCGACGTGAATCCCCCGACACGAATCTCGGCGTTGGAAAGATCGGACAGGATGGTGCCCTCCGCCGAGCGAGATATGTGTGCCGCCTCGACGTCCGGGAGTGCGCCAAGGTGGGCCACGAGGTCCTTGGCCGCGCGGACGACGTCGGTGGGCGGAGCCTCGTCGGCGGCCAATGTCTTCGACATTATCGCTATGCGGTCCGACGAGAAGCCCAGATCGATGGCGGTCGCCCCCTGCAGGGTTCGGATGGCGATCCCGGAGCCCACCAAGAGGACCACCGAGGATGCCACCTGCGCCACTACGAGGAGATTCCGCATCCCAAATCTCCCCGGTCTCTTGCCTGCCGTGCCCGACACGTTCTTCAACGATGGCACTAAGTCAGGCCGCGATGCCTCCAGCGCCGGCGCAAGGCCAAACACGAGGGCCGACAGGACGGACACCAACGTCGCGAACCCCAGTACGCGAGGATCCATCGTGAAGTCGAACTCCAACGGGATGCCGATGGGAAGCCGCACGGTTGCGAGTGTCCGGGTGGCGCCAACGGCGATCACGATCCCCAGCAGTCCCCCTGCGAGTGCCGGCACGAGACTCTCGGTGAGGAGCATGGCGAGGAGTCGACGGCGGCCGGCGCCCAGGGAGATGCGCACCGCCATCTCGCGCCGACGCTGGTTGGCGCGGGCGAGAAAGATGCCGGCGATGTTGGAGCAGGCGATGAGCAAGATCATCCCGGCCAGGGCGAAGAGGATGCCCGCGAAAACGCCGAGTGCCGCGCGCATCGTCGGCGGCACGAGTGTATCGCTATCCAGCACCGTCATCACCCGCGACTCTCCCATCTCGTTCTGCCACTCCTCCGGGTAGGCGGCGTAGAGCCGTTGTGCCATGACAGAGAGTTGCGCTTCCACCTGGGCCACGCTGGTTCCGGGTCTGGGCCGGGCCATGATCTGGAAGTCTCGGTCGCCGCGGTTCTGGAGTGCCTGGGGCGTGGCCCGGAACGTTCCCCCGGGGATGCCGAGGGGAACCCACACGTCGACCTTGAGACCCAGAAGCCTGCTGACCATCCCCTCCGGTGCCACTCCCACGACCGTAAAAGAATGACCGTCCATGCGGAGCGTGCGTCCAATGACGTCTGCGTCGCCTGCTAGCTCCTCCTGCCACAAGCGATGACTGATAACGGCAACCCGCTCTGCGGTGCCGATGGCCGTTTCCTCAGGGAGAAAGCCCCTGCCCAGTGGCAGCGAGACCCCGAGCACGCCGAAGTAGTTCCCCGTGACGATCTCCGCGAAGAGTCGCCGCGGTGGTGTTTCGTCGCCGAGATTGACGGCGCCATATCGGATGGCGGCGACGCGCTCCAGGGCCGGGACCTCTTCGAGGATGGTCTGATAATCCGGGAACGAGGTGCCACCGTAGAGCTCGCCGTCCGAGCCACTCGTGTAGATGGTGACCATGTCCTCGGCGGTGGCCACGCCACCGGGTGCCCGGAAGAGGAATGCATTGGTCACGGTGAACACGAACGTCGTTGCGCCGATGCCCAAACCGAGAGACACGACGGTCACGACCATTGCGAGAGGAGCCTTGGCCAGCGTGCGGAACGCGTAGCGAAAATCGGTGAGCAGGTGACGCATGCTGTAACCCCGAGTTGACGGTGTAGGGCGACGACGTGGTCTCGTTCCGTGCGAGTGGTGCTTGAGGCGCAGTCGAATGCCGGGAAGGATGGAACGGACCACCTGGATGGTGTACCGACGTCTGGCGGCCGGCGCGCCGTAACGGGAGATGTCGCGCTCGAAATCCTCGTCCAGGTCGGCGAGGGCGAATCGCCGGTCTCTCGAGTGCAGGAGCAACGACAGCAGCGCCCGGGAGAGACGAGGCGGCTTCACGCGGCCGTTTGAGGTCACGCGCCCTTCTCCCGCTCGGTCATCAACGGGACGCCTTCGGTCATGCGATGCAACATGCCCACCGAGTGCTGCATCGCTTCCCGCCCGGCTGCGGTCAGGTCGTAGTACTTTCTGGCGCGGCCGCCCTTGGTGGGTTGGGGATCGGAGACGGAGAAGGTGACCATCCCCTTGTCTCCCAACCGGGAGAGGGTGAGGTACATGGCTCCGACCGACACCGGCCGGCCGGTCCGCTCCTCGATCTCCCGGCGGATCGCGGCGCCGTAGGCCTCACCGCCCAGGCGGGCGATTGACAGCATGAGGTATAACTCGAATTCCGCCAAGAACTTACCGGGCACACCCAACTCCCTGTGACGGTGTTGCACTACATTTAAATACATATACGCAGGGTTGCTGATTGAAGTTTCGCCGGCAGGGGTGAGGGATCGAATCTGTATGAAGGAGTGACTCGCCAGTGGGTGTGGGAGCGTCCGTCACTCACTCCGCAGGACCGTAGCCGGATCTGCACGCGTGGCGCGACTCGCTGGAAGGTAGCCAGCGAGGAGTGCTACGGCAGCCATGAGGAGACTTGCCCCGAGGTAGGTCGGGAGATCCATCGACCGCACCTCGAACAGCAGGCTCGCTGCAAACCGCGTGACCGCAAGCGCGGTGGCGATACCCGCCAGGAGTCCGGCGGCGGACAGCGTGGTCGAGTGCTGCAACACCAGCTTCACCACGCGCATTCGTTGAGCGCCCAGCGCCATCCGGATGCCGAATTCACGTGTGCGTCGACTCACGGAGTATGCCACGACGCCATAGACACCGAACGCAGCCAGCAGCAAGGAAACCAGTGCGAGCGCGCTCAACAGCCACATCTGTGCCGACGAGTTCCAGTAGGTCGCCTGGACGGCCTGGTCGATGGTGCGGATGTCGTCCAGGGGTATGTTGGGATCGATTGCCCAGATGGCACTGCGGATAGCGTTGACAGATTGCAGGGGGTTGCCTGCCGCCCTGACAATCAGCGTTTGCCAGGAGACAGGTTCTTGCGCCAACGGCCGGTAGATTCCCATCTCCACCGGTATGTCGAGCGCGAAGTGGTGGGTGTTGCCGACGACACCCACGACTTCCATCCACGGCCACTCGGAATCCGGCACGCCGTACTTGATGCGCTTCCCGATTGCGGTGCCCCCGGGCCAGAACCGCCGAGCGAACGACTCGTCGACGATCACCACCGGTCTCGCTCTTGCTGCGGCGATACCCTCGTGGAAGTCGCTCCCGCTCACCAGGGGAATGTCCATGATGCGGAAGTAGTCGGGCTGAATCTCCCGGACGAGGCCGTACTGCTCCTGGCCGGGCTCGGGAGGCTCTAGGCCCTCGACAAAGATCTCGGATCGCTGGTACGAGCCGGTCATTGGTAGATGTGACACGCCGGTCACGCCCACGATGCCGCTGAGGGATTGAATCCGCTCCCGAACGGTCTCGTAGAACTCGACTTGCTGTGAGCCTTCGGCATACCGGTCATTCGGTATCGAGAGCCGGACGGTCAGCAGATTCTCCCGCTCGAACCCCACTGCGGCCGTGTTCAGTCTGTGGACGCTCTTGATCATGAGGCCCGCTCCGATCAACACGACCACCGCGATTCCGACTTGGGAGACGACGAGGAGGCCGTGCAACCGGTTCTTGCGAAACCCCGCAAGTGGTCCGGCTCGAAGCGTGTCGAATAGATTGATGCCGGCCGTTCCCATGACCGGTGCGAGACCAAACGAGATTCCGCACACGACGGTAATAGTGAACAATGCGAGCACCACCGGAATGTCCATGTCGAACCGGAAGTACGACGGGAACGGGTCCGGCAGTGAGCCGAGAACCACATTACGACCCCATGCTCCCATAAGGAGTCCGCCGCCCCCGCCAATCATGGCGAGCAGCACACTCTCGGTCAGGAGCTGTCGGGTGATTCTCCACCGGCCGGCACCGAGAGCCGATCGCATGGCGATTTCGCGACTCCGGTCGGAGGCCCGAACGAGGAGGAGATTCGCCACGTTTGTACAGGCCAAGAGCAGCAGGAGGCAAACCACCACGTAAAAAGCGAGCACTGGGGTCGTGCGACCCCAAAGCAGATCCTCCCTCAGCGGTCGGACTACGATGCCACGATTACCGTTGGTTTCCGGATAGGCCGCCGCTAGTTGGGCTGCGATGCCATGCATGTCTCTTTGCGCCGTCTCGAACGAGGCTTCGGTCGAGAGGCGGCCAACGACGCGAAGGGAATAGCTGCGACGCGAGCTGGTAGCGCTGCGCCGCAGCGGAACCCAGTAGTCGGCCTGATCGGGGAAGCGGAACCCGCGGGGCATGATGCCAACAACCGTGTACGCTTCCCCGTCGAGCGTCACGGTTCCACGGATAATTTCAGGGCTGCCTCCGAAGCGTCGCATCCAGACCCCATGACCCAAGATCACGGTGGGCGGCGCGCCGGGCAGGTCGTCGTCGGGAACGAATCCACGGCCCTGCGCCGCAGGGATCCCCAGCACGTCGAAGAAGTTGTGCGAAACCACGCCGCCGGTAAGGCGGTCGGCGGTGCCACCTCCCGTGAGGTCCATGGTGGTGGCGCTGTAGGCAGCCATGTCGTCGAACGTGTGGCTCTGGTCGCGCCAGTCGACGAAGTTGGGATAGGATGCCGAGGTGCGGGTGAATCTTGGAGCGTTCTCGAACAGGACAGCCAACCGGCCCGGCTCATCGAAGGGCAGCGGTCTGAGCAAGAATCCGTACAGGAACGGAAACACGGCGGCATTTGCACCGATACCGAGAGCTACCGTGACGATGACCGTTGTCGTAAACCCTGGTGTCTTGGCAAAACCGCGGACCACGTACTTGAGGTCCAGGATTCCCGATGCGAAGATCGAACCTCTGGGGTGACTCTTGCGAGGCATACGCAACGTTCTTGTCAGGTGGTTTGTAGTGAAGCGGAGGACTGCACTCAGGGCCTGGAGCGAAAACCAAAGGCGGGCGCCCCACACGCTTCCGGTACGCGTCCTCTTGAGAAACCGCTCGTGGAGGTCGCCCAAGATCTCGTCGTGACCGTGACGCGGGGAGACCAACGCAATCAACCACGTGGCGAGGCGGGGCGGTCTTGCCATTAACCCTCGTCGATCTCCGTCGCTATCCCATCCCACATGGTGAGGAGGGTGGCTCTAGATTCCCTCAATCGCTTGATGCCTGCCTGCGTCAACCCGAAGTAGCGCTTGGCCCGGCCCCCCCGCTCCGGAGTGGGGTCGGCCAATTTCGACTTGATCCAGCCCTTCTCCTCGAGACGTCGAAGCGTCAGGTAGGCCGCGGCCTGTGAGACACTCCTGCCCGAATTCGCTTCCACCTCCTCAATGATGGAAACACCATAAGCATCGGGTCCGACTCTGACGATCGCCAACATGATGAGGTGTTCGAATTCCCCAAGGGACTGTCGCGCCATGTCGCGTTTTCACCTGTGCCAATAATACTCTACAGAGTAGAGTAAATAAGTTCGCTTAGTCAAGTGGCGTAATGGTACTGTGAGTAAAGTTTCAGGTTATAGCGCCGACCCCTACCAATGGGAGGATGACCGAACATGGAAATGCCGAAGCCAGGCGAAGCCCACGAGAAACTTGCCCGGTGCGCAGGTGTGTGGGTGGGCGAGGAGAAGATGCCCCCGTCCCCCTGGGCCCCGGACGGAATGACCGCGACGGGCCGGAACGAGGCGCACATGGCGTTGGGGGGATTCGCCCTCATCACGGATTACCGGCAGACGGTCGGTGAAGCCACGACGTTTGAGGGACATTCGGTCACGGTCTACGACCAAACCGAGCAATGTTATGTGATGTACTGGTTCGACAGCATGGGGTCTCCCATGAACGTCTTCAAAGGAGATATCCGGGGCGATGAGATGGTGATGACGGGCCCCGGCCCCGGCGGCGGCCAGATGCGCAACACGTCGAATTATGCGGAGGACGGTGTGCTCAGCGCTGTGTCGGAGACCTCCACCGAAGCCGACCAATGGCTGACGGCGTTGGTGGCGCGGTACGAGCGGCAAGCGTGAGATCGGCCTCGGGATACACCCGTCCGTCCTCCCGCCTATAGGTACCGCGCCACCGCCATCGTCACGACCGCCACGGTGAGCAGCCCGGCGACCCAGCGACCGGCAATTCTGGCGCGGTGTCGCAACGCCTGAATCTGCACCATGGTGGTGTCACGGTTGGGATCGTCGGGGTTCTTTTCCAGTGCCGCACCAAGGCCGGCGGCCTTGAGCACCGAGCGGCGCATCACGAACACTCCTATGATGAACGCGACGATCGCCGCGACCCCTCCGGTCGTGTAGCCCATCCCCACCGGTGAGGCGAACCACACCCCGTTGAATCCCACGGATGCTCGCTCCAACAGCGCGAGGCCCGAGAGGATGGTGAGGCCCGCAACCAGCGGCAGCCAGTTCAAGTAACGCCGCCGCATGATTCCCCGCATGACCTTGGCTCCGTCCGGGCCGGCCTCCCGCACGCTGGGCTCCAGGAAGATGACGACGAAGAAGATGGCACCGGCCCAAAAGACTCCCAGACCGATGTGAACCAGACGCAACACGATCATGACGACGTTCATCTAATCCTCCGAGCAGTATGTGACGCAACCGCTGCCAATTGAGTCGCGGATAAGATGGAGCCAGATGTCCCTGTGCGCGAGGGGAGGAGCGGCGTCCGTCCGGCCGCTCCCCGCTAGGTTTCCCACCGCGCCACCCACCGTTGCTCGATTCGTCTGATGATCGACGGGTAGACAAAGAGCCGTCGGAACGGATCGATGAGCGCCATGTACCGCGACGTGACATCGCCCACCGGCTCGACATAGATCGCCCAATAGAGGTCGTGCGCGTCCGCCGTTGGCTTCCACGCCCAGGCGAGGAAGGCGTGCACCGTGCAGTTGTAAATCTCAGCCAGCGCTTCGTGCTCGAAGGCGTAGATGAACCCGTTCGGCTCCGGAGTCATTTGTGACCTCCGCCGGTCGGCGTCGGTGAGCCGATGAACATAGGACGAAGCCGAATCCTCACACGCGTCGTCGTCCCATCCAAATATCCCACCCAGCAGCGTCCGGAACGCGATCAGCCCGAGGACGATGGGGTTGGCCTGGCTAAACGTGTCCTCGGTGAGGATGGCCCTGATGTCCTCGATCGTCGGCGTGTCACCTCCACGCAACCGAATGATCCATACATCGTGCAACGGCACGCCGGACAGCAGGCTGTGGACGCGAAGGTCGTGGGAAAGGAATTCGGTCGGCGGAACCGGCGCGTACCGGCCGAGCACCAATGCCCAGAGAAGGGCTGCATTGCACACGGCGGCGGTTGCGGTGGTGGCAACCCTGGTGAGGACGCCTCGTCGTCCGTCTAAACCCTGCGCGACACCGGCCGCGCAGAACAGCAGCGCCGCGAGGAGCACCCAAATAGCCATGGCGGACGCGCCGAAGACCGTGGCTCCCAGCAGCGCTCCACCCGCCACCCACGGAATGAGGACCGCCGGTTTCGCCTCGGGCCACGTGACCAGGCCGGTGCCGGCGATGAGGGCCACCAATGCCACGTTGCCGAGAATCACACGTGATGTGGAGTAACTCGCCGGGAAGAGCCAGGCAGCGGCGACTGCTATGAGGGCGACGGCCGCGCCGAGCAGTGTCAGCACTGACGCCAGTCTATTTTTCATGAGAGGATACTCCCTGGATTACGATCCCGTGCGGAGCAGTCTCCTCACCTTGCTGCCGATCTTGGACGCCCGCTTCATTTCGCGCGGCGACATATCCAGCACCTGGCGGCGCCAAGACTCCAGGGTTTGGAAGAACCCGTGCAGCTCCGTCAAACGCTGTAAGGTGTCCTCCTCGTCACCGCTCTGACCTTCGGCTTCGGCAACGCACTCGGCGAGGACGCCAAGCGTGGGCTCGATCTCCCGCTGAAAGCGTTCGGCCACGATCGCCCGAAACAGCTGCCACACATCCCTGATCGATTCGAAATTGTCCCGCCGGTCTCCCAACGTGTGGACGACTTTCACGATGCCCCACGCCTGTAATTCTCTCAGCGACGTACTCACATTCGATCGGGCGATGGAGAGCGTTCTGGCGATCTCGTCGGCGTTGAGAGGACGGGGAGCTATGTAGAGGAGGGCGTGGATCTGGGCGACGGTGCGGTTGACTCCCCAGCGGGATCCCATCTCGCCCCAGTGGAGAATGAATCGTGTGGCGGCAGGGTTCAGGTCGATCATGGCAGTTCTCTAATTTCTGTTAATACAGAAATAACAGGAATTAGAGACGAAGTCAATGGCTGGGGCCGTAGACGTCTACGCCGTACCCACCTTCGCTTGTGTTCTCACCCCGAGCGCCATCGCCAAGGGAATCACTCCCAGGAGCAACGGGAAGTAACTCGACCCCGGGATGCTAAAATCCCAGAGGAACATCCAGTCGATGGCGAATACCAGGGTCGGGACCACCGCCACGACGACTCCCACGAGGATGATGTTCATACCGGAGTCCCGGAGCTCCGCTCGAGGCGTCTTCACCACGGTGTGCACCAAGGCTACGACGGCGAGTCCAGAATACCCCAACATCAGGAGACTATAGAAAGCGCCGAACGAGTGGTAGAACCTCGGGTGGAAGATCAGCTCCAGGACCAAGCAGAGGAGAAGCACGACCCAGGCACCGAACGTGGCTCCCGTGGCAATGCGACTCTCGCCGACCCGCTTCGGCTTGGGGAAGAGGAGAAAAAAGCGGAGCAGGAGCAGTGTCCATAGGACCATGGCGGCAATAGTGATGTGGTCTCTCACACCGTTCCACGAACCGAGATCAGGTCCGGGCAATGCCGCGGCCAGAACCAGGCCAATGTATGCGAGTCGTGTGGCGTGAGGATTCGCAACGGTGAAAAGTGCCCAGAGCCCGAACCCCAGAAAGGAGAGCATGATCACCGCCCCGCTCAACCTCATCCGGAGGTTGCCGGAAGGACGCTCGCGGTACACGATGTCGCCGGAGACGAGGGTGCCCTCCCGCTCCACGACCATCGTCAGGGACTCTCCGGGCCGCCGAGAGAGGGCGCGGGGCCACCGGGAGTACATGCCGAGCTCGACCACCGGGATACCCTCGACGCTGACCACGCTGTCTCCGATCTCAAACCCGGCTTCATCCAGCGGGCCGCCCTCGGGGACGTGCAGAATGGTGTAATCTGGCTCGAAGAGCGCATCGGTATATCCGGCGTCCGTTCCACTGAAGAGGCCCACAATTCCCCATGTAAGAATGACCGCGGCCGCCGCGGGAACCCACATCCGATGACGCCTGATTGTCGCGCCGTCCATCTGGTATCTCCTTCCGTTGTTGACAAGCCAGGCGCGACGTTGGCTCGGCTTTACCGTTCACTCGTAGTGGAGCGCCTGTACCGGACTCACCTTGCTGGCGCGACGGGCGGGCACAAGGGTAGCGATCAAGGCTACACCACACAGCAAGAGAGGTACGCTGATGAGGGTGATCGGATCACGAGGCTGTACCGCGACGAGGAACCAGCTGAGCAACCGAGCAAGAAACCACGCGGCCGCCAGCCCCACCACCACGCCAACGAACACCACGCGCATCGCGCCGCGCACGACCATCCCGACGACGGCGCCGGTATTCGCCCCCAGAGCGATGCGAATGCCAACCTCTTGAGTGCGTCGCGAGACAGCGAAGCTCACCACGCCATACAGGCCGATGACGGCCAAGGTCAGGGCCATGACACCAAAGGCGCCGAGAAGTCCTGCCGCCAGTCTGGATGGAAAGAGTACTAGCGAGAGTTGCTCGCCCATTGTGGTTTCGGCGAGGATTACCAGATCGTCGTCCACCGCGCGGACCACCTCCCGCAACGCAGCAGCGAGCTCCCTAGGGGAGGCCAGCCCACGGGCGATCAACCTCACGTTGTTCACTGGGGTCTGGGCGTAAGAGAGGTAGAATAGCGGCTGTGGATCCTCATCCGGCCGCTCGATCTTCACATCGCGGGCCACGCCGACCACTCTGTGCACACGATTCGAATTGAGTGCGACGACTTCTCGCCCCAACGGGTCGGCGCCTGGCCAGAAGCGTCTAGCCGCAGCCTCGCTCACCACGACAACCGGTTCGGTACCGCCCCGATCGAACGCGGTGATACCGCGGCCCGCCAGCAACGCGATGCCCATGGTGTTGAAGAATTCTGAATCGATGGAGTAGTAAATCACTTGGTGACCATCCCGTCCCTCAGGAGGATCGACGCCGGGAACGATGTAGTCGGCTCGCCAGTTACCGACGGTGAGAGGGATGCCGTTGGACAGGCCAATGCCTTCAACTCCTGGGAGTGAGCGCGCCCGCTCCGCCAGCCGCTCGGTTGTGGACGTCCACTCCTGCCGGGGTAATCCGCTTGCACCCAGATCCACCCACACGATCCCCCCGTCCTGCGTGGTAAATCCCGGGTCGACGTCATTGGCTACTTGAAGTGTTCTGAGGAACAGTCCCCCGCCAACCAAGAGCACGATGGAGATGGCGATCTGCAGAGCGACCAGTCCGCTGTGCAGGCCGAGTCCGCGGGTTCTGCCGGTGACCGCTTCATCCTTCAACGTCGATGCGACGTCCGGCTTCGTGGTCTGCAACGCAGGTGCCAGTCCCGCGAGGACGCCGGCCGCAGTCGCAACGGCGACGGTGAAGAGGAGCACGGTACCGTCGATTCTGTGGTCGACGGTGATGGGCACGTAGGTGGGGGGGACGAGCCCCGTGAGCAGGTCCAATCCCCACCGGGCCACGGCCAGGCCCACCGCGCTGCCGATGACTCCCAGCAGAACCGTTTCGGTCAAGAGCTGTGTGATCAGACGTCGGCGCCGTGCACCAAGTGCGAGGCGCACTGCGATCTCCTTCTTTCTGTCTGTGCCTCGGGCGAGCAAGAATCCCGCCAGGTTCGTGCACGTGAGCAGGAGAACGAGACCAACCATGGTCATCAGCAACGTGGCCACGTAGGCGAGCCCGGCGTCGACGTCGGGTTGAAGCTGCACGTCCTGTGTGGGAACCACGTTGAAGGATCGGGTCTCGTATGCTTCGGGGTGGTTGGATTTCAGCTGTTGAGAAAGTCCGGCCACTTGAGCCCGGGCGTGCTCCACGCGAACGC
>JBDHAF010000115.1:0-12248 GCA_039588255.1 Gemmatimonadota bacterium | reverse complement strand
GCCGCACTGGAAGGCATCCTTCTCGATGAATGCCTGTTGCACGGGCCCGATCGCTTCGCCGTCCATGAGCCCCTCAACCGTGGTGATCTCCGCGCCCTGGGCTTCCACCGCCAGTGTGAGACACGCATAGCGGGGCACCCCGCCGATGAGCACCGTGCACGCACCGCATTCCCCGCGCTCGCAACTGGGTTTCGTCCCGGTCAGGCCCAGCTTGTCACGCAGGACGAACGCCAGCGACCAGCGCGGCTCGACGAGCACGTCGCGACGCCGGCCGTTCACATTCAGCGTCACGCGCGTCACATCGTCCGCCTGCAACTGTTCGCCGGGTGGCAACTCCTCGGCCGACAGGCGACTGGCGACGGCGACGGTGGCCGCGCTGGTCCCGAGCGACCCCAGGAACCCTCGTCGCGTCACTCCTCGATGAGGCTCTTGGTCGTGAGTGTCGCGTTTCTTTCGGTCATCGGTCATAACGAGATCCTCGGAGAGGTGATGGACGCCCGGGCCTGGCAGGGCTCGGAGCTTGGAGGAATGGGGGGGGTATCCTGGGAAAACAGCGGGACTGGTGGACGTACCCACGTCCCACCCTGGGATCGTTGCATCCCGGGCCGGATACTACCGAGGCAAGTTCCGCACATCGTGACAGTCACGGCAGTCGCAGATATCGGACGGGGATTTCCCGTATGTCTTCCGGACTGTGGTTATCTGCGACCTCGTACCTGAACGAACCGTGAATCACAGATGAATACCGACCGGCCGAGGCCGATCCTGGACCCTTCACGATCTGGGGTGATTGTGCCGGGTCACTTTACAAATTTCCGAGGCAGCCCAACCTTTGCGTGGCCATCTCTTTCAGGTGTGGCCAAACACGACAGGTGTGACCAAACCCGACAGGAGGTAGATTCATGAAGATTCGAGCAGCCGCACTGTTCGCCTTGGTGTTGGCATTCGGCCTTCCCGCGGCGGGACACGCTCAGTTGGGCGCTGGCCTCGGCGCGCACGCTGGCTACGATTTCGACGCCGAGGAAGTCCTGATCGGAGCAAGCTTCCGATTCGAAATTGTCGGCGTCCCTATCGGCGGTAATCCCCTGACGATCGTCCCGGGGATCGATTTCTACCCCGGGGTCGACGGAACCCTCCTCTTCTTGGATCTGGACGGGCAGGTTTCGATCCCGGTGAGCGGTGTCGAGCCCTACGTGGGTGCGGGGGTCTTCCTCCGATACATCTCGGTCGATGCCCCCATCGTGGGGAGTGTGAGTGACTCCGACTGGGGATTCAACCTCCTGGGTGGAGTGGCCTTTGAGGCGTCCGAACAGGTGAAACCGTTCGTGGAGGGTCGTGGTCGGATAACTGAGGAATCGACGGTGGTTGTCCGCGGCGGAATCCGCTTCAAGTTCGGTATGTGACAATTACCCCAATCCCTGGCGCGACCGGTCGCCGCTCACGAATGGCGATCGGTCGCGCCGGAGGCCGTCCAATCAGGTGCCCACCTTCACTCGCCGCTCAAACAGCTCCCAGCGATCGTCCACCTCGGCCTGCACCGCCGCGATATCCTCGTCGCTGAGGTGGCGGAAACGTCCCTGTTTGCGGAGGTAGGGTTCCACCGGACCCCCGGGGTGATCGACGGTGAATCGCCAGCGTCTCCCGTTCTCCACCTCCACCAGGGGGAACATCCGGGTGTGTACCGCCATCCGGGCCATCTCGATGGTGGACTCGTCCGGGTATTTCCACCCCGGCGGGCACGGTGCGAGGATGTGGAGGAAGCGGGTGCCGCGGATTTCTTTCGCTTTCTTCACTTTATCGACGAGATCCACGGGAAAGGCCACGGAGGCCGTCGCCGCATAGGGAATCCGGTGAGCCGCCAGAATGGCCAGGATGTCCTTCTTCGGATGGGCCTCCGGGTGACTCGACGGCGTCGTGGTGGTCCAGGCGCCTGACGGCGTGGCCGACGAGCGTTGGACTCCCGTGTTCATGTACGCTTCGTTGTCGTAGCAGCAGTAGATGATGTTCTCGTTCCGCTCCGCCGCGCCGGAGAGGGCCTGGAGCCCGATGTCGAATGTGCCGCCGTCACCCGCCCATGCCATCACGTTCGTCTCTGTGTCCCCCCGCACGTCGAGGGCGGCCTTGATGCCGGACGCCACCGCCCCGCCCGTTTCGAACGCCGTGTGATACAGCGGAACCTTGAGGGACGACTGGGGCCACGGCCCGGCGATGATCGTCCAGCAGCAGGCCGGCATGACTACGATCGTGTCGGGCCCGAGCCCCTTGAGCACCATGCGCATCGCCATGGCTCCGGCGCAGCCGGGACACGCCAGGTGCCCGGACGTCATCAGCTCGTCGTGCGGGATCCGGTCGCCAATCATCGTCTGACTCATGAGTTCACCCCCACCCACAGATCCTCGCGTTTCGGCGCCTTGGCCGCCCGCGTTTCCGCGATGATCTCCTCGATGACGGCCGGCGTGACGTCTCTCCCACCCAACCCGAGCACGTAGCCGAAAACCGATGGGCGGTCATCCAACGGCAGGTCATACAGAGCCGCCCGAATTTCTTCGGCGAAGATACCGCTGCGGCCGGGCGAGATATTCCGATCGAGCACCGCCACGCGTCCCACCCCCTTCAAAACCTCGCGGATCTGGGCCGTGGGAAACGGCCGGAAGGCTTTCATCTTCACCACGCCGATCGCCTCGCCGCGGTCGCGAAACTCGTTGACCACATGACGCGCGGTCGACGTGATCGTGCCCGATGTCACCAGCAACAGCTCCGCGTCGTCTGCCTTGTAGGCCTCCACGGCGCCGAAGCGTCGCCCGGTGAGCCGTTCCCACTCCGCCTCCACGTCCTCGAGCACCGAGAACGCCCGCTCCATGGCGTCGTGCTGGTCCTTTCGCATCTCGGTGTAACTGTCCGGTTTCACAAGGCCGTTGAACGCTCTTGGGTCGGACACATCCAGCTTGAGCTTTGCCTCGCGCTTCGGCAGAAAGGCGTCGACGGTCTCGGCGCTCGGAATATCCACCGGTTCGGAGGTGTGGGACAGGAAGAACGCGTCCAGGATGATCATGGCCGGCAAGTCCACGGCCTCGGCCAACTTGAACGCCTGAATCGTCGTGTCCAACACCTCCTGGTTGTTCTCGCAGTAGAACTGCATCCAACCGGTGTCACGCTGCGACAGGCTGTCGTTCTGATCGGTCCAGATGTTCCAGCCCGGTCCCATGGCCCGGTTGATGTTGGCCATGACGATCGGATGCCGACCCAGGGACGCCCAGTGCAACAGCTCGTGCATCAGAGCCAGCCCCTGGGACGACGTGGCCGTGAAGGTTCTCACACCCGCCGCCGACGCCCCAATGCACGCCGCCATCGCCGAGTGCTCCGACTCCACCGGAATGAACCGCGCCGCCAGTTCGCCCTCGGCACACATCTCGGAGAGCTCTTCCACCACCTGGGTCTGCGGCGTGATGGGGTACGCGGATATCACCTCGACGCGGGACAGCTTTGCGCCCCACGACACCGCGTGGTTCCCCATGATTACCTTTTTCATAGTCCCTCTCTCGTCATCACGATGGCGCCCCGGGGACACTCCTCGGCGCACACGCCGCACCCCTTGCAATAGCTCATGTCCACGTGGAACCGCTCACCGTCCTTGCCCCGGGTGATGGCCACGTCCGGGCAGAACAACATGCACAGCTCGCACCCGTTGCAGACGCCGCAGTTGAAGCACCGGTTGGCCTCGTCCATGGCGTCCTGCTCGGCGACTCCGGTGTTGACTTCGTCGAACCCCGCGGCACTGGCCTCGCCCGAGAGCTGTTTGTCTTCGTGGCGGGGCACCGGGACGAAGTGATTGAGGTTGATGTCTTCCGGGCGCACGACGCGGTTGTTGGGTGCGGAACGGGAGATGGGATCGTCTCCGTACCAACGGGCCATCGACAGGTTGCCGTCGGCGAACCGGAACGAATCCCAGTCTTCTGCCTCCGTCTCCTCTTCGCCACGGTTCCAGAAATAGTTGTCGATGCCGATGGCGGCCCGTTTCCCCGAGCCCAGGGCGTAGGCCACCGAGCGGGGCTGTTCCACCATGTCGCCGCCGGCGAAGATCACCGTGTTGCTGGTTCCGCCCAGGGGGTTCACCGCTACCGCCCCTCCACCGGCCTCCACGTCATCCGGCAGGAAATCGAACTCGGCGACTTCGCCGATGGCCGTGAGCACCGTGTCCGCTTGAAGTGTGAACCGGTCGTCGTCGATCGGAACCGGACGCCTCCTCCCGCTCTCGTCCGGATCTCCCAGTCGCATGCGCACGCACTCGATATTCTCGAGGCCCTGGTCGTTGCGATTCACGCCCACAGGCGCTGCGAGGAACATGAAACGCACTCCCTCTCGCTCGCCTTCCTCCACCTCCTGAGCGATGGCCGGCATCTCGTTCCGCGAGCGACGGTAGAGCACCAGGGCGTCGGCCCCCAACCGGAGCGCCGTCCGGGCGCAGTCAATCGCCGTGTTGCCGCCGCCCACCACCACGACGTTCTGCCCAAGATCCGGCCGGGCCCCGGCGTTCACCTCTTTGAGAAACTCCAATCCCGAGCGGAACCCGGGACCCGTCTCGCCCTCGATGCCCATGCCCCGGCCCCGGTGGGCCCCGGTGGCCACGAAGACGGCGTCGAACGCCGCGAGGTCATTCCACGGCACAGTGTCCCCAATCCGGGCGTTGAGCCGGAACTCGATGCCCAACGCCTTGAGCCACTCGATCTGTCGGTCGAGCACCCGTCGCGGAAGCCGGAACTCGGGGATTCCGAGTCGCAACATTCCACCGGCCTCGGCGGCTGCTTCGAAGACCGTGATCTCGAAACCGAGCCGGGCCAGATGGTATGCACAGGCCAACCCCGCCGGACCCGATCCCACCACCGCGATCTTCTCCGGTCGGGTCACGAGCAGGATGTCGGGGAGATCGGCGAGAATCAGGTCACCCATCATCCGCTCCACGGCGTGGACCGCCAGCCCCTGATCGAGCCGGCGCCGGTGGCAGGCCTTCTCGCACGGATGATCACAGACGCGCCCGGTGATGGCCGGGATGGGATTCTCCCGCAACACAAGCTTGCAGGCCTCTTCCCGCTCTCGTTCCCGGAGGAAGTTCATGAATCCTTCGATGTCGATCCCCACGGGACAGGTGGCGTTGCACGGAGCGATTTGGTCCTGATAAACCGGTCGGATGTACTTCCACGACCCTGTCTTGTTCTCCAGGGTCGACGTATTGCTCATGGCCACTGCCGGGGGTTCGCCGTCCGGCGACGCGCTCTGTCGCTTCTGGCTCACAACAACACCTCCTTGCGATCGGCGGAGACCACGGCCTCCGCCGCTTCTCGGGCTGCCTCGATGTTCGCCGCCGTGTGCCGAGTGAGTTCTTCCTCGATGGCCGCACACACGGACTCGAGACCGACGAGACCGGTGTACGCGGCGAAGGCACCGACGATGGCTGTGTTGACGATGGGTTGGGTCTTGGAGCCGATCCCGTGACGCGTGGCGATGAGACTGGCATCGACGGTAGCCACGTTGAATCGATCGACGAGGTTCGTGTACTTCTCGGGGTCCCGCGGGGAATTGATGAGAATCGTCCCACCCGGCTTGAGCCCCGTCGTGACGTCCACCGCTTCGACCAACGTGGGGTCGAGGACGATCAGATCGTCCGGGGCGGTGATCTCACAGCGGAGGAGAATGGGACTCTCCGCGACGCGGAGAAAGGCCGTCACCGGGGCGCCACGCCGCTCGACCCCGAACGCGGGGAACGACTGGACCCACTTCCCTTCGTGGAAGAGTGCCACGGCCAAGAACTTGGACGCGACGACGGCGCCCTGCCCTCCGCGTCCATGTATACGTAACTCGCGCACTGGAACTCCTCAGGCTCGGCCCGGGCACGGTGCCCCAGGGGCGTCTACGTAAGGAAGGCGTTGCTAAAGAAAGCCATAATGAAGGCTGGGTGAAGATCCTTAAAGTTGATCCTAATCTTTTCTTCACAATCAGTGTGTACGCTGGGGACAGCTGGCGAACTCTCGCCCCAAGGGAAACCATGCGCGACCAGAAGGCCCGGAAGAGACCCGCGGGCATACCGATCCCCGATCAGGGACTCGGTGTCCTCTGTCCGGAAGCCCAGGCGGACGGCATTCCCTGCCCCGAGCTGGGCCGCGAATGCGACATCTGTCCCATGGCTGCACCGAACCGGGACATCCCCGACGCCACCGACGTGGCCCCTCCGCCGCACAGCACCGACGAATCCATGGCCGATTGGTAGGCAGCCGCCACCATCTAACGTTCTTGCCAGTTCCTGCGTAGTATCTGCGGCAGAGGGTGGAGTCCCCTCGGACGACGCGCGGCGTCGCACTCTACCCCGTAACCAATCGCAGCGCAGGGGAAAATGAATCGTTTGGTCAAGGCACCCTTACTCGGTGCGGTTGTCGCCGTGGCGGCAGCCGTGGCAATCACCACGACCACGGTGATGCGGCCCCCTGAACTCGGGCCACGGGACGATGAACATTTGCCGCCCACCGACACCGGCCGGGTCGAGGTGGGGGACATTGCTCCCGATTTCTCCCTGCTGGCGTACTCCGGCGATATCGTGACCCTGTCACGCGCCCGCCGTGACAAGAACGTCGTGCTGGTATTCTATCGAGGCCATTGGTGACCCTACTGCGCCCAACAGCTCGGCGAGCTGAAAGCCCTCTTGAGTGACGAACAGAAGCGCACTACGGAGATTCTCGCGGTCTCGGTGGACGACCACGAAAAGCAGCAGATGATGATCGACAGGATCTCCATGGAGGACGGGATTCTGCCGGACTATCAACTGCTCTCAGATCCCGACCACCGGGTGATCGATCGCTACGGCCTGTTCAACCCCAACGAAAGCAAGCGCCGTCCGGTGCCCCACCCCACCGTCTTCGTCATCGACACCGACGGTGCCGTGCGTTGGAAGTTCGTGGAGATCAACTACAAGATCCGCCCGTCCAACGAGGACATCCTGGCGGCTCTCGCAGCGTTGCAGTAGTTAACCGGATTTTCACCCTCAACTGAAGCGAGGTTCATAGACGTAGCCCTACACTCGGCGCGTGAACACCTTCGAACGATACCTCTCGGTATGGGTCGCGTTGTGTATGGGGCTTGGAGTGGCCATCGGCAAGCTCCTCCCCGGAGTGGTGGACACCTTCCGAGCCATGGAATTCGGCGACGGCAGCCATATCAACATCCCCATTGCCGTCCTCATATGGCTCATGATCTACCCGATGATGCTCAAGATCGACTTCGCCTCCGTCGCCAACGTCGGGAAGCGGCCCCGGGGACTGTTCGTCACGCTGTTCGTGAACTGGATGGTGAAGCCGTTTTCCATGGCTCTTTTTGGATGGCTTTTCTTCCGCCATCTCTTTGCGCCGCTCATCGGTCCGGAACTAGCCAGCCAGTACATCGCGGGTGTCATCATTCTGGCGGCTGCCCCCTGCACCGCCATGGTGTTCGTGTGGTCGTATCTCTCCGACGGAGATCCGGCGTACACACTGGTGCAGGTTTCGGTCAACGACCTCATCATGCTCGTGTTGTTCGCGCCGATCGTGAAGTTGCTGGTTTCCGGAGCGTCCGGCCTCAACGTGCCCTTCGAGGTGTTGCTCTACTCCGTCGTCATCTTCGTCGTCATTCCCCTCGCAGCGGGCTCGATCACCCGCAAGGTCTTGATCACGCGGCGCGGCGTGGAGTGGTTCAACACGCGGTTCGTCTCGTTCTTCCAACCCGTCACGGTCATGGCGCTGCTCGCCACACTGGTCATGATATTCGCCTTTCAGGCGGACAACATCACCGGCCGGGCGTTCCATGTGGTATTGATTGCCATTCCGATTTTGATCCAGGTTTACTTCAACTCGTCCCTCACATACGGCCTGATGCGTCTCCTCAAGGTGGACTACTCCGTCGCGGCGCCCGGGGCGCTCATCGGCGCATCGAATTTCTTTGAGCTGGCCGTTGCCACCGCTATTGCGCTGTACGGACCGGCGTCGGGGGCAGCGTTGGCCACGGTCGTCGGGGTCTTGGTGGAGGTGCCGGTCATGCTCTCCGTATGCCGCCTGTGTGTGGCGACAAAACACTGGTTTCCGGCAGCCCCCGAAGCTGCTTAGCAAACTGATCGACTCAGGAGGTTGAGAATGAAGCACAACGGCCACAAGGAGTGCTACGGCGATATGTATCCCGACGCCCTTCACTTCCGTCCCGACGCACGCATGGCGGGAAAAGTCTTCAGCTGCGAGTTGGACACGGCCGGTGGCGTGGGTCGCTCGAAGCGCGAGATCGCCGTAGACATCGCTGCCCGGGACGATTGCCAACGTTGTTCTGAATTCCAGGCGTGCTACCAGCTTTCCGTCGGGAAGATGGTGCTCGAAAGCACCATCGCCACTGAATAGTCCTTAGATCGATGCCTGAACTCATCGTAGGCGCGCTCGCCGCGACCAGTTTGTTTCTTATCATCGGGTTTGTCCAACGTCACGCCCTCAGAGTCTCGTGGTGGCAGTGGTGCCTCACGGTCCTTGCCATTCTGTACTCCGTCTTTGTCGTCGAAATGGTCATCGGGTTTCTCAGGGAGGGGAATCCGAAAGCCGGCATCGTCCGGGGGGCGATATTAGGACTTGTGGCTGTTGTGTGGGGAGGGTTGCTCGCTCGGTTTGTCTTTCGCGGAAGAGCTGGACGCGCGCCTCAAGGTCCTCGCTCGACGGCCCCGCTCCGCATCACCGACGAGAAACGGACCGACCGCGGCTGACAGATCGATGGCCCGGCGGCAAACCTCCTCGTCAGAAGGAGACGGACATGGCGAGCGCAAACCTCCCATCCCGCTGCGGTGCCAAGCCCACGCTCAGCCGGTCGAGGGGGACCTCTTGCCAACGGTCCGTCCTGATCAATGCGCCGACCACCGTGCCCACGAGTGCGCCCGACGCACCCAGGAACAGCCCACCGGCAAGGGCCAATTGTGCCCCACATGGTTCTGACCACCCCAAATCCTCACACGTCGCCGGAGCGCTAGCCACCACTGCTCCGACGATTACTCCGGTGGTTACCCCCACTATGCTACCGATGAGGGCGCCTCTGCCGGCATGCCTTCTCTGGCCCCGGTGCACTTCGAGTTTGATCACAGAGTCGAGCGGCACGGTAAACTCAGTCGCCGTGTCCTCCATGCGCAGCGTCACAATTTGGGCGGTAAGAGCCGAGAGTGTGCCGACGTGTCGTTCGCATTCGTTTCTGAGCGTTCCGCTTCTCAGCGTTCGGATGTGGCACTCGGATATCCGTACCCGGTCCCCGGGGGTGGCCGACTGCTGCGCTCTAAGACTGGCGAAGGGAATGACGACAGAGATGGCACAGATGCCGATGAGGATCCGCATGACAGCCTCCAGTTTTTGAACGTCCCACCATTCAATTGGAAATTTGTTGACCTGGCTGCATGGCCGCTCCGTCAACACTTCATGGAATCCTTCAGCCGAACGACAACGACTATGGTGTTGACGCTATAATAATATAGCGTGTAGCCTATACCGTCAAGATAGCGGTGGTGCCCCCCTTGGAGGGATTTCAGGGCCCCATGTTGCAGCCTTGCACATTCGTGAACACCCCTTCATTATCGGGTCCGAGACAGCCTGTCCAAGTACGGTGGCTACGCGCCACACACACAGACACCAGCGTGTTCTGGAGATTGGAGCCTGCCATGTCCAAGACGTTCAGATGTTCGGTTCTTGCGCCCATGCTCATGACGGCCTGGGCCACCGCAGCCCTGGCACAGACGCTACCGACGTCGCAGCCACAAGTCCTCGTGATCTATCGCGAACAGATCAAGCTCGGCCACGACGCGGCCCACCTCAAGACGGAGTCGGGGTGGCCGGCGGCCTTCGCCGGGGCCGACTCGCCCGACTACTACCTGGCGATGGCATCGATGACCGGTCCCTCAGAGGTGTGGTTTACTCAGCCCTGGGATTCGTACGCCGCCTGGGGACAGGCCATGGAGCGTAACCAGGCCAACCCGAGGTTGACGGCCGCGCTCGAACGCCAGTCGATGGCCGACGCCGAGCACCTCGACGGATCCAGCATCATCGAGGCTGTTGCGGTTCCAGAAATGAGCTACGGAGACTTCCCGGACTTGAACATGGCCCGATTCTGGCAAGTCACGACGCTTCGCATCAGGCCGGGGCACGAGGCCCAGTTGGCCGAAGCGGTGAATGTGTACAAGGCCGTGGCCGGCCGCGCCGATCCGAACGCTAAGTGGCGCGTCTACCGAGTCACCAATGGCATGCCTGGAGGGACGTTCCTCATCTACTCGTCGGTCGAGTCCTTCGGACAGTTTGACGACATGATGGCCGGCGCCGAGGCCACAGGAGCGGCGATGACGCCAGAAGAAGGCGAGAAGATGCAGGAGTTCTCTGCCGAGGCCGTGCTGAGCGCGATCTCGAACCGGTTCCGGCTCGACCCAGACATGAGCTACGTTTCAGACGAGACGAAGGCGACCGACCCGGATTTCTGGAAGACCAACCGGTAGGACAGCTTTGGCCGGCGCGTGCGGGCCGTGGGGGTCACCGGGAGCGGCGTCGTTTCGGCGCAACGCTTCCGGCAACCCCGAGCGCGATGACCGTGGCGGACGAATATCGGTAATCCCTTAAACGTCTCGTTGTTTTGGGTATTTCTTAGGAAGTTGGAAGTGTAGTCCAGAGAGAGGCGTGTAACAGCGGAAGGCTCTATGGTGTCGGGAGACGCCATGTGTCCTTGCGGCCCCGAGCGTCCCAGCGGCGTTCGGGGCTTTGGCGTTTGACGGGGGTATTGGCGGGTGCCCCATCGGCGTCATCGGGTGGTCATCCCGGATATTCCGAATCAATTCCCGATTATCTTTTTCGGTTCCCCATGTAGCAACCTTGTGGTCGCGTGTACCTCGCCTCATAATCGGAACGGCAGCGCCATCGGTGGCCCACTAGGGACCCGTCGAGGTGCTGCGCCTGCCTGTAGGACGCCCGCCCGACGACCAGACCGCGCTGAGCCACCGACGCAATACACTGTTTTGTTTCCAAAGGATGAATGGCCATGCGTGCAGCCCTCTCGATTGCCTCGCCGTTGCCTTTTCCACCATGTCCGTCCTTGCCTGTGGGAGCGACACACCCACCGGGAACGGGCCTCCCGCCGTCGCTTCCGTGGTGGTAACGCCCGAAAACTCCATGCTCTCCTCCCTTGGGGAAACGGTGTAGCTCACCGCCAGCGCCAGGGACGCAAGTGGGAATGCGATTTCCGGCACGACGTTCACGTGGTCGTCGTCCGATGAGATAATCGCGACGATCAGCGTGTCCGGCCTGGTGGCCGCTGTGGCGAACGGGTCAGTCACTATTACGGCCACTGCTGACGAGATCAGCGGAACAGCGGCGATTGAAGTCGCGGACACCCTGGCGTTCCTGTCGTGGGTTGCCGAAGAGACGAGCGCCATTCTCGGCGATGGCGCAAGCGCCTTTCGCAATAACCCCGCGATCCCGAGCCTCCTCGCCACCGGTGGCCAGCTTGTCTCAGTCGGCGGGCGGTACACCGAAGTCATTGGACGCACGTTCGTATGGGACTCGGCGGCGACAGGCTACCAGCCGGATGATGCACGTGGGGACGCGCCTTTGGATGGTACGCGATTCATACTCTACGACGCCGATTCCGACAGTCGAGCCCTTCGCTTCCCGCTGACCGAAGCCGGTTTTGTGGATGTCGTGCCCGAAGGCGACGGGCATCGCGTGAGGATAGTCGTGGCCGGCGCAACCGTACTCGATTTCTTCTCCTCCGGCACGATTACCGGCAGTGATACCCTGCGCTGTTGCGATAACGCGGTGCTCGGCGCGTTTCCTCGGAACCTGTCCGCAGCTGGTACCGCTGGGCTCGGTGGGATCGCGTTCAGTTACGCGGACACCATACGGGGCGGGGCAAGTTACGAGACGGGCCGGCTGATGGGTGGCGTTGGTGATCTGCGCCGCTTGCACCTGTTGCTTCCGGCCCGTGGCACGGCACAGTTCCGAGGGTCGGTTGGATCCCAATTCGATTTCTCCGACTCGGACAACTCGGCGGATCTGCGCGTGGCCTTCCCGGCCCAGGAAGGGGAGGACTCAGTTGTGGTGAGTGTAGAACTCAGCGGAATACGCGGGAGTCTGGGATTCGACTCGCTCACGATCAACGGGCAGGACGACCTTTTGGTTTTCGGCAGCTGTCAGGTGGGCTTCTTCAGCCCATGCTTTTTTTATCGCGGCGAA
>JBDHAF010000114.1:0-14338 GCA_039588255.1 Gemmatimonadota bacterium | reverse complement strand
AGACCCCAAAAAGAAGGCGTATGTGCTCGCGTTCGCGCAGACCGGGACTAAGCTCAGAGCCGCGCAAGTGGCGGGGGTCCATCCATCCACGCCGTACACAGCGCAATGGCGCAATGACCTGGTGCTCCAGGCGGCGGTCGAGCAGGCGAAGGAGGCGGCGGCCGACCTGATCGAGGCCGAGGCGTACCGCCGGGCGGTGGAGGGCTGGGAGGAGCCAGCGGGCTGGTATCAGGGACGACCGGGCGGCATGGTGCGGAGGTACAGCGACGTCCTGGCGATCTTCTTGCTGAAGGGGTTGCGACCGGAGAAGTATCAGGAGCGGGTGCAGATGCGTGGAGCGTTGGCGAACCTCGATCTCAACCAGTTGCCGGATGAGTTGATCGAACGGATCGCACGAGGCGAGAACGTCCTCAGCGTCTTGGCCTCTGCCGTCCCTCGGGCCAGCGAGGCGTTGCCCGGGCTGCTTGGCCCACCGAAGCAGCCCGAGTGACCGCCCCCGGCCTGGGCCCCATGCGCTGCTCCGTCCGGAACTCGACCAGCTTCCCCGCAGCGTCCTCGTGCAGCGTCTGATGGAGCTCCATGGTGGACGTGTCGCTCGAGCGACGGATGACGAGCTTCGTGAACGAGCTCACGACGACTCCCCCGCCGGGACGGGGCGTCTCCGTGATGCGCAGGTAGCCGGCCGGGTTCGTGCCGAGGACGACGACGTGCCACTCGTCGCGCAGCGGAGCGTCCCGGTGGCCCGACTCGACCGGCGCCGTCGCGACCGGCGCGGCACGGGCAATCACCTCGAGGTCGTCGACCGGGCCGTGGGTTCCCCCTTAAATTCGATGTTCCCCTGCACAGAATAGCCAGCTTTGGAGCTCCCCCATGCTCGACATTCGCGCCATCCGCGACAACCCCGAGCTCGTCAAGGCCGCCGGGAAGAAGAAGCACATGCCGGTGGACGCCGAGGTCGATCGCATCCTCGAGCTCGACGCGGAGCGGCGCCGTGTCGTCGCGGAGAAGAACGAGAGCGAGGCTGTCCGCAACAAGGTCTCCAGGGAGATCCCGAAGCTCCAGGGCGACGAGAAGGGAGCCCGCATCGCCGAGATGAAGGTGGTCGGCGAGAAGATCAAGTCGGCGTCGGCCGAGCTCGAGAAGATCGAGGAGGAGCTCGACCGGCTCCTGCTGCTCGTTCCGAACATCCCGGACGACGACGTTCCGGACGGCAAGAGCGACGAGGAGAACGTCGAGCTGCGCACGTGGGGCGAGCTGCCCTCGTTCGACTTCGAGCCCAAGGACCATCTCACGCTCGGCCAGGAGCTCGACCTGATCGACATGCCGCGAAGCGCCAAGCTCGCCGGCTCGCAGACGTATATCCTCAAGAACGAGGGGGCGCTCCTGGAGCTGGCGGTGCTGCAGTTCGCGCTGACGAAGCTCGTCGAGAAGGGCTTCGCGCCGATGATCGTGCCGACACTGGTGCGCCGTGAGCCGCTCGTCGGCACCGCGTACTTCCCCGGCGGCGAGGAGCAGGCCTACCACTGCGAGAGGGACGACCGCTACCTCGTCGGCACGTCAGAGGTGCCGGTGACCGCGTACCACTCGGACGAGATCCTCGACGAGGCCGACCTGCCCAGGCTCTACGCCGGCTACTCGACGTGCTACCGGCGCGAGGCGGGAGCGCTCGGGCAGAAGGGCAAGGGACTCTACCGCATCCACCAGTTCAACAAGGTCGAGCAGGTCGTGGTCTGCAAGAACGACGTCGAGGAGTCGAAGCGGTTCCACGACTTCATCCTGACGAACGCCGAGGAGATCGTGCAGGCGCTCGGCCTGCCCTACCGCGTAGTCAACGTCTGCGGCGGCGACCTCGGCCAGCCGCAGGTGCAGAAGTACGATATCGAGACGTGGATGCCGTCGCGAAAGAGCTACGGCGAGACCCACAGCGCGTCGCGCTTCTACGACTTCCAGGCCCGGCCGCGACGCCGGCGGCAAGCTGCGCTTCTGCCACACGCTCAACAACACCGCGATCGCCAGCCCTCGGGTCCTCATCTCGATCCTCGAGTGCAACCAGCAGGCGGACGGCACGGTCGTCGTCCCCGAGGCGCTGAGGCCGTACCTGGGCGGGAAGGAGCGCATCGGCTGACCCCGGGGGGCCGGCAGGGTCGCGGAGCGGGGAACCCGTCGGCCTCACCGGAATCCAGCAACGGCAGGATGTGCGGATGTTCGAGGCGGGCGGTGAGCTTGATCTCGCGCAGGAACCGCTCGCTGCCGATCGTGGCGACCAGCTCGGGCTTGAGGACCTTGATCGCCACCTGGCGGTCGAGCTTCCGGTCCTCGGCCAGATAGACCGTCGCCATCCCACCACGACCCGGTTCCCGCTCGATCCGATAACGATCGGCGAGGGCGGCCTTCAGGCGATCCAGTTGTTCTAGGTTGTCCGGCACGGCGTTGCCGCTCCTGCCGGGAACTCCTCTAAGATGGGGCGTCGCGGGCGAGGGGGCCAGCGCGAGACCGGCTGACTCAAGGAAAAGCGCAGCGCCGCAGCGCATCACCAGCGCATCCATCCGCCTACCCACCCATCGACCCCCAGGGGCCTGGAGCCCGACGGCAGCCGCCGACGGTAGGTTGCAAGCGTTCGGGAACGCCCACCCGTTAAGAAGGGGCCCAAACTCTGACTGCTCTCGGATTGTGCTATGGTTTTGCGAAAAAGACGGATAAACGACGATGAGACTTGTGTCGGAGACCTTTCCTCAGGCTGGCTGTAGGGACCGCACCCCTCTTCACAGACCGATCACGGAATCTTCATTCCTTCGGAGCTAGTGGGAGTACTTCAGCAAGAGCCTTAGGGCCTTCCCCGGGGGGTGGATCATGCGGTACACCGCTTCGTCGTATCTCACTCTGCTGACCGCTCTGTCCTCTGTTACCTGCAACCAGACAGTGCTTACCGACGCGGATGTGCCATCGCTGTCCTTCGAGATTGTCAGTGGCGACGGGCAAACTGGCCTAGTCGGCCAGGAGCTTACCAACCCGCTTGTGGTAAGGGCTCTCGACGGCACAGGCAAAGCGGTCAAGAAAGAACTCGTCAACTTCGTCGTCACCGCCGGTGGCGGCTCCATGTTCGCTGGGGCCAGCATCACGGACAATGATGGGTTGGCCCAGGATTATCTGACCTTGGGTACAGAGCCGGGGGAGAATGTGGTTCAGGTTCGTGCGGTGAATCCCACCACGGGCCAGAAGCACGTCTACGCTACGTTCACCGCGACTGGAGAGCCGCCGTTTACGCGGTTCGTTGATGAGGCGGCCTTCCTCTCTGCGACCGGAGCGGTTGCGACCGTCACCTTTCCAAGCGCTCGAGGGAACACACCCGCACCGTACGTCGAGAATGGGGTAAGTCTGCGCCATGCTAATGGATTCAACAATGCCGTCAATGACTTCAACGGGATTCTCCTGCCTGGGAACGAATTTGGGGTAAGTGGCGCCGAGAACATTGACATCGAGCTCGCAACGTCTGTCCACGCGTTTGGCCTGTGGATGCAGGACGGATTCGCCGTTGGGAATATCGGGGGTCCAGGAGTGGACTCTCAGTTTGAGTTCAGTTTCATCGCGGATGGCATCGTCGTGGTAACACTCACAGAGGATCCTCCCATTGACGCAGCCTTCTTCTTGGGGGTCCTGGTGAGTCCGGCCATCGACAAGGTGGAGATACGAGAAGTCGGATCAACGGTAACCGACTTTGGCCCTCCATTCAACGAGAATGACTTCTTCGGCACCATCTACACGAGCACGTCGCTCCCAGGAGGTTGAAGGTCCGATGCCTAGTGGGCCACAGGAATGGGAGCCTGAATGTCACAATCGACGCTTCGCGCTATTAGATCGGCAACTGCGCGGCGCCTAGATTCAAAGTAGGCAAGTGATCCATGCGACTCACCGCTGCGGCAATTGTCTCGGCGCTGCTTGTAGGATCTGTGGGCTCTGCCCGATCGCAGCAAGACACGATACGGACCGGTGCCTGGATAGCCGAAGGCACTCGGTGGTGCGCCAACCGCGAGAGTATCAGCGAGCTAGCGCCGACTCTCCGGTCACGGGATCAAACGGCTATCCAGAGGGCCATCGGTGATCTTCCAATCTGTTTCAGTGTCGGTGGGGACGTTCCTGTTTATGAAGTCGTGGCCAGATCGAGTGGCATCGTAGCAGTGAGATTCCTCATGTCAGAAGGGCCGATTGACATGCTCTCCTGGCTACTCGAAGAGGACGTGCAAAACATCGACTCCGCGAGCGTTGTTCTGGTAGACGAAACGGCACCGATAGCCTTGCTCTATTCCCGCACCTCGACCATGCCGAAGAGCCCCAACCTCGGTGAATACAGCGATTACGTCAGGCTCGAACTAGTGGTGCGTAACAACACTAATCAGCAAGTCAGAGCGTGGCGAGCCGTGTTGGTCGCAAGGGACCCATTTGGCGAAGAGATGTTCCGCGTCGAACTCACTGGTGGTCGTGCGAATATCCCGCCGGGCGATGTTCGGGAAGCTCGCTTCCAATTCGACGACAACGAGTTTATTGAGAACGAGCCCTACGATTATCTTGCCGCCTACGATTCCAATACTATCGATCTCCTACTCACAGACATTCAGGTGGCATACTGACGGTTTGGAGCCCCAGCAGCTTGAACTTCCCTTCGCTCGTGACGCGTTTCATGGGTTCCAGGGCCGGGACGCTCGGTTCTACACAGTACGCTGCATGATGGAAAGCAGGGCACGCTGCGGCCCACCGATCCACCAACCAACCCACCCCCTTCACCCCCCAGCCCCCCGCGAGGTGGTCGCTCCCCGAGTCGTGGCCGTGTGCGGTCGTGTGAGTGTCCTTTCTGGTAAAAGGGGGCCCCAACGCTCATTTCCCAAAAATTTTGCCGGTGGTTTTTTTCTGACGTAGTGGTAAGAGGTGGTCGCCACTTGAGCGGCGACTGCCTACCACGGAGGTGACGTTCTGGCTCACACACGGACCCGAGAACCATTGGTTGTAGGGACTATCGCCAGTCAGGATCTGGCTGCAATTTGAGACGGTCGATATAAAAGACGGCACTCGGAGTACCTCTGCGTGACCGATTTCCTTAATACCGCCGATGCTATGCCCTACGTATGGGGCGTGCTCGTCGCGACTCTGATGCCGATAATCCCCCTCTGGCGACTTGGTGTGCTTCTCTGGCGCACGGTTGCGTTCGATGAAGGAGTAGCCCAAGAGATCGCAGACCCCGCTCACCGGATTGATCTGCCTCTTCTGGTCGGTGTCCTGGAACGCATACTCTATGTGAGCGCGTGGCTATTCGGGGCCGTCGAGTTCATCGGAATCTGGCTTGCGCTCAAGGTAGCAGGAGGCTGGAAGGCTTGGTCCGAGGGCCGCGATCTACCGGGTGATAAGCCGAACAAGAAGGTCACCGTGCCAGGCCGATACATCCTGAACGTCTTCCTTCTGGGAAATGGACTTTCGATCATGGGCGCACTCGCTGGTGTCCTATTGATCGAAGCCTACGCGGTCCACCGCATTACTCGAGGCTGGCAGATTGTCGGGCTGGTGACCCTGGGAATCGTTGTGTTCTGGCTCTGGGCGGAGATTCGCTGGCATCTCCGCGCACATCCGAAGAAGAGTTCTGCCTAACGCGACAATATCATGGAGCAGCGCCTCCGACGCTGCTGCCGTGCCGGCCGTTGAGATCTTGTTGAGACCCCAACCCTAACGTGCGGCGTATCCTTCCGTGGGGACCACGATGACAGGCTTACTTCTCATCTCCGTCACCGACGCCATGCCGACACTTGAGGCGTATTGCGAACGGTGGCCGGACGACGGAACGCGGCCGAGTGTAGAAGAGGTTCGAGAGTTCCGCGTGATGGCAGCTCGGTATCTCCCGACGAGCCGACTTCTTGTGCGCTATGCGGTGGCGATCAACGGCACGCTCGCGGTGAACTGAGAGACACTCGGCTCCCGAACTATCTGCGAACGGTTGTTTGGGCTCACCGCTCGCCCACGCACCCATCACCCCCCGGGCGGTTGGGCCCGCAGGCATCCGTCAACAGTGCATTGCGCGTGTGTGTTCCTCGATTCCCTACAAAAGGGCGTTCACCCAGGCGGAGGTAGGGGCTCCTGATGTCAGACCGTGCGGATTTGTTGGACGCCAACCTGGCGTTCGATGCATGTTCGCCCCAGGTGCGCCGGTCATGGAAGCCGTCCCGAACTAACGAGTCTGCGTCGGCTGGTCTCGGCAGCGGTGACGCCCGACTAGCGGGTTCAGCTCCGGTCGGGTTTAATAGAAGAGCGACAGTCTCGAGCAGCAACTCTTGTGTCCTGTTCTTCATAACTTCGGTCGTGTCTCGATTAGAGCGCCAGATCATTGCGTTAGGATTGGTCGTCATCCTTGGTATATGTCTCATTCCGCCTTGGAAGGAAACATTCGCCCGGCCAGGGGCTGCTCCGACCGAACGCCCACTCGGGTACTTTCCCATATGGAGTCCACCAGAACCCACCCGCGTGTCCCGCGCCTTTGGGGTGAAGATCGACGTTACCAGGATGACAATCCAGTTGCTCGGCGTGGTGGGTGGAACCCTGGGACTCGCTTTCGTGGTGCGAGCGCGACGAAAGTCGAGCGACTGATGCGTTGGATTCCATAGACACCTCGTCGACACTAGGAGGGTTGGCGCAAGTCCATTAGATGGCAACGACTGGAAGTCCACTGTGAATGAAACGACTTTGCGTACCTGGGAAGCTGTCCTTGAGAAGTATCGTGAGCTTCGGCGTACTGCCTCGGCGGAGGGCTGTCGATGGCTCTTTAGAGGTCTGCGTGACGCAAACTACCGCCTACGTCCGTCCCTTGAACGGCAAACGCTACGGTTTCGCCAGGACATAGCGGGTATGCTGAAGATTGAGGATCAGCTACTCCGCGAGTTCAAGAGACACTACCACCGCTATTCGGTCTCATCCCCCGACTGGTCTGATGATTTCCGCTGGCTGGCGCTCATACAGCATCATGGCGGGCCTACTCGACTTCTCGACTTCTCATACTCCTTTTACGCAGGGGTTTACTTCGCGCTGCGGCATGCAGGTCCCACGACCGATGCGGGCCTTTGGCTCGTGGACCATGACGGGCTCTGGGGACTGCTCCAAAGTCGTCTCAGTTCAGAGGTCCTAGCGGTGCTGAATGCTGACGATGGAAAGGGCCCCGAATCAGCCAGAGTCCTCCTAAAGGAGAATCACGCTGGAGTGATGCCCGTCAATCCTCTCGGAGTTGATGAACGTATGGCAGTTCAACAAGCTGTCTTCCTGATGCCACTCGATCTGTCACGAACGTTCCAGAACGTCCTTGACGAATACCTTGGCAACGAGCACCAACATCTGGCTCAGAAGTGGCGTCTTCAACTTCCGTTGAAAGATCTGAGGGAAGCACTCAATGAACTTCAGCGCATGAACCTCACTGAGCTTAGCCTATTCCCAGGAGTAGACGGGCTCGCCCGCAATCTTTGCAACATGGTCGCCATGCCTCACCTTTTTGTGCGTGATGACATGCGCGGGACGCACCCAACCGCGACCGACGTCCAAGACTGAGAGGATAACCTCGTTGGGAGACCGTGGAGGACGCGACCCCGCAACGGCCGCAATGGAATACCGTGTCGAGCGGAGTGAAGACGACGGCTTGGTGTTGGTCCATCGCTCAAGCGGATTGTCGCCCCCGCCGCTCGAATTTCGCGCTGGCTTTTTCTCACTCAGTGGAAAGGTCGCGCACGTCGGGCGCAGTTGGTCGTACGGCTCTGCCAACGAAGGCGAGCCGGAAACGGAGAAGGCCCGGATTGTCCTTCACTACATCGAGGCTAGTATCGGAGCGGGGGAACAGGAGGGGTATCGTAGTCTGTTAGCCGACGACGCCTTTTTTGTGATCGAGGGATCAGAGATCCGGCACGCGCACGTCGCTGATGTCGTCCTTGAGAGCCGCCAGGATGTCGTCAGCCATCTCGACGACCTTGAACTGGCCGGTGAGATGAAGGGACTCAAGCAAGAATACATCGACCATTGGAAGCAAAGCCCTCAACCCGTCGGTGTGATTACAGGCAACTCCGCTGAATCCCTGGGATGTGTCATCGGTCTGCTTGAGCCACGATTAAAGGAGCTTGTCGAATCGTGTATCGCTGGACGGGTGCGTAAGATAGGGGTGTCAGGGACGGGTGGTGCTCTTTCCACGGCTGCATTCTTTGAAGCGCCGCGTGATTGGATTCTCACGCCTGAGCGACCGTTCCTTTTTAGATGCGGCGACTTGTGGGTTTCCTACTCAGTGTAGCCGCCGGCTGTCACTATGACGTCAAATGAGAAGCTTTGGTCTCAGGTTTCACCCTCCGTAGGAACGTAGGTCACACTCGCCATTGGCGAGCAACTCCTGGCGTCAGGCGACAAGCGGCGGTGACCCGGGCGCCGTATCTTTGGAGGTGACGGCGGGGGCGGTTCGGCCGGACCGTGCGCCCGTTGGCCCGTAGGGGACCGTTCTCCCCGAGCCCCGCCATCCTCTATCGCCTGAACGGAGGCGGCTGTGCCCCGAAGGTCCACTCCCAAGAAGCTCAGCGAACGGGACGTCGTTCAGCGGGAGCCGAAGGAGCCCCCAAGTGAGCTGTTGGCCGCAGTAGGCGAGCTGCAGGCTATCGGGAGGTACGTAGCCGCGTCGCAGGAGTGGCCCGCAGCACTGCGCCGGATAGAACAAGGCGATCACCTAACGCGAACTGAACTGTCGGACTTGGTGAGGCATTATGGTATTCCCAAACGCGCCCGGGAGTATGTCGCCGACTGGATCCTGAACCCTCCCAAGAGCCGACGGGGCCGGCGTGCGATCAGCAAGTGGGACCGGCATTGGCGTGCTGTGTGCCTCGCGGTTGATGTAGTCTCGCATGAGATCGCGTTTCGCCTTCAGGGGCTTTCCAGGCCGAGGGACTGTGCCATCAGGATCGTAGCTAAGCGGAGCAGCATAAGCGCCGCCCACCTGCGCGACATCCTGAAGCGCGACCTGCGCGACAAGGACCAGGAGCCCTTGCTGTCTAGCGATGGGCGCCAGTGGCTTGAAGGGCTTCTGCTGTCTTCGGTGAATGACGGACTCGTGCGCCTCGACAAGAACGAGGGCATCGTAACACTCCACGCCCATCAGATCGATCCCGCCATCCAGCGCTACAGGGAGGAGCAGGCTCTCAAAAAGGTCAGAACGAAGAGCAGCAACCGGTAGATCCCCACCATGAACCCACCGGGGGAAAAATTCGCCCGAATTTTTCCCCCCTTTTTTTTGGCTATCCTGTGTTCGCGGCGGACACCCGCCGCCCACGACGGGAGGCACTCATGGGTGCACTACTGGATCTGCCGGACCTCCGACCCCAGCCCGAGCTTGGCGCCACGCTCACCGTGAGACTTACCCGCTCGGACCGGCATCGGATCGACGCTCTGGCCCGGGAGCTGGGTGTCCCGCCGGGCCGGCTCGCGCGGGCGATCTTGCGCCACGCGCTCGAGCAGGCGGGCAGCCCGACGGACTGTTAGCAGCGCAAGGAGGAGCGCGGAGTGACCTCCCCAAAGAACACCACCGAACGGCTTCAACCCGCTGACGGCCCACGGGACCTCCCACAGGGGGATGCCGCTACGGGGCGGTGCGTGCCCGAGATAGGGGTCCGCACATGGAAGCTGTGGCTCACGAAGGCCGCAGCACGCGATAGGGTCGTCCTCTCCCCCGCTGCAGCCGTGGAACTCGCGGCGCTCCTCGAGCGCCTTGCGGCGGAACGGCCGCTGCAAGCCAACCGATGAGGACGAGCGGGGCCGATGGCCGTCCCATTCGGCGGCTGACGGACGAGGAGGAGGCCGCACTGCTCCGGTCCGTACCAAACCTCGGTGACCGTCTCCTCCTCCGTGTACTACTTGATCTCGATGGTGGCGGTGATCTCGGGGCGTATCCGGGACACCAGCTTCTGGCCGCTCGAACGGGGTGGTCTGCGAAGACGGTTCGGAACCGCATCGCTCGGCTCGTCCAGGCCCACTTGGTGGTGTCGCGGCGGGGCAACGCGGATGGGTTCATGCGCTACTACGTGGTGCCGCCGACGTCCCGACATGTCGGGGCATCAACACGGGAGCGTGACGTCCCGGCTGGCGTCCCGACCGATAGGGACGTCGCACCTGCTGACGTCCCGGCTGACGTCCCGATACTCGGGCACAGAAGTAGGAGAGGGAGTAAGAAGACGTCTTCGACGTCTTCGCCGTCCCGCAACGGTAAACGCGACCGAACACGTTCACCCTCCACGTCTCGTGACTCCCGGCAGACGTGGCTCACACCGTACGCCGACGCCTACGTCGAGGTCATGGAGGCGCCGATGCCCTACAGCCGGGTTGGCGCGGCGTTGAAGCCGGTCGAGGAGCTTCTCGTCCTTCGAGGCGAGGCGCCAGGCCGGGATGAAGCACGGGTTCTCGTGCTGCCGGTGTGGCGGGCGTACTGGCAGGATGAGAGAGGTCACGAGGAGGCCCGCTATGCCTCGGCCGAGGACTTTGCGCGACGCTTTGGGGCGCTGCGGAAGCGGATCGCCGACGACGATGTCCCTGCCTTTCCCAATTACCCGATCCCCTTCGATGAGGAGCCACCCCGATGACGGTCGACGACTTCCTCTCGCGGCTGAAGAACGTGCGGCGCTGCGGATCAGGCTGGGAAGCGACCTGCCCGGCCCACGAGGATGGCAAGCCGAGCCTCTCGATCGGCGAGGGCCGGGACGGCCGGATCCTCCTGAAGTGCTTCGCTGGCTGCTCTGCCAAGGAGGTCGTCGAGGCGTTGAATCTCCCGATGTCGGCGTTGTTCGCGGACGGGGGCAGCGGGAAGGTGTGGGGCTCGGGGCGCTGGACGCGGGAAGAAGCTGACCGCGCTCTGGTGCTCCGTGGGTTGCGGCCGGAGACTCTCACCTACTTCCGGGTCGTGGCGGATGTGGGCCGACAAGCGTGGGTGTATCCACTCGGCCACGGTCGTCCGATGAAGTACAAGGCGTTCGAATCGCGACCTGGCGGCAAGAAGTACTGGAATGAGCGCGGCACGTCGCTGGGATGCTATCACCTAGAGCCGTGTCGGGGGTTCTCGGAGGCGTGGCTGGTGGAGGGGGAACCGGATGTCTGGATCGCGCACCAGGCTGGAGTCCCCGCCTTCTCCCTCACTGGTGGTGCGGGCAACGTGAACGCGGCCTGCGTGGCGGAGATTCTGCGGGCACAGATCGGCACGATCCACATCGTCTACGATCGCGACGACAGAGGCCGCAACGGCACGCAGAAGGTGGCGCAGGCGCTGGCCGAGGCGGGCCAGGTGGTGACGCTACGCGAGCTGCCAGCAGAGGTGGGTTTCGGCGGTGACGTGACGGTGCTCTACAACAACCTCGGGGGTGACGATGAAGCGTTCCGATCGGCGCTCACTGCTCTCCCCATGGTGCCTCTCGGAGCCAACACGGCGAGCGAGCGGAATGCCCGCATTCGCGAGGCGGCGCTGGAGACGCTGCGCGAAACGCAGCAGGTGGCGTCGTGGGGGTGGAGCGTCGTGGATCGGTTGTGCGGTGGGATCGTGGCGGGGTGGCTGTACGTGGTCGGTGCCCGCACGTCCAACGGGAAGACCACGCTGTTGTTGAACCTGCTGTCACGGCTGCGCGAGGACCGAGTACCAACGCTGTACTTCGGGACCGAGATGGCCGCCGAGGACCTGGTGAAGAAGTGGGCCGCCTTGCGTCTTGGACTTGACGAACTGCGCGTGTTCGAAAACCGCCTGAGCGAAGATGAGCGCGATGCTCTCGAACGTGAGATCGTCTATCTCCTCGACGCGGAGGAGGTCACGTTCAGTACGGTGACGCGGTTGGACCTCAAGCGCCTGGCGTCGGAGATCGCCTGGGCGTTCGACGCCCGCCACGGGTGTGCGCCCCGGGTCATCATCCTGGACCATCTCCACCGCATCAGCCAGGACCGCGAGGAACTCGAGCAGCTCACCCAGGAGCTGAAGAACATCGCCACGGAACGGAAGGTCGCGATGATCGTCGCGGCCCAACTGAACCGGGAGAAGGACGCCGGCGCCTTCGACCTCTACACGCCGCCCTCGCTAAACAGATACAAAGGCTCCGCAGCCATCGAGGAGAACGCGGACGTCGCGCTCGGGCTGTTCCGCCCACTCCGCCCGGGCATGACTATGAGCCAGCGACGTGCCGTACAGCATGGCGAGTGCCCGGTCACGGACTTCGCGGAGCCAAACACCATGGGGATTGTCTGTCTCAAGCACCGCTATCGCGGGGCAGCGCAGGGCCGATTCGTGTCGCTGGTCCTTCGCGAGTCACGGCTCGAGAGCAAGTCCTTTGCGGCTGCCGGTGCCGAGCCGCCCGTGGGCGCTGGCGATGCCTGGGAGCCGGAGGAGAGCGAAGGTGAGCCGTTCTAGGGGCCGACCGGAGCCGGACCGGGGAACGCCGGCCTCGGGAGGAGGTCGGCCGGGGCGAGATCAACGTCGCATGACTCGTCGGCTCGTTTGCGCCGGCTGTGTCCGTGTTCCTCGGGCGTTGGGGTGAGCGGTGACGCTTGAGGAGTATCTGGGCGATCTTGCCCGGCGACGCGAGGATGCCGCCCGCGTGCACGCCACGGCACCCGTGGCGGAAGTGCTGGCTGCGGTCCTGGAAGACCTGCGCGTGGTGGTTGACGGTGCAGCCGACGGCAACGGTCGGTCCCCCAAGGAGTCAACCGACTGGCTGTTGACGGCGACCGAAGTTGCCGAACGCCTGGGCGTGTCGCGGCGCTACGTGTACGAACACGCCGCCGAGTTCCCTTTCACCCGGCGCCTCGGTACGCGGGCGGTGCGGTTCAGCGAGCGGGGCTTGACGCGGTGGCAGGCCCGGCAGTGATGTGTTGCGTTCCGTAACGCTATCTCGTAAGTTTACCGTAACGTCGCTAGGAGACGTTATGGCAAAACTCCGTCACTGCCGCATGTGCGGACGCGGGTTCCGCGCCCCGACCAAACGGGCGCGGTACTGCTCGTCTGCTTGTCGACAACGTGCTTACCGCCGCCGGAAGGAGGTCACCGATGAGACGCAGAAGTAACGGCTGGCTGTTTAAGCGGCCCGACGCGAGGGGATGGTACATCGGCTACTACGTAGATGGACGGAAGGTTCGCGAGCACGCGGGTCCCCGAAAGTCGGATGCCGCCGCGCTCCTTAAACGACGCATCGACGAATTGGATGACGGACGCTGGCAGCCGCCGGGGAAGGAACTGACGTTCGATGATCTCATCGAACTCGTGCGGGCCAATTACAGGGCCAAGGGTCGCCGCTCGCTCGACCGCGTGGAACAGTGTGTCAAGCACCTACGGGGGCGATTCGGACTCGCCACGGCGCGTGGCATCACCGCCGAACGGCTTGACAGCTATTTCAACTATCGGCTCGACGAGGGTGCTGCCATGTCCACGGTTCGGAACGAGTTGAACGTTCTCAAGCGCGGAATGAACCTCGCCGTCGGGAAGCGATTGCTCGCCACCCGTCCGCCGTTTCCCGAGATCACCCCCACCAACGTGCGTACCGGCTTCTTCGAGCGCCACGAGCTGGACGCATTACTCGCGGAGTTGCCCGAGCGCGTGCGCCCGGTGGTGCGGTTCTTGTTTCTGACGGGATGGCGGACGGGCGAAGTCCTCTCTCGCCAGTGGCGGCACGTGGACCTCCACGCCGGAACGATCCGGCTCGAGCCCGGTGAGACCAAGAACGGCGACGGTCGGACCTTCCCGTTCACCGCGCTGCCGGAACTCCATGCGGTGCTCACGCAGCAACGGGTCTACACCGATGCGGTCGAGCGGCGTACCGGCGAGATCGTGCGGTGGGTGTTCCACCGCGAAGGGCGACCGATCAAGTCGTTCCGCACCGCATGGCGCGGGGCGTGTAGACGGCTCAGCCTTGATCGCATCCCCCACGACTTTCGCCGGACGGCAGTTAGGAACCTCAATCGCGCTGGCGTCCCTCGATCCGTCGCCAAAGCGCTCGTCGGGCACAAGACCGACAGCGTCTACAACCGCTACTCCATTGCCAACGAGGACGACCTGCGGGAAGGAGTCGAAAAGCTCGCACGCCTTGGGCGGGACCGACGGATTCTGAGACTCCCGGAACCGGACCCGAACCGGACCCGCCAGGCGGTCAGCGGAGCTCGATCGTGAGGAAGACTGAGACCGGGAAGTTGTTCCGTTCCTTCCACTTGCTAAGACAGGCCCGGCAGGACTCGAACCTGCAACCCCCGGTTTTGGAGACCGGTGCTCTACCAATTGAGCTACGAGCCTACACCACCCCCAACCACACTCCCCCATCAGTGATCGGTG
>JBDHAF010000113.1:0-13263 GCA_039588255.1 Gemmatimonadota bacterium | reverse complement strand
TGCTGTGGACCGGAGGTGGGATCTCCCTTCAAGGTCGTGTGCATGGCCGGCGGGCTGTCGGACAGCCTGAAGGAGATGGGCAAATCACCGCGGGACCAGGTCCTGATGGTCCGGGTCGACGAGGACACCACCAAGAAGCTGGACGCCTGGGTTGAGACCGGCGCCTTCAAGAGCCGCTCGGAGGCCGCCGCCCTGTTCATCCGCGAAGGCCTCAAGGTGCACGCCCGAGAGCTCAACGAGCTGGAGGAGGCCCTTCAGGGCGTCGAAGTGGCCAAGGACAAGCTCAAGGAAAAAGCTCAGGAGGTGTTCCGAACGGGCACCGAGTCATCAGACGAAACCGCAGCGGAGGACGGCGAGCCGTCGTCCGCGGAGGATTGATCCCATGCCCTGCAAGTGCTGTTGTTCCACGTGCCCCGGGAACCGGGGGTTCTCGATCTTCATGGTGGTGCTCCTGATATGCGCGTTCACGACGGGTGCGTTCCGAGCGATAGGTGGCATGGTGGAGTCGGCTGCATTGCCCTCCGTCGCCTGGTTGCCCCTCTCGGCCGTGGCCATCGGAGGAACCGTGTGGGGTCTCCGGATCGGCTTCAGACAACACGGCCGGGGTGAACCCCTGGCGGTCGGGTTGTTCGGGTTGCTGGTCGCGGCGTCGGGACTGGTCTTCGGTTTGCCGTGGACGCTGTTTGGCATGGCCGTGGTGCTGGCGGCTGCGATCTGGAGCTCGGTGGCTCTCTCCCAATCCCGCTAAGGTCTCGCGTCGAGGCCGTGGAGGCACTGCGGCAGGAGTGGCCGACGATCGCCGTCGGATAGTGCTGCACAGCCCGGCAGTACACGGTCGTACGGGGTGGCGCAGTATGGCGGGTGTCCCGCAGCGCGCGTTGGTTCGCGCCCCAGGCATTGATGTGCACGTTGGGACGTGCGGCGAACCGCAGGGCGCGAAGGGACACCCGCCATGCAAGCCACACGCCTACGACCCTCAGCCCTTGAGCTTCTCCAGAAACTCCTTGCGCGCCTTCGCGACCTTTGGCGCGATGACGACCTGACAGTACGGTTGGCCGGGGTTGCTGCGGTAGTAATCCTGGTGGTGGTCCTCGCCAGGATAGAAGGCGTCGAGGGACGCCACCTCGGTCACGATGGGATCGTCCCACAGCGGCTGCACCTCCATCATGACGGCTTCCGCCGTGGCCTTTTGCTCAGCCGAGTGATGGAAGATGGCCGACCGGTACTGGGTGCCGCTGTCGGCACCCTGTCGGTTCAACGTCGTCGGGTCGTGGATGGTGAAGAAGACCTCGAGCAGCTCCCGGAACGAGATGACGTCCGGGTCGAAGGCGACCTGCACGACTTCGGCATGCCCCGTCGTCCCCATACACACCAGTTCGTAGGACGGGTTGGCCACGTCACCGCCGGTGTACCCGGACACGACTCGGTCCACCCCGCGGAGATCGCGGAACACCGCATCCAGACACCAGAAGCACCCGCCGCCGAGTGTGGCGACCTCCATACGGTCGGCGGGCATCAATCGAGAAAGGGAGATTTCTTCTGCGGCCCTGACCGGCGAGGGCCCGCCTTGTCCAGCAGCTCCTGCAACTCCTCGTTACTCAGCTCGAACGGATCGTTGTCGTAGCCCGGGGCGGGAACGGCCGTGCGACCGAGGAGATTCCCCGGGAGGGGCTCGAACGTCCACTCGGAATGGGATTGGTCCCGTACTTCCCAGCTGTTGCCGTCACGATCTGTGAACTTGCGATATCCCATTGAGCAGTCTCCGCCACGAGGTCTCGGCTCTTTGCACATGGAGCTTACTCGCACGGAGCGACGGAGTGAAGACGTTCAAGGCAACGCCGACAGCCCCTGGACGGCCCCCTGCTCCAGCACCACCGCGTAGTGGGCCACCCGGGGCTCCAACTCGACGAGGAATTGCTCGTCTTCCGGGTAATAGACCGCCTTGTCGAACTCCTCACCCGCGAACCGACGAATCGCCTCCACGGAGTCCCACAGGCTCACCACCACGAACTCGGCCTCTCCCCGCTCGATCCTCCGCAACACCCGCACCCCTCGGTGGCCCTTGGTCGCCCGATAGTCCTCCATGCCCGTCCGCTTGAGATAATCCAGGTACGCGTCGGCCTGGTTCGCAGGGGTTCGGCCCCTCCACATGCGCAAGATCATGGGTTCCTCCTTCGATTACACATCCTTCTCAAACATCTATGTAATACAATCGAATCGTCGGGAAAAAGCATTGACATATGGAGTATATTCGTCAATTATCGTGATATCAAGGTAATAAGGTGTCCCACGAAGATCCGTCGTGAACCCCTGTCGGGACCTGCGGTCGGACGAAGATCCTTCGCCGGTGAAAGGGAAATGCCATGCTGGACGCCGTGGACAGACGGCTGATCACGCTCCTCCAGACAAACGCCCGAATGTCGAACGCCGAGATCGCCAGGAGACTCCAAATGGCCCCCTCGGCGACCTACGAGCGGACCCGCAAGTTGGAAGACCGGGGGGTGGTTCACCGCTACGAGGCCCGGGTGGCGCCCGAGGAGGTCGACCTGGGCATGGTGGCGTTCCTCTTCGTGCGCTCGAGCGGCAAGCCGGGAGAGCTGGAAACCGGAGAAGACTTGGCGCGCATCCCCAACGTCCAGGAGGTCCACCACGTCGCGGGTGAGGACTGCTTCCTGGCGAAGGTTCGCGTGAGGGACGCTCAGGACCTCTCCCGGCTCATGCGGGAGCAGATCGGGAAGATCGACAGCGTCCAATCGACCCGAACCACCATCGTGCTGGAGACCATCAAGGAAACGGCGGCGCTTCCGGTGGACCAATATCCGTGAGCCGCATCGTCTTGATCCACTGGAGTGCCGCTGAGGCGAAGCAGCGGGCCAAGCTCCTGCGCGGTGCGGGCCACCGGGTCACCATCTTCACCCCCGAGGCCGGCGCCGATCTGAAGCGCCTGCGCGAGAATCCGCCCGATCTCTTCGCCATCGACTTGAGCCGGCTTCCCGCCCAAGGGCGGGACATGGGGATCTGGATCCGGCGGCGGAAGGCCACCCGTCTGATCCCCATCGTCTTCGTCGGCGGCGAGAAGGAAAAGCTCACCCGCATTCGCAAGCAGCTTCCCGATGCGGTGTTCACCGAATGGCAGCGGATCCGGAGCGCCGTCCGCGATGCCGTGAAGCGTCCACCGAGCGATCCGGTCGTCTTGGGCCTGATGGAGGGGTACTCGGGAACGCCTCTGCCCAAGAAGCTCGGCATCAAGCCCGGATCGGTCGTGGCACTCCTCGGCGCGCCGAGTGGTTTCGAGAAAACACTGGGCCGACTGCCGGAGAACGTCCAGCTGCGAAGGCAGGCACGCGGCCGAGCCGATCTGGTGCTCCTCTTCGTGAAGACCCGCGCGGATCTCAACCGCCGTCTCTCCGTCGCCGAGCGTGTGATGGCCGACGGGGGCAGCGTGTGGATCGCGTGGCCGAAAAGAGCGTCCGGCGTGGTCACCGACCTCACGCAGAACGATGTCCGGAAGAAGGGCCTCGATTCGGGCCTCGTGGATTACAAGATCGCCGCTATCGATCAGACGTGGTCGGGACTGCGGTTCGCACGGCGGCGGAAATGATGCATTATTGAAGGCAACAAGCCATGCCGAAGCCCAACATCCAAATCATCGATACAGATGCAAAGACCATCGGCGATTACGGTTTCTGCGGGTTCAGGAACGCCACGCAAGAAGGCTACAAGCGCAAGATCGACTGGCTCACCAGGCGGTTCGCCGAGGGCATGAAGTTCAAGGTACTGCACGTGCCCGGCGAGGGAGCCGTGGGATTCATCGAGTACACTCCCGGCGAGTACACGTGGCGACCCATCGAGGCCCCCGGGTACCTGGTCGTGCACTGCATCATGATCCACCGGAAGGCGTACAAGGGGAAAGGGTACGGAGCGTTGTTGGTGGAGGAATGTCTAAAGGATGCCAAACGCAGGAAAACCCACGGTGTCGCCGTCGTCACCAGCGGCGGCACGTGGATGGCAAGCCCAGGGCTTTTCCTGCGCAGCGGGTTCGCGAGCGTCGACACGGCTCCACCGTCGTTCGAACTGCTCGTGAAGCGGCTCCACGAGGCGCCGGTACCCAAATTCAAGAAAGGCTGGGACCGTACGCTACGGCGCTACGAATCGGGGCTGACCATCATTCAATCCGATCAATGCCCGTGCGTCGCGAACTCCACCAAGGACATCCTCGCAGCGTGCAAGGATCTCCATGTGCGCCCGACCGTGGTGGAGCTCAAGAATGGCAGGCAGGCCCGAGCGGCGCCTTCGGCGTACGGAATCTTCAACATTGTCTACGACGGGAAGCTGGTGGCCGATCATCCCATCAGTGCCACTCGGTTCCGGACCATCATGCGACGAGTGATGTAATCCCCTCGTCGATCCATCAACGTCCCCGCTGTATCCACAGCATGATGACACCGCAGCCACTCATGGCCCCTCCGTCACCAGCATCAGCAGCGACGGCGGTGTATGTCAGTAATCGGGTTGAACGTCTCATCGTTGGGCGTAAAGACAGTTTGTCCGTCTCGCCTACGGGGGAGCCGCGCCAGGTCAGAAGTTCGCGTGGAGGGTGATACGGGTGCGCACCTTGGTCGCGTTCTCGTCGTGAACGATTCCCCCGATTGAGGGGAGGTTGGTGTCGATCTTCGATTGGAAATAGGTGTCCCAGACAACGCTGGCCTTGCCGGGGAGTAACAGCCGGAACCATACCGGCACCGAGTTGACATTCGTCTGTTGGAGATTGTCGCTGTTGTACACGGCTATGACGGCATCTGCCTCGATGTGAAAGAACCCGAGGTCCACCTGCACATCCCATGGCTCGTCCTGGCGGCCGAAGGATAGGATGCCGCCTGCGGCGATGTTTTCAGGGTTTGCATACGCGGGCCCCGCAGTGTCGTCCCTCCCGTAGGCGGTGTTCACCGAGAACTCGCCTGCCACCCGAATGTTGCGAGATGACACGGTGAAGGATCCCCCGAGGATGTTGTAGTACGAAAAGAAGAGATCCGACGCCACAGGGCTTACCCGATTCGTGCCAAGGTCCGATGTGATGAGGCCCACGTCGAGGGCTTGGGCAATTACGTCCGCATCGGAGTACACGTAATGAAAACCGCCAACTCGCACCGTCGTCGGACCGCCGAAAGTGTATGATCCTCCGTGCATGAGGAGAAAAGACTTCTCTTTATTATTATCCGCCTCGAGGTCTCGGATTTCCCGAAGTACAAATTGTCCTGCGACGAGTTCCAGATCACCGAACCGCAGTATTTCCGCTGCGCCAGCCGGGGACACGTCGTTGTCCCACACCATCTCCGTAGCGCGAAACAGCGGATTGGCGATGAGGCCGACGCGCAGCTGGATTGGATCGAACGGCTGCACGTTCACATAAGCGCGATCGACGTTGATTGGATCCCGTCGGAAGTCGTCGTCCAGGGTGCTCCATGCCGAGGAGGGGTGGTTTGCATCCCCCGTGCTCAGCCGGAACCCCAGCGTGATCTGGTCCGAGGCCACGTACTCACCCCCAAAACGCAACCGGGTGCGAAAGCGCAGCCGGTAATCGTCGTCCCAAGTGGTGTCATTCTCAGCGAAGTGCTCATTGACCATGAACTCGACGCGGAATCCCACTTCGCCGCTGAAGCGCAGTCCCGAAGACTGGCCCGAAAGTCCCGCTGGCAGCGACAGGAGTGGACAGAGCAAGAAGGCGGTGGAGGCGAAACGTGTCACGGTGGATCCTCTCTCAGGTTGACCCACGCTACAAGAGGTTCTCTAAAGATTACCTAAAGACGCCCTTAACCAAACGGGTGATTGGCCGTTGATGAAAGAGCGGCCCGACAAAGTCGGACCGCTCTCGCATCAGATGGCCTTGCCTTGGCCGGTCGCCTACCGACCCCCGGTCTGCTCCCGCTCGTTGTCCAACTCGACGATGTTCGCATTGTCGCGCTCGTCGCCGAGGAGGTGCTTCACGAAGTACTCCGCTCTGAGCCAGAACCAATAGTCTCTCATGTTCCCGTAGCCGTGGCGCTGGCCTGGGAAGATGAACATGTCGAACCGCTTGTTGGCCCGGATCAGCGCCTCGGCCATGCGGAAAGTTCCGGCGTGGTGGACGTTGTTGTCCACATCTCCCGTGGTCAGCAAGAGGTGGCCCTTGAGATTCGCCGCCAGGTCCGAGTTCCTGTCGATGTCGTACTCGAAAGACACCTCGCCTTCGTCGTTCACGACCTCTTTGAGCCCGTCGTGTTTCTCCGACCAGTTCCAGTTGTAGACGTCGTTGTTGTGGTTCCCCGACGACGACACGGCCACCTTGAAGAAGTCGGGATAGACCAGCATCGCCGCCGTCGACATGAACCCTCCACCCGAGTGCCCGTAGATCCCCACGCGGTCGATGTCGATGAAATCGTGTCGATCAGCGAGCTGCTCGATGGCCGCCTTCTTATCGGCCAAGCCGTAGTCTCGCAGGTTTCCGTACCCGTAATTGTGGTACCACTTGGACCGGTCCGGGTGACCGCCCCGGTTCCCCACCGTGATGACGATCATGCCGAACTGGGCCAGGGCCTGCTCGGAGGCATTGGTCGAGAAGAACTTCGAGACCGACTCGGTTTGCGGGCCCGGATAGACATACGTCACAAGCGGGTACGACTTGGTGGAATCGAAGTCGTACGGCTTGTACATCACGCCGTAGATGTCCGTGACGCCGTCGTCCGACTTCACGACGTACGGCTCCGGGAACTGGTAGCCAGCTTCCATGAGCTTGGAAAAATCGGCTTCCTCGAGATCCATGATCTTCCGACCGCTGGCGTCGAACAGCGCCGACGCTGGGACGGTGTTGACCTTGGAGTAGTTGTCGATGAAGTAGCGGCTCGACTCGTCCATCACCGCCCGATGATCGAAGTCCCCAGGGTTCAAGAGCGTGAGACCGGTTCCATTCAAACTCACCCGGTAGAGGTGCTGGTAGTACGGGTCCTCGCCGGCCTCACGGGCATTGGCCCGGAAGTACACCAGACCGCGATCCTCGTCCACACCTATCATCCCATCCACGTGCCACGGTCCCTCGGTGAGCCGCACCTTCATGGAGCCGTCGGGGCCATACAGATAGAGGTGAGCCCAACCGTCCCGCTCCGACCACCAGATCAGGTCGCCGTTCTCCAAAAGCCGCGGTGCCTGGTCCTCCACGTACGTATTGAGCCGCTCCTCGATGACCGGACGTACCTCTCCGGTCTCGGGGTTGGCGACCATGACGTCCACCCGGTGCTGGTCGCGGCTGCGACGCCAGAAGTACAACTCGCTCGTGTTGGGAGACAGCCACTTGGTGATGCGGGGCTCGTCCGAGCTGCCACCTCCTCCTCCTCTAAAGAAACCGCCGCCGAAGCCGCCGGCGGGATCGCTGTAGACCCGCATCCGCTGGTCCTTCCAGGGATCGTCGTCGATCCGGGTCATCGCCCGGGTCTCCCAGTTGAACACCAAGAGCTCGGTCTGCGTGTGGTTCTCCTCGCCCGGCATGTCGTACTTGTAGGTCTCGATCTTGGGCCTGGTGTTGCCCACCGCGTGGACGACCCACAGATCGCCGACCTCCCGGCGATCCTGACGGGTAAGGGCGAAGTAGCGGGAGTCGTGTGACCAGGTGACCCCGGACCGCTGCCGTTTCTTGTGCTCCTCCGCGGTCTCCTCGTCGTTCTCGCCGCGACCGGCGGACCCGTAGCTGTAATGCTCTTCGCCGTCGGTTGTGAGCTGGATCTCCTCTACCTCCACCTCGTCTTCGGCCTCCTCGGCGTCGTCGCCCGACTTGCCGCGCCGTGCCTCGACGATCTTGAGGTATTCCTCGTAGCTCATCGCCCAGAGGTTGAACTCGCGGCTGAAGACCACCCACAAGGTGTCCGGTGACACCGTGGCCCACCCGGGGTGGCTATCCGGGGCTTCGTAGTCTTCCAGCTCCCGGAGCGTCCGGGTGTTCACGTCGTACTCGAAGTGGTGGATTATCTTCGGTTTCCGGGTACGGCGCCGCCCCCGCCGTTGGTCCTCCTCCTCCTCCTCCACTTCTTCTTCCTCCGCATCCTCGTCATCCAGTGAGGAGGTCACGTCGAACTGAATCGTGTTGTCGTCGATGAAGCGGATTTGCTGGATGGGCAGGTGCTGCCCGTCGTAGGGATCCTTCGTGATCCGGGTCAGCTCTGAGGCGATCCGGTCATTGTCGAAGATCTCCCGTTTGGTGCCCGCGGCCGGATCGACGAGGTTGAACGTCCTCCCGTCGGACGTCTCCCACTCATACCAGAATCGCGGACCGTCCTCGATCCAACGGGGAGCGAGGGACGTGCCGTGAATGAGTTCGCTGATCTTGTACGGTGCGAAGCGGCCGGCGAGACGGTAGTTGGGCCTGTCGACGCCGTTGCCCGCCTGCATGACTTCCTGGGCTGAGGCCGGCGCTGTGCCGAGGCCGACGATGACCGCCAGGCACACCCAGAGACTGTACCGGAGCATGACTCCGGGGAATTTGGTGTGTCCTAACGCGTACGGTGTCATAGAGACTATCCTCCTGCGTGTCGTAAATGGCTGTTTGACGTGAGGGACTGGTATTGCCTGGTACCGTGATGAAGCCTCAATCCCCTAACGCACGGAGACTGAAGGGTGTTGAGTCTATCCGCCCCGCATCAGTGGGAAGTACTCCGACTCGGTCCGCCCGCTCTCCATGAGCTCAGCGATGCGGGCGACGATCTCCGGATTCGCCCCGGCGACGTCACGTTCCTCGCCGATGTCCTCATCGAGATCGTACAACTCCATTGCCCGGTCCACCCGGTGCCGGATCCCCTTCCACCGTCCCAACCGGACCGCTTGGCGACCCTGGAATTCCCAGTACAGGTACTCGTGCTCCCCCTGGTCTGGGCGGCCCAGCAGGGTCGGCAGGAGTGACAGGCCGTCGATGTTTTCGGGGACCTCACCTCCGGCCAAGTCGGCGAAGGTTGGAAAGAAGTCCCAGAACGCCGACGGGAGGTCGTTCACCGAACCGGCCCGGATCCGGCCCGGCCACCGGGCGAGAAGTGGGACCCTGATCCCACCCTCGTAGATCTCCGTTTTCAGGCCCCGCAACGGCCCTGCACTGTTGAAGAACTCAGAGTCCGTTCCACCGTTGAACGTCGGTCCGTTATCGCTCGTGAAGAACACGATGGTGTCGTCGTCGAGGCCAAGCTCCCTTAAGAGGTCCATCACGCGGCCGATCTCCCGGTCCATGCGAGTGATCATCGCGGCATAGGCCGCACGGGGTTTCTGGTGGGGCAGATAGCCCCGGTCGCCCGTGTATGGCGTTTCGGGAAACGCGCCTTCGTACTCGGCGACCGAATCGTTTGGGACCTGGAGGGCCGCGTGGGGAACCGGAAACGGCAAGTAGAGGAAGAACGGCCGGTCTTGGTTCCGCCTGATGAACTGGAGCGCCTCCTCGGCCATCAGGTCCATCGAGTACTGCGTGCCCTTGTATGGCTCGTACGACACCGGGTCGTTTGGATCGGCATCCTCGGGCAGACGCTGGTGGGGATTGAAGTACTCGTTCTCCAGATCGTCGCGCTCCGCGTTCCGCCAGAGGTGCGGTGGGTAGTAGTTGTGGGCGACGCGCTGGCCGAGGACGCCGTACCAATAATCGAAACCCTGCCGGTTGGGCTCGCCGGTGCTCCCCGGCCCCCCGAGCCCCCACTTCCCCATGACGCCCGTGGTGTACCCAACCTCCTTCAGCATCTCGGCCACCGTGTGCGTGTCTTCAGGTATCGGACGCTGCCCCTCGAGGCTCACGTCGTTCCAGATGTCGCCCCGCTCCGGCATCTCGTCGTTGCCCCGGATGAACGCGTGGCCCGTGTGCATCCCGGTGAGGAGCACGCACCGGGACGGGGCACAGACGGGGCTCCCGGAGTAATGCTGGGTGAACCGCATGCCTTCTGCGGCAATGCGATCGAGGTTCGGGGTGCGGATCTTGTCCTGGCCGTAGGACCCCAGCTCGTTGTAGCCCAGGTCGTCGGCCAGAACAAAGACGATGTTGGGGGGCCTGGACGACGAGCGGGCGCAGCCGGCCAGGCCGGAGAGGCTCACCGCGGCGGCGCCGGCTCCCACCGCCTGGACGAATTCTCGTCGATCGAGTGTTTCGGGCTTTTTCTCGGGGGTCGCCGATTCCATGATCGCAGGCAATTATGGCATTGATGGACCAAGTTAACCAGTCGGTCCCTGGGCCCTCCTACCACGTGATGCTCAAGCCACGTGGCGCAATCTGCGACCTCGATTGCGCGTATTGCTACTACCTGTCCAAGGAAACGCTTTACCCCGGGAGCGATTTCCGTATGGCCGACGAGGTGCTGGAGGAGTTCACCCGGTCGTACATCCGCTCCCAGTCGGGTCCGGAGATCACGTTCGGCTGGCAGGGCGGCGAGCCCACCCTCATGGACCTCGAGTTCTTCGAGCGGGCCGTCGCAGCGCAGCGACACCACGCCCCGCCGGGGGTACGGATTCTCAACACACTCCAGACCAACGGCCGGCACTTCACGGAGGAGTGGTGCCGGTTTCTCCGCGGGAACGGATTCCTCGTCGGGATCAGCATCGACGGTCCCGAACACCTGCACGACGTGTATCGCGTCGACAGGGGGGGAAATCCCTCCTTCCGCTCGACCATGGAAGGGCTCGCCCTCCTCAAGGCCCACGGCGTCGAGTTCAACGTCCTCACCACCGTGCACGCCGTGAACGCGGGACATCCTCTCGAGGTGTACCGCTTTCTCCGTGAAGAGGTCGAAACCCGGTTCATTCAGTTCATCCCGATCGTGGAGCGCGACGCTGCCGGCATAGACGTGGTGAGCGATCGCTCAATCACCGGAGTAAAGTACGGAGAGTTCCTGGTCCAGGTCTTCGACGAATGGGTGCGGCACGACGTGGGAACGGTTTTCGTCCAGCTATTCGACGTCGCGCTGGCCGCCTGGGTCGGGATGCCGCCACCGTTGTGCATCTTTCAAGAAGAGTGCGGCGGAGCGCTGGCCATGGAGCACAACGGTGATCTCTATTCCTGCGATCACTTCGTCTTTCCCGACCACCACCTGGGGAATGTGCTGGAAACACCCCTCGACCAACTCGTCCGCGACGATCGGCAGCGCGCCTTCGGGGAGGCTAAGAGGACTTCGCTTCCGGAGTACTGCAGGCAGTGCGAGGTGAAGTTCGTCTGCAACGGCGGGTGCCCCAAGGACCGGCTGATCGAGACCCCCGACGGCGAGCCGGGGCTCAACTACCTCTGCGCCGGGTACCGGCGGTTCTTCAACCACGTCCGGCCGGCGATGGAGTACATGATGGCGCAGCTGGGGAAGAGTCAGCCGCCGGCGGCCATCATGCGGGAGTTTGCGGGGCGTGTGTACGGTTGATGACGATCTATCTGGTCACGCCCTGAGCTTCCGTGATCACGATGCGTTGGTTCGCCGTGACGGCGGCAGCACGGTCGACGGTTCCCGACGGCCACAGCACCTCAACCTCCGCCACGGTCGCCGTCCCCACCCCAAACAGCAGCTCGAGCGGGTTCTGACTCCGCCACCCCGTGTGGGCGGTCACCTCCTGCATCTGCGAGAGGACTCCAGACTCCCCCTCGAACCGCACCGTCACCCTCGCACCGATGCCGGCGCGGTTGGACTGAGATCCAACCAAACCGACTTTGAGCCAGTTTCCAGCCCCGGCGTCGTTGCGGTAGAGGAAGTTCAGCTCACCGGGACCCGGATAGTTCGGCCAGTTGCCGATGTAAAGGTCGACGTCTCCATCGTCGTCGTAGTCGCCCCACGCGACACTCGAGGCCGCCGCCACGATCGCCCCGAGATCACCCGATAGCGCACGCTCCAAAGAACCGTCGCCCGTGTTCGTGTAGAGCACCGGTGCGGCCCCCCAGTTGGCAACGACCAGATCGAGGTGCCCGTCGTTGTCGAAGTCGGCCCAGTTGGCCGCGTACGAGTGGCCGCCATCGACGACGGCAGGCCCGGATTCCACCATGGCAAACGATCCGCCGTCATTGCGATACAGACGGTTGGCGGCCCCGTACATGTTGGTGACGTAGAGATCGAGATCCCCATCGTTGTCGAGGTCACCCCACGCGCCAGCCATGGAGTTGAGAGTATCCGTTGCGACGGGACCGGTGGTGACCCGGGTGAAGCTCCAATTCTCCTCGTTGCGAAACAGCGCGTTGCCGACGATGCCCGGGCTCAGCCGCCTGGGGACAAACAGATCCTGATCGCCATCCCCATCGTAATCTCCCCACACGCCACCTCCCGACGCGGCAGTATCCGCCACCACGGGACCGTCGGTGATCCTGGGACCGTCGGTGATCCTCGAGAAGGTGCCGTCACCGTTATTGCGATACAGAAAGTCGGGCTCCGGCGCCGACAGTCCGCCATTGGCGACATAGAGATCGAGGTAGCCGTCGTTATCGACGTCCACCCAACTCGCCGAATAGGAGTTCCCGCCGTCATTGCCGACGGGACCCTCCATCACACGCTGGAACACGCCGTCGCCGAGGCCATGGTAGAGGAAGTTATCCTGGCCGGCCTCGTTGGACACAAAAACGTCGAGGTGACCGTCGTTGTCATAGTCGCCCCACGTGCTGCCGGACGAATACCCGCTGTCCTGAACGAGGGCGCTCTGCGGGTCGGCCACAAAGGTGCCGCCTTCATTCCTATAAAGGCGGTTGCCCTGAGCGGGGGCGTTGCTCACACTCACGTCGTACCCGTTCGTGGCGTAGAGATCGAGGTCGCCATCCGCATCATAATCCACCCAAGTCACGCCGCCGGTGCTGGCGTGGTTGGACACAGCCGGTCCGTCCACAATGCGAGTAAACCGAGGAGGTTGCGACTGGAATCCATCGTAACCCGCCACGGCCAACAAGCCCACACAGAACATCCCAACACAACGTGACGTAGCAGTTCTGTTCATCGTGTGCTCCATACTGTATGCCTCTCTCGTTTTCCCTTTGCGCTAAGCCTCGCTGAACACGCCACCTGATCGAGCAGGAGCGAAGGTTCCTGGAAAATCATGAGCAAATAATGAATCCTGTATGAATGGATGGTGGAGCGGCGATATCTCGTAGACTCCCCTCATCTGCAGCGATAGCTTGCCCTCTGGGGTCATCACCATCCAGCGCATCTCACAGGGAGACCGACGTGGGCGGACTGTTCGGCGTTGTCTCGAGCGAAGACTGCGTGGCGGATCTGTTTTACGGGACGGACTATCACTCACACCTAGGTACGATGCGAG
>JBDHAF010000112.1:0-13142 GCA_039588255.1 Gemmatimonadota bacterium | reverse complement strand
GGGTTGTTGCCAGCCCAGCATCCCCTGAAGCGCCTCGAGGGGCTCGCCTTTCGGCGCCTCCATCCAGGCGACGAACACCGAGCTGACGTCACGCATGTCACTCACGCCGACGACGTACTGGCGGTACAGGCCCAACGCCCCTTGGAGCGCTCCGTTCGACGGGCCGAAGGGCTCCCATCGTACCCGGAGCCGCGGCTCCACAGCGGCTCGCGGGGAGGCGACGAGGGCCACGCCCGGCCTCACCTCGATCCGGCTTCCTACACGCACGGTGGGTTCGGCGTACACGCTGAGGCCCGAGACGTCGTCCCTCCCCGACGTTTTGCCACTGATCAGCTCCCACGCGTCGTAGTTCATGACCTCGACGTAGACCTCATAACCGGCCTCGACTGGTATCGAGCCCATCCGGCCAGTCGCGTGCAGGTCGTGCTGGATTCGATACACGCTCGAGTGGAGTCGCGATGAACCGCGAGCCACGGCGTCACTGCCGGACTTGGTGTAGCCCCAGTGTGCCTCCAGCAGTTGGCCGCTCCGGAGCGTGACGCACCGCACGCCGAAGAGCAGGTTGTTCCACGCAACCTGCGACTCCGGGTCTTCGGGATCGATCCGCCCTCGGTCCGCGGTGCGGAGGCCGAGAGCGGAACATCGGTCGTTGCTCCGGTGAGAAGTTGTCACTTTGAAGAGCTGGCTCTCGAACGTGAGCGGCTGCGTGGCGCCCAGCAGGGTGCCGCTCGTCTCCTCGACCAGAGAGCGACGCGCGGAGGCGAGCAACGTCACCCCCCCCCCGACCGGACCCTCGGCGAGCGCCTCCGTGATGAACGGGCTCACCGATGCCATGGCGCGGAAGCCACGCGGATTGCCCTCGCGGAGACGGACGTCCAACACCGAAGACGTGCGGCCCTGATACCGGGCGCCAAAGCCGCCGGAGTAGAAGTCGGCACTGGAAACCAGATCCTCGGGGAACACCGAGAAGAAGCCCAGGATATGGAAGGGTTGGTAAATCGGGATGCCGTCCACGAGTGCCAGGTTCTCGGCCGGCGTCCCACCGCGCACGAAGAGTTGTCCGCCCCGATCGCCGGCGGTGGTGACTCCGGGGAGGGTCTGGAGGTACGCACCCAGGTCGCCCGATCCGCCGGGTACAGGCACCAGCCGCACATCCGCGGGGGTCACTACCTGGCGCCCCAAGTCTCTGACGGCGGCGCCTTGTTCCGTGGTCACCACGATACCTTCGAGCGCCACGGCGGCCTGCTCCATCCTAAAGCTCACCCTCCGTTGCTCACCGGCTGCCAATGTGATGATCTGCTCATGTTCCAAGTAGCCGACTCGCAGGCTCCGCAGCGTGTACGTGCCTGCACTGATCCGTGGGATCTGGTAGAAGCCGTTCCGGTCGGTAAAGGTGCGATAGGCAGGTCGCCCGCCGGTGTCCAGCATGATCGCCACGTTCTCCAGGGGACGGCCCGTACCCGAATCGGCCACGATTCCCAGAATCGCTGCCTGTTGGGCCGCGGCCGCGACCGGGACGCAGCACAGCGCGCCCGCGACCGCGATGACATCGAGTCGAAACGTGGTCATTGCGCCCCTGGGGGCGGCTGACTGCACGGCATCAACCGCTGAAGATTGATATCGTACTCCACCTGCTGCCCCGGCATGAACGTCAGGGTGTCGGTGCGCGGGGTGTGGATATCCGCCCACGCCACGTATTCCCACTTCCAGGCATACACGTTCCACACCGAGTCAATGGGAATCTGAGGGGCACGCGCCCACAGCAAGTGTGAAATCCCCGGCTCCAGCGCTCCGATCATGAACTCCCCGGCTCGGTTGCTGAGGGCGGTTCTGATCCTCGCTGGTTCCCGGTCCATCTCCGTCAGTTGCACCGTGACCGAGTCAACCGGCCCGCCGCTGCAACTCGTCTCGCTGACGGTGCCGATCACCGTCGCCGTTTCCCGGTTATAGCGAAGCAGGCAGTAATCCGGGACCGGCGCCCCATCGCTCTGGAACTCGCAGTCTTCGTAGGGAATGACCTTGGTAAGAACGCCTCCGAGGTAACCCACCGCATTCGTGACGTTGGATGTCCGGCTCGATTCGCCCAGTGCGCTTGGGGAATACCCGCCGGCCGGCCACGCCGCCTCCGATCCCACGATCCATAGTCTCCGGTTCGCGACCCACGGCGGGCCGCAGTGGGCGGGGGTTTCGACCCTCGGCTTCGTGATCGCGATCAGGTGAGTCTCGTCATCGGCCGAGCGCCCTGCGTACCGGAGCCTGTTCACAATCGGCTCGCAACGGTCGTAGAATTGGGTGGCCGTCGTGAGGAATGGCAGGTGCTTCACTCCGGTAATCCGCAGCTCGTCGGTTTCCCACCGAGTGCGAACCTGATTGATCGCCACCTCGACCTCATAGTCGCGAGGAATCTCCACGACCGCTTCCACCGGTTCCTTGCCCTCCCGCCTCGCCGAGAACCGGTAGGCGGCCTCGGGTTCGATATCCTCCGGCGTCCAGAAGTTGTGGACGTACGCGCCCTCGGAACCGCTGTCCGGGTCCAAATAGGACGAGAATCTGAAGAGAGAATCCTGCAGCTCGATGATCCGGCCCGTCCCAAGGTGCTCAAGGGTCACCGTTACACTGATCGCGTCCTGCGAGGTCACCTTCAGGGAACGGATGGGCATGACGCGGATCCACTGCGTATCCGCCGAGGCATCGAGGTAGCCGAACACCGAGAAGGCGAGCTCACTCGGCGCGATCGGCTCGAAGCTCTCGTCGCAGGCCGCCGCCACCGCCGCCACGCAGAGACACGCCGCAAGAGAAGACGAACAGGCCCCGCGGAGCGCGCGAAGGTTGCGAGTGTGTGACGAACCGTCAAACATATCTGTCCCCTCTGCGGTCAGTCTGTTCGCGTGCTAGCGATACGCTACGTCGTTCCACCTGAGCTCGTTCCGGAACTGGAGCAGGTGTTGACCAGAGAGATCGGCAATGACGATGTCCGCGGCATGGAGGTCCGAAGTGTTCTCGAAGAAGCTGGTGAGCGCCTGCTCGTTCCTGGTCGGCGACTCCCCAAAACGGCATGATGGCAAACATCCACTTCGTCTCTTTCTCAGTCAACCCAAATGTGCACCGTGGCATCTCCCGACTGCAGCACCCAGAGGGACGGCGCTCGTCTGCATCGAGGCGTTCTGAGCAAGGGCTACAGGCAAGCGAGCGCGTCTGCATCCAGTTTGCAGACGCGCTCGCTTCGCTCATGGCCCGGGTACCGAGAACCTCACAAGTTGTTCTCCCCCAACTATTTGCGCAAACACGCCCGGCAGGACTCGACCCGAAGGGCCGAGCGCAGCGAGGGCCGAGGGCAAAGAGCCCAAAAAAAGGACTCGACCGGAGGCGCGAGCGAGGCTCGCGGAGCGAGCCGACCCGAGCGCGACGGCAAAGAGTCCTGCCGGGACTGAAAAGGGCCGCGCAGCTTGCGCGGCCCTTTACAGGCCCGGCAGGACTCGAACCTGCAACCCCCGGTTTTGGAGACCGGTGCTCTGCCAAATTGAGCTACGAGCCTTCGAGGGTGGCTGAGGGGACTTGAACCCCCAACCTCCGGAGCCACAGTCCGGCGCTCTAACCAGTTGAGCTACAACCACCACGACACCGATGGATCGGTGGCTTTCCAACGTAGTCATGGAGATTTCGGGGGTCAACGCCCCCTGAAACTCGCCGGATTCAGCCCCTTCTGGGGCCTAGCGCTCAACCGCGACCCCCCGCCAGAAGGCCACGTGGTCCTTGATCTGACTGGCGGCCTCTTTGGGCTCGGGGTAATACCACGCCGCATCCCGGTTCTCCTCCCCCTCCACCACCACGGTGTAGTAGCTCGCCTGGCCCTTCCGCGGGCACACAGAGGTGCGATCGCTGTCTGCCAGGAAGTCACGATTCACGGCGTCCGGCGGAAAGTACACGTTTCCTTCCACCAGCTCGAACGTGTCGGACTCGGCGAGCACTTTCCCCTTCCAGGTGGCTCTGGCCATTTCGCCTCCGCGATCCGAGTTCCTGACAGAACTGTACCCAAAACGCCAGGATTCCGGGCGCCCGTCCCCGGGGTCCGCTCGCCGAGGCACGGTCATCAACAGGGGCCGGGCGCCAGGCGTAGACCAGGGTTGAGGGGTAGATTTCCCCTTCTTCTAATTCAAAACCCCAACCACACAGGAAACGGACTATGTCACGACGGATCGTCTACGCACTCGGCGCCATCGCCCTGAGCGTGCAGCTGGCGTGCAGCTCTGCGGGGGCCACGCCCACCACCACGACGTCTCCCCGACAGGCCGGCCAGGACACCACGGCCCGGCGCCCGGGAGGCAACCAGGAAGGAATCAAGCCCTACAGCGAGGTCATCACCGAGGCCGCCAGGTCCGACTCGGGCCTCTTTGTGACCCACTGGGTGGACGACGAGCTGTTCTTTGAGATCCCCAACGCCATGCTGGACCGGGAGATGCTTCTTGTGTCCCGGATCGCCCAGACTGCCACCAGCGTCGGGTTCGGGGGCCAAAAGGCCAACACCCAAACCGTCCGCTGGCAGCGCCACAACAAGAATATTCTCCTCCGCATCGTCTCATATGTAAACGTGGCGGACGACACGCTGGCCATCAGCGCGGCCGTCGAGCAGGCCAACTTCGAGCCGATCATCAAAAGCTTCGACATCGCCGCGTTCAACGAGGACTCCACCGCCGTCGTGATCGAGGCGACTGATCTCTACGGCACGGACGTCCCGGTGCTGGGACTCCAGCGGCGCCGGCGCACCCAGTACGGGGTCCGGCGGCTGGATCCGAGCCGGTCCTTCCCAACCACCGCCAAGAGCTACCCGCGAAACGTGGAGGTGAAGCACATCCTCACATACGATGCCAACACACCTCCCTCCAACGCCTCGACTGGGACCATCTCCTTCGAGATGAACCAGTCTATGATCCTTCTGCCGGAAGATCCGATGCAGCCCCGGATGTGGGACGACCGGGTTGGCTTCTTCAGCCTGACACAGACCGATTTCGGCCTCGACGAGCAGCGGGCCGTCCAGCGGCGGTACATCGTGCGCTGGCGCCTCGAGCCCAGCGACCCGGCGGCCTGGGCCCGCGGCGAGCTGGTGAACCCGGTGAAGCCCATCGAGTACTACATCGATCCCACCACGCCCGAGAAGTGGCGGCCCTATCTCAAACAGGGTATCGAGGACTGGCAGGTGGCCTTCGAGGAGGCGGGATTCCGCAACGCGATCATCGCCCGGGATCCACCCACGCCGGAGGAGGACCCCGAGTTCAGCCCAGAGGACATCCGCTACTCGGTGATCCGCTACTTCCCGGCCACGATCCAGAACGCCTCCGGTCCCCACGTACACGATCCCCGTACCGGGGAGATCCTGGAGAGCGACATCAACTGGTACCACAACGTTATGAACCTGGTGCGGAACTGGTACTTCGTGCAGACGGCGGCGGCCAACCCCGAGGCACGTGGGGTGAAGTTCGACGACGCCCTGATGGGTGAGCTCATTCGGTTCGTCGCCGCCCACGAAGTGGGTCATACCATCGGGCTGCAGCACGCCATGCAGTCCAGCTCGGCGTATCCCGTCGATTCGCTGCGGTCGGCCTCCTTCACGTGCAGCATGGGCACGGCCCCGTCCATCATGGACTACGCCCGGTTCAACTACGTGGCGCAGCCCGAAGACCAGGGCGTGTGCTTCATGCCTGGGGTGGGTCCCTACGACAAGAACACCATCCGCTGGGGCTACCGGCCCATCCCCGGGGCCAACAGCGCGGAAACCGAAAAGCCCACCCTCAACCAGTGGATCAAGGAGAAGGCCCACGATCCCATGTATCGCTACGGCTCCAGCCGTCAGTACGATCCGTCGTCACCGAGCGAGGCGTTGAGTGACAGCCCGGTGCGGGCCAGCGAGTACGGGATCGCCAACCTGAGGCGCATCGTCCCCAACCTCATGGAGTGGACCTACGAGGAGGGGGAAGACTACAGCCAGCTTCGGGAGCTGTACAACCAGGTGCTGGGTCAGTGGAATCGCTACATGGGACACGTCGCGGCTGTGGTGGGTGGCGTCGTGCGCACCGCCAAGACCCAGGATCAAGGCGGGGCCGTGTACGAGATGGTGCCGGCAGACCGGCAACGGGCCGCCATGGCGTTCTTTGCCGAGCAGGCCTTCGCCACCCCCACCTGGATGTTGGACGAGGACATCATGACCCGCATCGAGCACGCGGGCGCCGTGGAGCGCATCCGGCAGCGGCAGGTCGGCGTCGTCAACAACGTCCTCAACCCCAGCCGCATGCAGCGCCTCATCGAGGCCGAGGCCCGCAACGGAAGCGACGCCTACTCCCTCGGTGAGATGATGACCGACCTCCGGGAAGCCGTCTGGACGGAGTTGGGGAGCGGCCGTTCCATCGACGCCTATCGTCGCAACCTGCAGCGCGGGTATCTGGAACGGATGGAGTTCCTCATGACCCAGGAACTGCCGTCCGCGCCCGCCTTCTTCGCCGGGCAGATCACGTCGGTGGACGTGAGCCAGTCGGACATCCGGGCGTTCGTCCGGGGTGAGCTGAACGTGCTCAGGGGACAGATCCAAAACGCCCTGCGCCGCAACCTCGATAACGCAACCCGCTACCATCTGGATGACGCGGTGGTGCGGATCGACAACATCTTGGACCCTGCCGGCGAATAGGCACGCGAGGTCTACTGCGTGAAAAAGCCCCGCTGGCGTGCCAGCGGGGCTTTGCTGTCTGTGGAGAGTGACCGGATTACCGAACCCGCTGCCGAATCTTCTCTCGCACCTCCACCCGCACTTCATTCTGAATCCGGCGCGCTTCCCGCTGCAGCTCCCGGGCCGAGGCACTCAGCTCCTCCGCCAAGCCGCGCATCTGAGACTGTAGCTGGTGCTGGAACTGCTCGCAGGGGCCCACGTGCATACCCATCTCGTCGCAGGGAAGATCTTCCAGCCGCACCACCACCGGGACACTGAAGTCGGCATCCCGCACGTGAAGGTTGCCGAAGGAGATCAGGCCCTGGGTGTCTTTCACACAGCGGAGGGCACGCTTCAGCTCGGCGACGTTGTCGTCGCGAACCTGGAGCCGCAAAGCACAGCCATCGAGGCTGGCCAGGTCCTGTTTGTCATCGATCCGCGCAACCAAGCGCACACTGTCCACCGTCCCCGGCCGGTCGCGCTGGACGACGACGGTCTCCAGGCGCCCGAGCCAGTCACCACCGACGAAGAGCGGGACGTACACCGGCATGTCCATGACCACCGGCTCGGAGGAGTGCTCTAACTGGTGTCCCCAGTGCTCGACCAGATTCTTGATGCTGCCAGCCTTCTGGACGCCGAGAAACACCGTGAGTCCGCCGAAGAAAATGAGGGGACCGGCGATGACGCCCCACGGCCGCTTTCGTCTGCTCATTGCGCAAATATCCGTTTAGAGTGGTTCCTTTCTAATATACGAGCCTGTCGGGGGGGAAAGTTTCAGTAATCTGAGACTACTATAAGTTGTTATAAGACAACAAGTTAACGGCCTACCAAGGGCGGCCGTCGCGCACGCCACTACCCACGCCGGCGGCCCGTCCTCCCCTCGCTATTCGCACTGTGCACCATCAGATTCCCTGAACACTTCTCGAATTCGGTCGATCGGATGCAAGCAAAACTGGTTTTCGTCAGCGGGAGCAAGTCGGGGACGAGCGTCGTGCTGGCGTTGGGACACAACAGCATCGGTCGGAACCGTGATCAGCGGGTGATGTTCTCCCGGGATGAGATCATCGTGTCCGCCGAGCACGCGGACATCACCTACCGCGACGGCAGATACGTGCTGCGGGACCACAACAGCCGCAACGGCACGTTCGTCAACCGGGAGCGCATCCTCCAGAAGACCCTGGAGCCCGGAGACATCATCGAGTTCGGAGGGGGGGGACCGTCGGCCCAGTTCGTGGTGGACACCGAAGCGGTCATGACCCCCACCCTGGATTTGGCCGACCAGAAGACGCCGGATGCGCTGCGCAAACTCTCCACAGCCCAAGCCAAAGGGCCGGATTCCACCGGGACCGGATCGCTGCGTCGCTTTCCGAGCACGCGGGATTTCGTGTCTCTGGTGCAACGAAACAAGCGACGCGCCCTCATCAACACCATCGGACTCATGGCGCTCCTCGCCATGGTGTCCGGCGTGGCGTTCTGGCAAATGCGTCAGCGACGCGCCCTGCAGGACTCCCTAGCGGAGTTTGCTATGACGCTGGACGCGGAGCGCGGTACCCGCAGCGTCTTGGAGAGGAACCTCAGCGACATCCAGGTCGGCTACGACTCTCTCCTCGAAGCGGTCGAGGCGGCGGAGCGCGAGCGGCGCGCCGCCGAAGCGGCGGCCATCCGCAACGTGTCCACGCGGAATTTGGCCGCCAGGCTCAGCGCTGGGGTCGGGCTCATCGTGTACTCCTACGGCTTCACGCGCAGCGGGACCAACGAGCTGCTTCGCTACCGCACCGACGATCAGAACGCGCCGCTCACCCGGTTCAACAATCAGGGACAGATCGTGCCGGAGGTCGATTTCGGCGGGGACGGCCCGCTCGTGCAACGCCAGGGCTCCGCCACCGGATTCCTGGTGGACTCGGCCGGCTGGATCCTGACGAACCGTCACGTGGCTGAACCGTGGCGAGAAGATGACGGTCTCCTCGGGCTCCGACTGCAGGGGTTGGACGTGGAGCCCCTGTTCATCAGCCTCCAGATCTACTTCCCGCCCGGCGACCAGTCGTATCCCCTGCGCGTCGAGGCGGTGTCGAACCAGGTAGACCTCGCGGTGATGCGCACGTCGTCACGCCGGGTCGACGCCCCTGTGCTGCCCCTCTCGTCCGAAGATCGACTCGTGCCACCGGGTGAGCACATCGCCTTCATCGGCTACCCCACCGGCGTGCACAACCTCCTCTTCCGGGTTGCCGACGACCAGCGCAATGAAATCCTCAACCGGGTCGGCGACCAGCCGGTGGATCTCGCCCGGGAGCTGGCCCGTCGCGGACAGATCCAACCCCTGGTGACGAGTGGGGACATCAGCGATACCACCGGTACCGAGATCATTCACACGGCGGCGGCCACTGGCGGCGGGAGCGGCGGGCCGCTGATTGCCACCAGCGGTAGTGTGGTGGCCATTCACTATGCGGCGGTGCGGTCACCGATCCGGGGGGATCCCTTCCAAACACAACGGGGGGTGCGGGCCGACTTTGCCTGGGGGATCCTGCCCCCGGCGGTTCGCAACAAGCTGCGGCGGTGACGGGGGAGGGCTACAAGTAGGGCTTGAACAACCGGGTTACGCCATCCCGCAGCTTGATCGGAAAGGCCCTCCCATCCACCTCTGCCTTCGTGACTTCCCGACACGCGGTGATCTTCCCATCGATGAACCGGTCGAGCTCTCCGGCGAAGTCCGTCCCGTAGCACTCGACGTTGAACTCGAAGTTGAGCCGGAGACTCCGCGGGTCCCAGTTGGCGGATCCCACCAGCGCCCACGCGCTATCCACCAACATGATCTTGGAGTGATCGAAGGGTCCGGGTGAGAGGTACACCCGACATCCGTGCATGAGAACCTGCCAGATCTCCGCATCCGAGGCCCACTTCACGAACCGGATGTTGGTGACCGACGGCAGCACGATCTCCACGTCCACCCCGCGAAGGGCGGCCACGTTCAGGGACGTGATCAGGGTCGAGTCCGGGAGGAAGTAGGGCGTCACGATGCGCACCCGGTACTGGGCCCGTGCGAGGGCGCCGAGGATGGCCCACCGGAGCTTGTCGATGTCCTCGTCGGGACCGTCGACGATACCCCGCGCGGCCACTTTGCCCGCCGGTCCAAGAAGTGGAAACCACGTCGGACCCCGCAGAATCTCGCGCGTGGTAAAAGCCCAATCTTCCGCGAAGGTGTGCATGAGGTGTCCCACGACGGGACCTGTGAAGCGGAAGTGAACATCCTGGATCGGCGACTTGGGATTGGTGGCAAGGAGATGACCCTCGCGAATGTTCATGCCGCCCGTGAAGCCCACCGACCCGTCCACCACGAGGATCTTGCGGTGCGTGCGCAGGTTCAGGAACGGCATGCGCCACGGGAACCACGAGTGGAGAAACCGTGCGACGGGGATGTGGCGCCGTTCCAGCTCCTTGACGATGGACGGCCTGGCGTAGAACGATCCGACCCCGTCGATGAGCACCCGCACATCTACGCCCCGCTTCACCGCACGCTCCAACGCGTCCATGAACATCCTCCCCGCCGCATCGTTGTCGAAGATGTAGGTGCTCAGCGCCACCGTCCGCTTCGCTCCGTCGATGGCCTGCACCATCGCCGGGTAGGCCACATCGCCGTTGACCAACGGCCGGACCTCATTGCCTGCCGTGATGGGGATGTGGGTGACCTGATCCACCAATCGCGCCAGCGCGGTGAAGTGGGTGTCGTTCACCGGGAGAACCTGCTCGATGCTGTGGCGCTTGATCTGCAGCTCGGCGGTCGTCGCTTCCACCCGGAGGCGTTGCTGCCGCAACTCGGCCGCCAATCGCTGAATCCGATTGATGCCCAGCAGGGCGTACAGTACCGCCCCCAAGATCGGAAACAGCAACACCATGCCTACCCACGCGACGGCTGCCCGGGCGTCTCGCTTGTACAACACGACGTGCGCCGACGTCACTATTGCGAGGATCACGGCCAACGTCCCCACCATGTAGGGCCAGATGTTGGATAGCAGCTCGAACATGAGGATCGGGAAGTTTACCATCGGGCAGGCCACGAGGGATAGTCTGCAGCCTCTTCCTTCTGGCTCTTCTCCCCTCCACGTTTACCTCATGGATCCCGTCGTCGTCGCCGGCTGCGAGGCCCTCGCCCGTCGGGGAACCGTTGTGTTCAACGCATCGAGCCTGTGCCGCCGCCGCTGATCATCAAGTGCGCAAAGTCCGCGCCGATGTTGCGCGGCATCGCCGTGCCCTGGACGATGAGTTCTACGAGTATCCGGACGACCTCGCCCGGCTACTCCAACGCTACGTCCTGGAGCACCGGGAGCACTTCGAGGAAACCATCTGAACGATGTGTTCCAGATCACCGACCCAGCCGCCATATTATGGAATTCCTTAAACGATAGGGCCTAAAGCGACGGGGGGTTCCCGGGACACCCTGTCGCGCGCGAGCTGACTGACCCTCCACCAAAGCAGCGGGGTTTTCCATGCGTTCGATCCGCACCTACGGCGTGACTCTCCTGTCGGCCGCCCTGGCCTTCGGGACGGGAGCCTGCAAGCAGAGCAATCCCACCACCACCCAGCCGCCCACCCCCACCCCGACGAGCATCATGAAGGTCGACGGCGACACCCAGACGGCCACGGTGGGCTCGGCGCTCGGGACCTCCCTGGTCGTGCAGGTCAACGACCAGAACGGCGCCGCGATGAACGGGGTGTCCGTCTCGTTCGCCGTCACCGCCGGGGGCGGCACCGTGTCGGCGGCCAGCGCCAACACGAACGCGAGCGGCCAGGCGTCAGTGGATTGGACCCTGGGTCCGGAAGCGGGGGCCCAGACGGTGCGGGCCAGCGTCACCTCCAACACCAGCATCAACACGGACTTCTCGGCCACCGCCGATCCGGACGCGCCAGCGACGCTGGCCCTCGAGAGCGGCGATAATCAAACTGGCCTGGTGGACAACCCCCTCACCAACGCCATCGAGGCAAAGGTGGAGGATCAATTCGGCAACGGGATCGTCGGTCACAGCGTGACGTTCTCCACCCCGGATGGTGGGAGCATCGCGCCCACCGTCGCCACGACCGACGCCAATGGCATCGCCAGCGCCGTGTGGACGCTGGGCCCCGGCACCGGCGCCCAGACGGCCCAGGCGGACGCCACCGGGCTCTCGGGGTCGCCGGTCACGTTCGACGCCATCGGCACCACCCTATTCGTCACCAGCATCACGCCGGACCCGCTGGTGGAGGGCGGCACGGCGACCGTCACGGGAACGGGCTTCGATCTCACGGCGATCAATAACACGGTGACCGTGGACGGCCAGGCGGCGACCGTCACCGCCGCAACCCTCACGGCGCTCACGGTGACGCTGCCCACTCTCGACTGCCAGCCGGCCCGTGACGTGGACATCTCCGTGTCCGTCGCCCTGGAAACGTCCAACACCCTGAACCAACGCCTCAATCCCGCCAGCCCCCTGAGCATGGCGGTGGGCGAGCAGCAGGTGATAACCGATCCCAACGGTTTCTGCTGGCAGTTCCTCCCCGACGGGACCGGAGGGGACAGTTACCTCGTGGGCGTCAGCGCCACGGCCGAAGTGGATGCCGTGATGCCGTTCTCCCTCATGGCAGCGGACGGCGCAGCAACCTCTCCGCCGCCCCTCGTCACCGCCCCCGACCTGATACCCGACTTCCGCTCGTGGGAGACGATGCTCACGCCGTACGAGCAGCAGGTGCTCGAGGACGAGGAAACGCGGCTCCGTACCGAAATGCGCCTCCGCCAGTGGGAGCAGGACAACGCGCATCGCCTCGACCGCCCCACCCTTTTCGACTCCCCGGAAGCGGCCGCCGTGGGCAACCTCTGTACCAGCTTCACGACCATCACCACCGAGGTGAAGAAGGTCGGCACGTGGGGCATCGTCGTCGTGGACCAGGACAACTATCCGAACGATCCGTTCACCGACGCCGACCTCCAGTCGTTCAGCGACGATTTCGACAGCGACATCCATCAGGTGCTGGTCGACAACTTCGGCGCGCCCGGCGACATGGACGCCAACGGCGGGCGGGTGTTCATGGTTCTGACGAAGGAGGTCAACGAGTTTCCCGGCGCCGCGGGGTTCGTGACGAACGCCGACCTCGCAACCGTGGCATCGTGTGCCTCCAGTGACGAGGGTGAGATCTTCTACGGCTTCGTACCCGACCCTCTGAATACATCCGGCAACGGAGCCCGCACCAGAACGAGCGTGGTGGCCAACATGCCGGCGCTCATCGCCCACGAGGTGACTCATACGATCCAGTTCGGCCGGCGGCCCGGCGGCGCTAACATGGCGAGCTGGGAGGCAGAGGGTCAGGCCGACCTCGCCAAGGAATTGCTGGGGCTGTCCCAGCGGGGCGACTTCTTGAACCTGGACTACGGCGCGAGCAAGATCACCGATCCCAACGACGCGCTATACACCCAGCGGTTCTC
>JBDHAF010000111.1:0-12797 GCA_039588255.1 Gemmatimonadota bacterium | reverse complement strand
GCAGCAATCGACTCGAGGGTCGTCGAGCGCTCACGCCAGTCGATGTACGTGGCCGCCGACGTTGGCTCTTGCTCGAGGCCCAGTCCGCGGTTGCTCTCCCACAGCACCACGAGTCGCTCGGGATCCGAATAGTCGAGGGGCGTGAGCAGAATGCTGTGCAACGCGCTGAAGATGGCGGTATTGACGCCGACACCAAGTGCGAGCGTCAAGACGACGACAGCGGTGAATCCTGGTTGCGCGGACAGCGAGCGCACCGCCTCGCGAAGGTCGCGCCACATTAGGCGTTCTCCATCAGTGGGATCTTGAAGTGGTTGCGGTTGAACGGCTTTGTTCCGCGCACGGCTAAGGCGCCGACCTGTTCCGCCGTCGCTTCGTTCTTCGGACTACCTCCTATTGAGGTATAGTCAGAATGGACCATTGTGCTGTCACAATAGTCAGAATTGACCATCATGTCAACCGCGACTGACGGTACGCGATTCCCAGCAAGAAGGCAACCTCAGCAGGTGCCTACACTGGCACGACGAGGGCGAGTCGTGCCCTCTGCACGGTGACTGACCTTCGAAACCCTTCCCTCATGGCCAACGTCCACAGTGCCCGGCTGTTTGGTGAGGCGCGGCGTAACTCCACGAGCAAACCGTCGAGGGGTGTGCCAGTCCGTGTGGGATCTGAGTTGCGTGAGGTGCTGGCGTCCTCCATGAGCAAACCGTTGAGGGGTTGGGCTGGGGGCTGTCAGGACGGTTTGCGAATGGAGGATGTCGCGCCGAGCGCAAGGCGGAACGCCGCGCGGTTGTCAGGACGGTTTGCGAGGGGAGCATGCCACGCCGAGCCAAAGGCGGAACACCGCCGGCCTTAACTCTTGGTCAACTCCTTGTATGTTCGCAGATGCCGGATCGCCGCCAGGTCGTCGCCGGCGTGCTCGTACAGCTTGGCGATGTTGAAGTGGGCTTCCGCGTAGTTCGGCTCCACGGCAATCGCCTGGGCGTACGCGGTGAACGCCTCCTGGAACCGGCCCTCGTCCTCCAGCGCGATGCCGAGGTTGTACGCACCCGTGGCGTGTTCCGGTGCTGCCGTGAGGACGATGCGGTAGTGCTCGATGGCCTCGGCGATCTGTCCCAGGGCGTGCAGCAACCGGGCGAGATTGATGCGGGCGTCGTGATGGGTTGGATTGAGGGCGAGCGCCCGGCGGTAGGCGCGGCGGGCTTCGGCAGGGCGGTGAGGCTCCAGCATGCAGCCGCGCTCGAACCATGAGTCGGCCGTCTCCCGGTCTCCCGACTCCGTGTCGTCTTCCCGGTCCGGGTAAATGAGGGTGACGTGCGTGTGTTCGGTGGGGAAATAGAGCACGATCTGCCCGGACTCCGCGTTCCACACCGATGTTCCGTCATGGGCAATGATACCGTCGCCCGTGACCATGAGTCGAACCTCGGAGAGGGGTCGGTCGGTTGGATGGACGCGCCGGAGCTCGCGCAAGGCGCGATGCACCCGATACCTAGGGAGGTCGGCGGAAAGGAGCTGTGTGGTCGTGCGGAGGAACGTCAGGTCTCGAAAAGAGAAGCGGTAGTGATTTTGCGGGGTTCGTTCCGGGGACAAGAATCCTGCCCTCGCGAAGCGCCTCACCTGATCGACGGAGAGGCCGACCAACTCGGAGACTTCGCGGGACGTGTACACTAACGCCGTGGTCTCGCGTAGACGTTACCGGGCACGGGCTATGCGCTACTCCCTCCGACCTTGCGTTTCTTCTTCTCGGTTGACCTGCCCGACACGCTCTTGGCGGGCTTCCTTTTGTCCTCGTCCTTCGAACCCGCCAGGCTCGCCTTCAGAGCTTCCATGAGATCGATGATCTGGCCCTTGGGCTCCTCGGATTCGATCTGCGTGATGTCCTCGCCGTCGATCTTCTTCTGGATCAACTCGAGGGTACGTTCCCGGACCTCATCACTGTATTTGTCCGGTTGGAACGTCTCCGAAGTGGCCTGGGAGATCAGCTGGACCGCCAACTCGAGCTCTGAGTCCTTCACCTCGGCGTCGCCGAGAGGCACCTCGCTGAACGATTTCAGCTCGTCATGGTAGAACAGCTGCTCCATGACGAGTCCGTCGCCCATGGGGCGGATCACTACCAAGTATTGCTTGCCGCGGGCGGCGTATTTGGCGACTGCTGACTGCCCCGTCTTCGTGAGTGCGGCGCTGAGCAGCTTGTAGGCTCGGTCGCCGCCCTTGTCGGGACCGAGATAGTAGACCTTGTCGAGGTTGGTTCGCTCGACCTGCTCGAAGGGCACAAATTCGGTAATATCGATGGAGTGCGACGCTTTTTCCTCTAGCGTCTTGAGTTCCTCGGGAGTGAACAGGACGAACTTGCCCTTGGTGAACTCGTAGCCCTTGACCATCTCCTCCCGGGGAACGACCTCGCCGGTCTCCGGGGTGACGTATTGCTGCTTGAGGCGTGTGCCGTGTTTCTTGGAGACGAGATTGAACGAGACTTTCTTGGACGTCTCGGCCGACGAATAGAGCTTCACGGGAACCGACACCAGCCCGAAGCTGATGGTGGCGGAGCTGATAGGGCGCGCACTCATGGCCGCTATGATACAACGTAAAGTCAATGGCCGCAACAGATAAGCCGACTGCCGACCAGCTCGAGGCGTACCGCGAGAAGCGGGCGCCTGGGAGTACCCCTGAGCCGTTTGGGCGCGGGAGCGAGAGGGGGACTGGAGGAAGACTCTTTGTCGTGCAGAAGCACTCCGCGAGCCACCTACACTACGACTTCCGGTTGGAGCATGACGGCGTCCTGAAATCGTGGGCGGTTCCCAAGGGGCCCTCCTTCGACCAGCAGGACAAGCGGCTCGCCGTGCAGACCGAGGACCACCCGATCGAGTACGCCGACTTCGAAGGGATCATTCCGGAAGGCAATTACGGAGCGGGTGCGGTCATCGTGTGGGACCGGGGTCTGTGGATCCCGAAAGGCGAATTCGAAGAGGGGATGGAGAAGGGAAAGCTGCTCTTCGAGCTGCGGGGGTACAAGCTGCACGGCGCGTGGACGCTCGTCCGGATCAAGAAGGGCAACGGTCGAGAGTGGTTGATGATCAAAGAGCGCGATGCCTGGATGACCACGGATGGCGAGCAACCGTTTTCCGAGCACTCGGTCTTCTCCGGGCTCACCGTCGAGGAGCTGAAGGCCGGCAGGGATCTGGGCGCCGAAGCACGTGAGAGGTTGGGGGATTTGGGGGCGAAGGCCCGATCGCTCAAGGTGCGCGACGTGGGACTGATGCTTGCGCAAACGCGGGACGATCCCTTCACCGATCCCGACTGGCTCTTCGAGTTGAAGTACGACGGGTATCGCCTTTTGGGGTCCCGGGAAGGGGGCTCGCCCCAGCCGGTGCTGCTATCGCGCAACGGACACGACCTCACCGCCGTGTTTCCGGAAATCGCCCACGCCGTCGAGACCCTTCCGTACGACGACTTCGTTTTGGATGGGGAGGTGGTGGTGCACGACGACGACGGGCGTCCGAGCTTCCAGCGGTTGCAGAAACGAGGCCGGCTCACGCAGCGGTACGACATCCGGCGCGCCACGGTCGAGCTGCCGGCAACGCTCTACGCCTTCGACCTGCTGGCGCTGGAAGGATTCGATTTACGGGCACTGCCGCTGGCGGAGCGCAAGGCGATGCTCCGGTGGATGTTGCCCCCGGCGGGACCCATCAAATTCGCCGACCACATAGAGGCGCGCGGCGAGGCATTCTTCGAGCAGGTCAGGGAGATGCAGCTCGAAGGCATCATTGCCAAGAAGGCTGATTCACGGTATCGGGCGGGTCGGTCGTCGGCTTGGATCAAGATCCGGTCGGATCGGACCGAGGATTTCGTGATCGTGGGATTCAGCGAACCCAAGGGAGGCGGCAACGGCTTCGGCGCGCTGCATCTCGCGTCATATCGGGACGGCGAGCTGTCGTACGTCGGACGGGTGGGGACGGGATTCACCACACAGCAGCGCGACGAGATTCGCGAGGCGTTGGAGACCATTGAGCGGACCACGCCGGTGTGCTCCGGTCCGACGCCGAAGGGTGACGAGCACCATTGGGTCGAGGCTCAGTTGGTGGTGGAGGTGCGCTACAAGGAGTGGACCGACGAGGCGCTGCTCAGGCATCCCGTCTTTCTCCGATTCCGCGACGACAAGGAGCCCCAGGAGTGCGTGCGGCAAGACGTTGAGTTCGATTTGCAGCCGCCGGAAGCCCAAGAGGAGGCAACGGTTCAGCGTGTGGTGCCGTTCTCGAACCTCGACAAGGTGTTCTGGGAAGAGGAGGGGTTCACCAAGGGGGACCTGATCGAGTATTACCGAGACGTGTCGGAGTGGCTGCTGCCGTACGTGCGGGACCGCCCTGTCGTGATGACCCGCTACCCAGATGGCATCAACGGCAAGTCTTTCTTCCAAAAGGACGCCCCGGAGTGGGTTCCGGAGTGGGTCCGCACCGAAAAGGTCTGGAGTCCCGATTCCGAGAAGGAAACCAATTACTTCATCGGCGACGACGTGGAGACGATTCTCTACATCGCCAACATGGGGTCGATACCGCTGCACGTGTGGTCGAGCCGGCTCGCGTCGCTGGAGCAGCCTGACTGGTGTATCCTCGACCTCGATCCAAAGGAGGCGCCGTTCGAGCATGTGGTGCAGGTCGCCAACGCGATTCGAGCATTGTGCGACCACATCGAGTTGCCGTGCTTCGTGAAGACGAGCGGTTCTTCGGGGCTGCACGTGCTGCTGCCGCTGGGGCGGCAGTGCACCTATGACCAAGCGAAGGTGCTGGGGGAGTTGTTGGCTCGGGTGACGGCGTCGGAACTTCCTGAGATTGCGACCACGGCACGCGCCCTTTCGGCGCGCCAGGGGCGGGTGTACATCGACTTCGGGCAGAACGGGCACGGCAAGCTGCTGGTGTCGCCACTCTGCGTCCGGCCGTTGCCCGGGGCGCCGGTTTCCATGCCGCTGAAATGGAGTGAGGTGACGAAAAAGCTGGACATTCGGAAATACACCATCAAGAGCGCCGCCAGCCGGCTGCGACGTCTGAAGGAGGATCCGTTGCACGGTGTGCTCACGGAAAAGCCCAATCTGCCGGCTGTGCTGGAGCGCCTGGCGAAGCGGATGGCCGAATCCGGCAGCTAAACCAATCGTCGTACGGCGGTAATCTGGACTGCGGCCCTAGGTGCTCGAAAGCAGGCTACTCTCCGGTGAGCCAGATCCACTTGCTCGGCTCTTGGCCCAGCACGGCCAGCTCGTACACCTGGGGTAGGGTGGCTTCAATGCAACGGACCACGGTACAGGTGGTGCGCCAACAGTAGTCCAGTAAGTCGATACCCTCGTCGAAAGTGAATTCCTGAGGCCGCGACGCGTCAGGGTTGTCCGGAATCTCCATCCGCATCTCCCACATGTCGGCCTCGTTGAGCACGGGCCAGGATTCGCCGCCGTGGTCCGTGACGGGATGGTGCGCGGCGCTACAGTCACGGTATTGCAGGAGTCGGACACCTACCTCGTACCACACCTCTTCCAGCGGCGCCACGAGCAAGCGCATGTCGGTGTCGGGCGACGTCATCACCTTGTCGATGGCTTCAGGCAAGAGTGCAGGCCTCGCCTTGTCATCCCGCCACACGAGGAAGCCGCTGGCCTCCAGGCTGGAGCACAGTGACGTGAAGATGGCCTCACCGTGGAGCAGGGCCGAGTTTCGCAACTGGTGCTGCGACTGGGCCCTGGCGTGTTCGGGCACGCTCCAGCGGTGCTCGTTCTGCAAGACGGCCAAGCCGCCGTAGGCCTCGGCCAGGTACCCGAGGTGCGCCACGGCGCAATACAGATGGTGCTCGACCATGTACTTGTAGATGCGGCGCTTGGGATCTTCCACGTACCCTTTGAGATATCGCGCCCGGCTCACCGGCTTTCCACTCGGATCGATCACGCGGCGGGGTTGGAAGAACGGCACGTTGAGCTGCGTGTCACAGATGATCGGCTGGACGCCCAGCGCCCCTTCGACGTCCTCCGGGTTGTCGACGTGTTGGAGGCGTTCGGAAGAGGGGATCAACCAGCCGTGTTCCGACCGCAGGAGTTGAACTCCCCGTTCGTAGATGATGCGTACCAGATCGTGGGTTGGAAACGGATCGGCCATGATCTTTTTTGCTGAGGGTCTCCCTGTCCGGGCCAGGCGTCTTCTTGATCCCGCGGCCTAACCCTAGTCGCACGCCCCTTACCCTACAACCTCCGGCCGCCGGTCAAGTTCCCCTGCTGGGACAAGTCGCTTCCCTTGACAGTCTAAGGGAAGCGTGATACCGTTTCCCCTAGATAATCCAGGGAAACGAGGCCGGTTCAAACAAAACGGCACCGACCCGCGTCCAAGCATGCAGTCATCTAGACAGTCTAGGGAGATGCACATGTCGCCAGGCAATCCGGAACGTCTACACGGGACACTGGAGCTTCTGGTCCTCAAGCTCCTGGAGCCGGGGTCCATGAACGGCTACGCCATCGGGGTCCGTATCCAGGAGCTCACCGACGGGGCCGTGATCGTGGAAGAGGGGTCACTTTATCCGGCCCTCTACCGCATGCAGCGCCGGGGTTGGCTCAAGGCGGAGTGGGGAAAATCGGAGAACAACCGCCGCGCCAAGTATTACCGACTTAGCCGGGTGGGGAAGAGACAGCTCGACAAAGAAACGGCCGAGTGGGGCAGCTTCGCGGCGGCCGTGGGAAAGATTCTCGGATCGGGATGATCAAGAAGCTCTTTGGCCTGTGGGCCACGATTCGCCGTCAGAACATTCAGCAGGACATCGATAGCGAGCTCGCCTATCACGTCGAGATGCGAGCGCGCGATCTGGAGGCAACCGGCATGGGAGCGGCGGCGGCGCGGCGCGAGGCGGCGCGTCGCTTTGGCAACCACGGAAGAATCCGCGCGGAGTGTCGCGAAGTGATGATGGTCGACGCGGAGCGCCAAGGAGACGGCATCATGGCACAATTCGGACAGGACCTTCGGTACGCCGTTCGTACTATTCTCAGGAATCCCGGGTTCGCCGCGACCGTGATCCTGACGTTGGGCCTCGGGATCGGCGCCAACACGGCCATCTTCAGCGTCGTGGACGGAGTGCTGCTGCGACCGCTCCCGTACGCCGACTCGGACCGGATTGTTTACGTGGCGCAGAACGATCGGCTCCGAGGGACCCAACACGAGTGGTTCTCTGGTCCCGATTTCTTCGACGTGCTCGAGCGGAACGTGGTGTTCGAGTCGATGGCAGCGTGGCGGACACCCCAGGCCACGCTCACGAGTCCTGACGGCGAGCCGCAACGCATCACCGCCGCCAGCACGTCTCATACCCTCTTTTCCATTCTCGGCGTGGGTCCGGTGTTGGGAAGGGTGTACGATGCCGACGACGACCGGCCCGGAGCAGACGCTGTCCTGGTGTTGAGCCACCAGATCTGGGTGAGCCGCTTCGGCGCCGACGAGGGCGTTCTCGGGAGGCTCGTCGCCATCGAAGGAACGTCGTACGAGGTGGTCGGGGTCATGCCGCCCAGCTTCACCTTTCCCTCCGCCGGCACACAGGTGTGGATGCCACTGCAGATCAGCGCCGCGAGGACACCGCCCAGGGGGAACCACTTCTATCGCGTCATCGCGAAGCTGGATGTGAACGTCAACCTCGACGCCGCAAATGGAAACCTCACCGCCATCGCCGCCGATCTCGAAGAGGAGTACGCCGACGACAACCTGGGCCGCGGCATGTGGACCCAGGAACTGCTGGGGGCGATGGTGGGAAGTATTCGGCCGGCGCTGCTCATGCTCCTCGGCGCCGTGGGTCTCGTCTTGGCTATAGCGTGCGTCAACGTGGCGAGCCTCCTCTTCGCCCGGTCGACGGTGCGGCAACGCGAGGTGGCGATTCGGGGCGCCCTGGGTGCCGGGCGTAATCGATTGATCCGGCAGTTCCTGACCGAGAGCGTCGTCCTCTCCCTGCTGGGTGGGGCTGCGGGACTCCTCGTGGCGTTGGGTGGCGTGCGGGGGTTGGTGGCCTTGGGGCCGGCCGCGTTGCCTCGCCTTGCCAACGTGGGTATCGACGGCCGCGTCTTGCTGTTTGCCATGCTGGCGTCGGCGGGAACCGGCGTCCTGTTCGGCATTCTCCCGGCATTGCAGGCGGCCAAGGCCGACCTCCAGTCTCCCCTCAAGGAGGGGGGCCGGACGCCGGCCCGGAGCGGCGGGCAGGGAGTGCGCAGGTTCCTCGTCGTCACCGAGGTGGCCCTGGCAGCGGTCCTAGTGACCGGGGCAGGTCTCCTCATCCAGAGCTTCTGGCGCTTGCAGGCCGTGGACCCGGGGTTTGCCGCGGGAAACGTCCTGGTGGCCAACGTGCAACTACCCGCGTCGCGGTATCCCCAGGCGTTCGGGAGTACTGACTTCACACAGGTGCTTGCCTTCCAGCGAGAGCTGGTTCAACGGGTGGGAGGGTTGCCCAACGTGGAGTCCGTCGCCCTCGCGGTGCACCATCCGGCCAATCCGGGATGGACCAGCCGGTTCATCATTGATGGCCGGCCCCCGGTCGCGCCGGGAGAGCAGGAAGAAGCACGCATCAATCCGGTGGGCCGAGATTACTTCCGCACCGTGGGGATTCAACTCACCCGCGGCCGCGGCTTCACCGAAGCCGATGTCACCGACGGCCCGCGCGTTGTGGTCATCAACGAGACGTTCGCCCGGAGACATTTTTCCGACCAGGATCCCGTCGGGCAGCGTTTGTCTTTTTGGGGCCAGTCGCGGGAGATCGTGGGTGTCGTGGCCGACGTGAAGTTTCGGGGACCTGCCCAGGAAACCAGGCAGGGGTGGTACGCTCCCATGGAGCAGATTCCCTTCGGTGCATTCAGCGTGTTGGTGCGCACCGCCGGCGAGCCCCTCGACATTGCGCCATTGGTGCAGCAGCAGGTCATCACCATCGACCCCGACCTCCCGGTGTTCGGCGTCTCTACCCTGGAGCAGCAGTTCTCGGGATTCGTCGCCCAACCGCGGTTCAACATGCTGTTGTTGGGGCTCTTTGCCGGCGTGGCCATGGTGCTGGCGGCGGTTGGTATCTATGGCGTGATATCGTACGGCGTCAACCAACGAACCCATGAGATCGGCGTGCGCATCTCGCTGGGTGCCAGCGCCGGGGACGTGTTACGCCACGTGGTGGGACAGGGCGTGGCGCTCGCCGCCGCCGGGGTGGCAATCGGGTTGGCTGGATCCCTGTTGCTGACCCGAGCCCTGTCGAGCCTACTCTTCGGGGTCGGGTCCGTCCATCTACCCACCTTCATTGCGGTGGCCCTCATTGTCAGCCTGGTGGCGTTTGCCGCCAGCTACCTGCCGGCCCGGCGGGCCAGCAATGTCGATCCCATGGTGGCGTTACGGAGTGAGTAACGCCTGAGATGCGGAACGGGCAGCCCACCTCGCAAACGCTGCCCGTTCTCGTCTCCACCCCCGACCTGCTTCCTCGCACCGTTCCAGACGGTCGTCCGCCATCGCTCCCCGGACCGATTACATTCATTGACCGCCCTTGCGATGGAAAGGCAGCCGGTTGATGGCCAAGAAGGAAAAACGCAAGCTCAAGCTCTCCGACGTGTGGGCCGAGGCCAAAGGCCTTGTTTGGGCGCACCGGTCGCGATTGGCTCTCGGATTGAGCCTGATGTTGGTTAACCGGTTGGCGGGGCTCGTGTTGCCTTTTACTTCGAAATATCTGATCGACGACGTTGCGATGAACCAAAGCGTCGGGCTCCTTCCCACCTTGGCGTTGGCGGTCGGGATCGCCACCCTGTTCCAAGCCAGCTCGTCGTTTGCGTTGTCTCAAGTGTTGGGGGTGGCGGCGCAGCGGGCCATCACCGAGATGCGCAAGGTCGTTCAGCAGCACGTCACGCGGCTTCCCGTGGGATATTTCGACTCCACCAAAACCGGCGTGCTCATCTCGCGGATCATGTCGGATGCGGAGGGAATTCGGAACCTGGTGGGTACCGGCCTGGTGCAGTTCACTGGCGGGCTCGTGACGTCCTCAATTGCGCTTGTCATGTTGTTCTATATCAACTGGAGCCTCACCCTCATCACACTACTGGTGATGGGCGTGTTCGCCGGCGTGATGGGATATGCCTTCACGCACCTGCGACCCATCTTTCGCGAGCGGAGCAAGATCAACGCGGAGGTCACGGGACGTCTCACCGAAACCTTGGGCGGCGTGCGGATCGTCAAGGCGTACACCGCAGAGCGGCGTGAGGGCTATGTCTTCGCCAAAGGCGCGCACCGCTTGTTTCGCAATGTGGCCAAGGCCATTACCGGCGTATCGGCCATCACCGCGTTTACGACTCTCATCGTGGGTGTCATCGGCGTGGTGATGATTTCGGTGGGGGGCCGGTCGATGGTTGCGGGCTCGATGAGCGTAGGTGATTTCGTGCGATACCTAATGTTCACCGGGATCATGGTGTCACCGCTGGTCCAGATCGCGTCCATCAGCACGCAAGTCAGCGAGGCGTTTGCCGGCCTCGATCGGATTCGCGAGATCCGGGCGATGGCCACGGAGGACGAGGAGGATCTCGATCGCCAGGCCCTCCCCCGCGTCGACGGGCACGTGGCCTTCGACGACGTGTGGTTCGAGTACAACGAGGGTGTCCCCGTGCTCAAAGGAGTTTCGTTTGAGGCGCCGCCGGGATCGACCACTGCATTAGTGGGCTCCAGTGGCTCGGGCAAGAGCACCATCACCGGTCTCGTCATGGCGTTCAACCGGCCCAAGTCAGGGCGCGTGCTGGTGGACGGCCACGATCTGAGCGAGACGCGACTGCGCGACTACCGCAACGCCATCGGGGCGGTAATGCAGGAGAACTTCCTGTTCGACGGGACGGTGGCCGAGAACATCAGGTTCGGCCAGCCCCACGCGACAAAACAGCAGATCCGCGAGGTGAGCAAGATCGCCCACGCCGACGAGTTCATCAGCGAGTTCGAGGACGGGTACGACACGATTGTCGGTGAGCGCGGCGTCAAGCTCTCCGGCGGCCAGCGGCAGCGGATCTCCATCGCACGGGCGATCCTCGCCGACCCGCGGATTCTCATTCTCGACGAGGCCACGTCGAGCCTCGACAGCGAGAGCGAGGCGAAGATTCAGGACGGGCTCCGCCATCTCAGGCACGGGCGCACGACCTTCGTCATCGCACACCGTCTCTCGACGATTCAGAGCGCAGATCAGATCTTGGTGGTGGAGGATGGACAGATCGTGGAGCGGGGCACACACGAAAAGTTACTGGCCCACGACGGTCGTTATCGCGAGCTGTACGACAAGCAGTACAGGATCGAGCGGAATCGGTTCATCAATCCGGGAGAGGACTTCACGCCGGTCCCGCAACAAGTGGCGCCGTCGTCCCCCGCCTCCTCAACGTCACCCCGCAACCTCTGACCCCACCGCAGGACGCGGTCACGCCACCTTACTTGATCGCGCCGGCTCCGCGCAGCAACTTGTGGACTGCATCGAGCACCTGCTGTCGCGCCCGATCGACCTCCTGTCGACGCACCATTTCGCTTTCCGTGAAGGAGCGGTGCTCGTGGGTCTTCACCGCCTCTTCGAAATCGTCGAGCGCGTCGTTGACGGGTTGAAGGATCTCAGAATCCGTCATACGCTCCTCCGGTCGCTGTACGTGCTTCTGCCTTTATATAGGATTACGCCGCTGCTGCACAGTAATAATCCATGAAGGTTTCTTAAATTTGCAATATCCGCGGCAGCGCAGGACTCAGGTGCATCATCACGTTGTAGGCCGATTCCCCCACCGTCTCCTCGAAACCGTTGGGTGTGATCTCCGGGTGGTCGGGTCCCACCAGGGTGGCGACGTCGCCCACGGCCACCCTGGCTTCGTCTCCCACCTCAATGATGGTGTGGCTGGCGCTCACGGTTCCGATCACCGGATAGAGCCGATCGCCGATCCACACCCGGGCCCCGTTGACGGCCTTGCCCGTGTAGCCGTCCGAGTGGCCCACGGGCAAGGTGGCGACCCAGGTGGGCCGCTCCGCCACGTAGCGCCGTCCGTAGCTTACGCCATCGCCCGGTCGCAGTTGCTCGATCCGAACCACTCGCGCCCGCAGTCTGAACGTCGGATGCAGCGTCGACAGCTGCCGTTCCTCCTCGGGGCGGCTGGGGTATCCCCCCCACAACGCGATCCCCGGTCGCACCATGTCCAACCGTGCCTCGGGCAGGTGGAACACGCCGTTCGACGAAGCCGCGTGGAGCTGGCCCAACTCGATACCCCGCTGTCGCGCCTCGGCGACCAGGGCGTTGAACCGGTCGAGCTGCTCGTAGTCGAACTCGGTGACCTCGGTGAACGCCATGTAGGTTCCCGTGACGCGGAGGTCGTCCCGAGCCGCCAGCTCGACGATCCAAGGCAAGGCGCGGTGATAGGCCATACCCATCCGGCCCATCCCGGTATCGAGGTAGAGATGCGCGGCGACAGGGCGACCCATCCGCGCGGCCAAGCGTCCCACCCGTGCGGACGCGTCGTCGGTGTATAGACTGAGGGTGATTTCGTTCGCCACCAGCTCGACACCGTCGCGGTCGGCAAACATCCCCATGAGCAGGATAGGTTTCCGGACGCCCGACGCCCGCAACTTGAGGGCGGCGCTTGCTTTGACAACGGCGAACCCGGCGATCTCGGACATGGGCTCGAGGATCCGCCCCACCGTCGCTAGGCCGAGTCCGTACGCGTTATTCTTGACGACCGCGAGGATCGGTCGGCCGGCCGAGAGTCTGGCGACTTCCCGGACGTTGTGACGGATTGCGGACCTATCGATCTCGATCCAGGGGTCGTACCGGTCTGA